>DASXHM010000225.1:0-15080 GCA_036488495.1 Myxococcales bacterium | reverse complement strand
GGCGCGCGGTAGCCGAACAGCATCGCCGGCGCCTGCGACGGGTAGCGGATGACAGCGCGGCGTTCGCCCTTCTGCGAAGGCTCCCCAGTCGCAACCTCCGGCAAGGGCGCTCCGTGCGGAATCCGTCCGTAGAGGTCCGAGATGCGCGCCAAAGTGTCCTTGCGGTCGAAGTCGCCGACCAGGATCAGCGTGCAGTTGTTCGGGGCGTAGAAGGTGCGGAAGTACTGCTCGCAGTCGGCGCGGGTGATGCGGTCGATGTCGCTCATCCAGCCGATCACCGGCCACCGATACGGATGGGCGAGAAAGGCGAGCGCACTCATCGCCTCCTCCATCATGCCGTCGATGTCGTTGTCCGTCCGGTAGCGGCGCTCCTCCTTCACCACTTCCCGCTCGCGGCCAAGCGATGCGTCGTCGATGAGCAGCGAGGCCATCCGATCGGCCTCCAGATCGAGCACGACCGGGAGAGCCTCCGAGGCGAAGTCCTCGTAGTAGGCGGTGACGTCGTTGGAGGTGTACGCGTTCGAGCTGCCGCCGGCCGCCTCGAGCCTTCGGTCGAACTCCTTCGGCCCGTACTTGCGCGAGCCGTTGAACATCATGTGCTCGAACAAGTGCGAGATACCCGTGATGCCGGGCCGCTCGTTGCGCGAGCCCACCCGGAAGAACGAGTACAGCGTGGCGATGGGAAGCTGGCGATCCTGCAAGAGCCGGATCTGGAGCCCGTTGGAAAGCTCGTGCTCCTCGACGGGAAAATCGCTCGGGTCGAGCGGCATCAGTCCTCTTCGTTTAGGGTCGGTTTCATCAGGAGCTGCTCGGCAGGCGTGAGCAGCTTCTTGCGGTTGTTGCAGTCTTTGCACGAGGCGACGACGTTGCCTTTGACGCTGCGCCCGCCGCGCGCGACCGGCACCACGTGGTCCATGGTGAGCTGCCCGGCAGGGAAGCGGTTGCCGCAATAGGCGCACACCCCGCGGGCAATGCGCCGGTGCCACCAAGCGGTCTTGCGCAGCGCGCGCGCCTTCTCCCGCTCTTTCGCGACGTGGGCCGGATCGGCATCGATGACGAACCACTCGTCCATTCGCGACCGCTTGTAACCCGCGCGCCCTTCCGATTCCATCCGCTTGCCACGGTTAGGAAACCGCTTGCCCACTCCGTGGTGGACCCGGCGGTGGCCTGCCTGTGAGGCACCCGTGGCATGGGGCGTGTACAGGCTGCCGCCGTGCAGAAAGCCACACTGGCCCTTGGTTGCTTGCTCTTTGCGTGCTCGACCGGCCCCGACCAACTCGTCATGACTCCCGGCCAGTTGGACTTCGGGAACGTCGCCGTGGGCACCGAAGCCACCGCCACCATCACCCTGCAGAACCGCGACTTCTTCCCCACCGTCGTCAGCCAGCTCTCGGAGTTGGGGGATCCGGCGTTCGAGGTGGTGGGACTTCCGCTGACGCTCAAGCCGGGCGAGGCGGGGCAAGTGACGGTCCGCTACCGGCCGACCGGCATGGGCATCGCCAGCCACTCGCTGGAGATGAGCTCGGGGTCCACCCTGGCGCTGCGCGGGAACGCGGTGATGGGGATGGCCCAGATCTCCACGCTCGCCCTCGACTTTGGAACAGTCACCGTCGGCTCGACCGCTGTCTTGCCGCTGACGCTGACCAACGCCGACGCGCAAGCCACGACGGCGGTCACCGTGGCAGCGCCGGCGGTGAGCGCCTTCCGCTCGGCCCGGACGGGCGTCCTTTCGCTCGCGCCGCAGCAGTCGATGGCGCTGAGCCTGACCTTCGCGCCGCAGGCCACGGGCGACTTCTCGACGACCGTTGCAGTTGCGCCCTGCCCCTCTTGCGAGCCCGTCCAGGTTGCGCTGCACGGCATCGCGAGCGGCAGCTTGCCTTAAAGCCGCCCGACCGACTGAACCTTGCGCCCAAGGGGCGTCCGGTCGGATGATCAGGGCGGAATGGCGCTTTTCCGACCCGCATCGCCGCACGACGTCCTGCACGACCCGGAGCTGCAGCAGCTTCTCGAGCACCCGGACCACCAGGGCCTGACGCTGCCGCACAGCCGGCAGATCTATACCAACCGCGCGCTGAAGATGGACGAGATCGCGCTCTGCGGTTTCGACATGGATTACACGCTCGCGGTCTACTCGATGCGGCAGATCGAGGAGCTCGCCTTTCGGATGACGCTCGCGCGGATGGTCGATCAGCGCGGCTACCCCGGCTACCTGCGCGGCCTCAAGTACGACCACGAGTACGTCATTCGCGGCCTGGTGGTGGACAAGGACTTCGGCAACATCTTCAAGATGGACCGGCACAACCACGTCGGCCGCTGCTACCACGGCCGCCGCCAGCTCACGCTCGATGAGCGGCGCGCGCGCTACCAGACGAACGAGAAGATCCGCCTCAGCCTGCCAAGGTTCGCCTGGATCGACACCCTCTTCTCGCTTCCCGAGGCCTGCCTGTACGCGGAGATCATCGAAGCGATGGAAGCCAGGCGCGAGGCGGTGGATTTCCACAAGCTCTACGACGACGTGCGCGAGAGCATCGACGAAATTCACCGCGATGGGTCTTTGAAAACCGAGCTGCGCAAAGACCTGGGCCGCTACATCAACCTCGATCCCGAGCTCGCCCAGGCGCTGCACAAGCTGCGTTCGGGCGGGAAGAAGCTCTTCATCCTCACCAATTCGTTATGGGACTACACCGACGCAGTAATGAGCTTTCTCCTCGACGGACGGCTCCCCGAATATCCGTCGTGGCGCAATTACTTCGACTTCGTGGTGGTGGGGGCGCAGAAGCCGTCGTTCTTCGCCGAGCACAAACCGTTCGTGGAATTGAATTCCAATGGGTCGGTCGCGAAGCCGCAGGCGGAGGCGCTCGAGCGCGGCCGCATCTACGAAGGCGGCAACCTCTTCGACTTCGAACGGATGAGCGGCTTTTCCGGCGACCGCGTCCTCTACGTCGGCGACCACATCTACGGCGACATCATCCGAAACCGCAAAGCCAGCCAATGGCGGACCTGCTTCGTCGTGCAGGAGCTGGAGCGGGAGATCGAGTACATCGAAGAGCACGCGCAGGACGCGGCGCGGCTGTCGGAACTCGACGATCTGCGCACCCGGCTCGACGACATGATCAATCACCACAAGCAGCTTTTGAACACCCTGGACCGCCGCATCGAGCGCGGCGGTTCTGTGCCGCCGGAAGCGCGGCAGCGGGAGAAGCAAGATCTGGAAAAGCTGCGCCGCGCGTTCAAGGCGACGCTGCTCGAGTCGGGCGCACTCGAGGCGCGCTTCGAAAGCGGCGCGAATGCTTATTGGGGGCTCGTCTTCAAGGAAGGCAACGAGAACTCGCGCTTCGGCGAGCAGGTCGAAGACTACGCGGACCTGTACACTTCGCGCGTATCGAACTTTTTGTATTACTCCCCGATGCAATTCTTCCGCTCACCCCGAGCGAGCATGCCCCACGAGCGGCTGCCAATGCGGCGGGGGTGATGCATTATTCGTGTTGGTGTTGCACGGTTATGGCAACACCGCCGACGGAGGCGAGATACCGCGGTTTCTGATTTTTCATCAGCGTCACCATCAGGCTGCCCTGTCTCCAGTCGATGAAAGGTGCGGCGTCGGGAGCGTCTACCGGCACATTCAGAACGAGGTCGCCGCGGCGGTCCTTCTGCGCCGGTCCTTTCAACCGCACGGAGTACACCGCATCGTTTACACTCGAAAAGGTCTCGTAGACTTCCATCTGCACAACCGCGGTCCACTTCCCGTCAGGGCTCTTTTTTGCCTCGAGCACCTGTACCTCGACACCCGGCCAGAACGAACGGATCTCGTACGCTGCCACGACGCCGAACAACGCGAATGCCACCAGGAGTAGTTTCCTCTTCATGGTGGACTCTACTGCTCCGTTCGTTTCATCCGAACCGAAGCGGCCGTCGGGACCGGCTGATGACTCTCGCGCAGCGCTTCCCGCACGCCAGACAAAACGCTTCCATCCGTCAGTGCAACCCTAAAGCGGTGCCGCCAGGCATCGTTCGACAAGACCCGCCGGTGCATCGGGCGACCCGCGCGAAAGCTGAACAGCCGCGGCCGCCAGGACTGTGATGGCGCAGCGAAGTCACGGCGGTTCGAAGGGCGAAAGTTTGCGCGGAGGTTCGGCCATCCATCCGACGCGTAGCAGCCACAGCCTCGGTTCGGACAGCGGCGCATCGGCGCGAGTTGCGTATTCGTCGCGGTAATCGGGCGACAGGTATTCGCGGGTATGATGGCGATAGTTTCCGACGACGTAGCGAACGGCATTGGCCACTTCGCGCCGCGTCCCGAGAACGTGCGCATGGTAGCGGTCCGCGAAGACGGGACCGCGGCGCCCGAGCCGCGTGTTCAGCCGGCGCGCCACCCGCACGGAAAGGCCTTGCATCCCGCGCGCAAGCCGGACCGAGTCGTCGGCTTCGACGATGAGATGCAGGTGGTGCCCCTGCACGGAGTAGTGCGCAATGCGCATGCCGTTGCGCGCCGCCGCGTCCCGAAAGGCCTTCAGCAGGACCGCCGCTGGACCCTGCTTGCGCAGATAGCCGACGTCCGGGCGCACCCGCTGCGTGACGTGAACCGCTCGCGTTGACGAGAACGTCTTTCTCTCCAGATGCGGGACCAAGGCGCCGATGACGCCGGGATAATCGCGCAGCCGCGGCCGTCCGGCGCCGGGTTGCTTCCCGCCCCGCTTTGGAAAAGGCAGCGCAAGTTGTTTTTGTCGCCGTCTCACGAACGTGAAGATTAGCATAGTTTTTGGATAGTGTCCACGGATTGCGCACGCTCCTGGTAGGCAGCAGCGGTGCCCGAAGCAGCCACGTCGTCGCAGGCCAGTCGCAGAGGATTTGTGGAGCGGTTCACAGGGGCCAGTTCGATGCGCAGCACGGAAGCACCGCCCGGATACGAACGCGCGCTCGCGAGGGCGCCCGCCGCCGGCGGCCCGTGTCAGTCCGGCCTCCACGAGCGCCCGTTGCAGCCCGACACACCCCGGCCGTGTCGAATCGAGCCCCTTCGTCCGGGCTTTTTTGTGCCCGCCGGTTGACTACCCCACAAACATGCGTTCTGGCGCCGGGTCGGATTTACCTTCTGAGCGTTTCAGGCGAGCATGGGTGCGTGCGCCTTTTGCCTCGTGCCCTCCTCGTCGCGTCGTCCCTCGTTGCGCTCGGTGCGAACGCATCGTCCCTGATCCTGCCCCCTGCCCCCACGGTGTCGTTGCCATGGACAGAGCACGGGCGGCTCTCGGAGGTGACCGGCCGCTCCGGCATCGGCTGGAACCAAGAGGCGTACGTCGTGCCGCAGCGGCCGGGCCGCAACCAAGTCCGCTACTTCGACTACAACTGGCGCGACTTCGACTACCTCGACGACGACGGCTCGTCCGGACTGCGACTCTACTTCTACGACCGCGAATATCCGGTGGCGCGCATCGCCGGCGGGCTCATCCGCGAGTGCTGGCGGTACCTGACCGACCGCTTCCAATACAAGCCGTCGCAGCGGGTGCCGTACATCCTCTACAACAGCTACCGCGAGTTCCTCGAAACCAACGTCTTCGCGGTCGAGGAAGGCGTGCTCGGCGTGACCAGCCCGCAGGACCTGCGCATGACGCTCTTCTACGGCGGCGAGCGCGACTACTTCAAGATGGTCTCGACGCACGAGATGACGCACCAGTTCCAGATCCAGAAGGTGGCGGAGCGCGCGGCCACCGCGGGCGTGGAGAGCCCGATCAACAGCTTCCCGCTCTGGTTCACCGAAGGGCTCGCCGAGTACTACGCGCACGATCAGCAGATGGACAGCGAGACGGAGATGTTCCTCCGCGACATCGTGCTGAACCCGATCGGCGAGATTGGATACACCTTCCCGACGCTCGAGGAGGATCGGCCGCAGATCTACCTCTACACGTACAAGTACGGGCAGGCGAAGCTCGTCTTCCTCTCCGAAACGTACGGCGAGCGCGTCATCCAGGCGGTGCTGGACCAGAGCCCGCGCATGGCGGGCGGCGGCGGCCGGCGCGGAGAGTCGCGCGAAACGTTCATGAACCTGCTCGGGCGCGTCACGGGCGAGACGCCGGCGCAGATGAACGCGCGCTGGCTGACCTGGGCGCGCAAGCGGGTGATGAAGACGTATCTCGAGGCCAAGCAAGACCTGCCGGACGTCACCGAGATCAAGCTGCCCGACGAGCTGGATGCGTTCGTCAGCTCGCGCGACGGCAACCTGCTCTTCTACCGCGGCGTCGAACGAGAGACCGCGCGCGCCAAGCTGGTGCTCGTGGATCGCCGCGATCCGGCCTCGCAAAAGCAGCTCGCCATCGACCAGCACCCCGGCACCGAGAGCCTGCACCCGGTTCTCTGGAACGTCATGGCGGTGGCGGACAACGCGGTCGGGTGGATCGCGCAGTCAGGCGACTCCGACGTGGTCTACTTCCGCGACCTGCAACGCATCGAGAAGAAGGAGCCGGAGTCGCCGCGGGTGAAGGTCGAGCTCAAGCTCGGGCCGGAGAAGGCCATCCGCGTCGTCAACGACGGCATCATCGAGGCGCGCGACCCGACCTTCAGCCCGGACGGCAAACAGCTCGCCTTTTACGGGCTCGACCGCGATGGCAAGATCGACATCTACGTCCTGAGCCCGCACGACAAAGACCCGCAC
Organism: Myxococcales bacterium; assembly: GCA_036488495.1. Lineage (GTDB taxonomy): Bacteria > Myxococcota > Myxococcia > Myxococcales > 40CM-4-68-19 > 40CM-4-68-19. Next base: position 8,437 of record DASXHM010000225.1, on the reverse strand, counting down.
GTCAGAAGGCTCACCGAGGACCTCTACAGCGAGCGCGACCTGTCGTGGGGCGAAGACGGCATCGTCTACGCGAGCGACGCGACCGAGAGCGGCAAGTACAACCTTTTCCGCATCGACCCCGAGACTGGTGCCCGCGTGCGCCTCACCGACTCGCCCGTCAACCAACGCTTTCCGGTCGCGCTTCCGGGCGGCGCGGTCGTCTTCACCAGCGACGCGAGCGGCAAGGACGATCTCTGGTTCTTGCAGAACGGCCGCATCAAGCGGTTGACCGACTTTTCCACCGCCATCCTGCATCCGGGTCTCGGTCCTTCCGGCTTGTACGGGGTCGGGTTCTATGGAGCGCGCTTCCGACTCTTCGAGGTGAACAGCGCAGACCTGCTTTCCGTCGACGAGCAGGAGGCGATTCCGAGCGCCTATCTCGCCACCATCGACAAGCCGGTGACCTACCCGGACGAGCCGATCCCGTTCCAGGCCAAGGAGTACAACCCGTACGCCATCGGCGACAATTGGAAGGTCGAGGGTGGCGGTGCAGCGGTGGGCGGCGGCGGCGTCGGATTCGCGCCGGTCGGGTCGGGCGGCGTCCTGATGGCCGACATGCTCCGCGACCGCACCGCCATCGTCAACCTCGCCATCTACGGCTCGTTCGACCTCACCGACGCCCTCGCCTTCTACGTGGACAAATCGAGCCGCACCGTCTGGGGAGTCGGCGCCTTCCACACCTTCGAAGAAGGCCGCGACACCCAGTTCCCGAGCTCACGCACCTGCTTCACGACCCTGACCCAGCAGAACCAGGGACAGGCCTGCCAGGTCATCTATCTGCAGTCGGAAACCGGAGTGGAAGGCCTGCTCTCGTATCCGTTGTCGACCTTCAGCCGCATCGAAGGCAGCGCCCGCGTGATGGGCGTCAGCCGCAGCTTCTTCGACAACTTCGCCTTCGACCGTTTCGGCAACCCGACCGCCAACATCCCGCTCGCCGATTTGAACGAGATCCGCGGCAGCGATCCGGAAGCCACCGTGCAGATGAACTACGGCTGGGACACGGTGCGGTACGGGCCGAGCGGCGCGATGGGCGGCACCTCGCTCCTCGTGTCACTCGGCGGCGGCGATCTGCCCACCCGCGGCAGCGACGGCCTCTTCATCTACATGCAGGAAGACGCCATCCAGACCATCCACATCGTCGGGCGCAGCAAGCTCGACTTGCGCATCGCTTCCGGCGTCGCGCAGGGCAGCCGCTTCGGCCGCCGGTTCTTCCTCTCCAGCTTCGACAACCTGCGCGGGTTCCGTTTCGGCGACGCGCGGCTCTTGGGCGACGGGTACTACGTCGGGCAAGCGGAGCTTGCCATTCCGCTCGACATCCTGATCCGCTTCGCCTTCTTCAGCGGCATCACCGGCATCGTCGGCTTCGACTTCGGCGGCGTCTTCGACACCAACCGCGCCAAACAGTCCAACGTCGGCACCGGGCGGTCCAACCTGCGCGCAGTGCTCGACGACGCCTGGGCGCAGCGAACCGCCGACTACGTCTTCGGCGTCAACTTCGGGTTGGGGCCGTTCGAGCTGCGAGTGCAGTTCGCGCACGGCGTCGACATCGGCGGCATCATCCCGGAGACCGACCAGAACGGCGGCGCCACCTGGGTGCCGAACATCTCGCTCCACTACGCGTACTTCTGAGGCGGGCTGCCAGCCGCCCGCTGGTTGCTGACCGCGCGCGTCGTGAAGATCGTCTGCGAACCCCACAACCAGGAGGTTCGCATGGCATTGGCTTTGGAATGGAACGACGCGCGGATGCGCAAGGAAGCGGCGCTGCTCGCGCCTCGCGCGGCATTGGGCGCGAGCATGGTCTATCACGGGCTCGGCAAGCTCAAGGGTGACGCTCCGCAGAAGACCGGGCAGATGTTCGAGCAGATCGGCATCCAGCCGGGCAAGCACTTCGCCGTCGCCACCGGCATCGCGGAGGTCTTCGCCGGAGTGGGCGCCATCCTCGGCTTCTGGACGCGGCCCGCTGCGCTGGCGGTGCTCGTCACCCAGGCCGTCGCCATCAACAAGGTCCATGCGGAGAACGGCTACGACATCACCAAGGGCGGCTATGAGTACAACATCGCGTTGATGGCGATCGCGGCCGCGATGTTCGTCGCCGGCCCGGGCCTGTTCTCGACCCACGAAGGCATCGAGCGGCTCGTCGAAGGGCGCGGCGCGAAGAAGTACTTCCGCAAGGCGCGGCCGAACGGGCTGCTCAAGTTCGTCAAGCTGCTCAAGTAGTCGAAGTGCGCGCGCGGCAATCGTGGCCGCGCGCGCCGCCTCACGGCGTCACGTACACTTTGAAGCAGAGATCGCGTGCGCTGCCGTCGTTCGTCACTTCCGCGCCGCCCGGGTACGTGTCGGCGCCGTCGCGGAAGGCGATGTTCCCTTCGCGGATGAAGTCGGTCGGACCGAGCTGCAGGGTCAGGACCTGCCCCGCCGTCACCCGGATGCCCTTGGCCGAAAGATCGACGGCGTTGGGCCCGGCCAGCACCGGCGAGAGAGGCCGCGAAGCATCGCCGAACGGCGAGCCGAACGTAGCCAGGACGGCTCCGTTCGCGTCGAGGATCTCGGCGGGCAGCGGCACCCGCGATGTTGCCAGCGCGGCGACTTCGATGCCGGTGAGAAGCCCCGATCGCGTGACCGTGAAGGTTTGCTGCACAGGACCCTGCGGCGACACCTTGGAAGTCGCCGCCCCTGCCGCCTCGAGGCAGAGGTTCGAGGCATCCACGACCTGGGCGTTCGCCGACGCATTGACCTGGTTGGAAGTGGCGTTGGCGCCGGACGCCGCAATCGCGACGACGCTGAAGCTGCTTCCCGGCGGACCCGCGATGGAGACGACGGCGTGCGTGTCTGCGGTGTGCAGCAGGACCGCTCCGCTGCCGTCGAGGACCTCGTAGTCGGTTGCCGCGGGCGAGCCCGTCCAGGTCAGGAAGGCCTGGTTGCCGCCGGAGCGAGCGGTGAGCTGCGGCGCTGGCAGATCGGCCGTAGGCAAGACATAGGCTTTGAAGATCAAGTCGTGCGCCGGATCGATGGAGCCGAGGAACCCGGTGGCGGTACCGGCGATCACATCGCTCGTCGCGGGGAGGCTATCGACCCCGGCGAGCACGTCGAACGCGATCGTTTCTCCTTGGGAGACGAGGATGTTCTGCGACAGGAGGTCGATGTACGCGCCGTGCACGGAATCGGCAGCGAGAGCGGCTTGCGCGCCTGTGCCGGTGAATGGAATGCAGCTCGTTCGCGGGCCTGCGCCTGGGTCGCCGCTGGTGCTGATCTCGATGCAGGAGAACGGTCCGGCCGGCGGAGGCACTTCGATGCCCGCAAGCTGACCGCCCTGCGCGACCACGAAGCTCTGCCCTTGACTGCCGCCGCCCACCGTCGATTCGGTGGCAGGTCCAAGGTTCATGGCCGCCGGTTGGTTGACCGCGCCCGCCCGATCGGTGATGCACGCGGCGGATTCGTCGAAGACCCCGTCCGCGGCCACCGACACCACCCGATAGAAGGCAAAGTCGAACAGACCTGTCGCGGTATCGACGAACGAGGTTCCGGTCGCGTTGCCGACCAGGTTCTGGCCCGCGCCGGCGACGCGTTCGATGCGATAGCTCGCTGCCCTCGGCTGCGCCTGCCAGGAAATTTGCGCCCCGCCGATGGCCGCCGTCGCGCTGCAAGGGAACGGCTCCGGCGGCGCGGTGTGCCCGGTCACCGTGGCGGGAATGCCGGTCCGTCCGTTCGCGCCGGTGCAAGTCACGGTGTACGTGCACACCACGCCGTCGGGGCAGGTCTGAAGCGACGTTCCCGAAGACTGGTGCTGCGCCACCCCTGCCGGCGATACCGGCGTGACGCTGCAGTCGGTTGCGCCCGCCACCGGCGTCCAGGAGAGCTGGACGAAGCTGACCAGGTCGGTCACGCTCACCTGTGGCGCCGCGAGGATCGTGTCGACTGGGATGGCATTCGAGAATGCCTTCAGGTTCGGCGCCTGCACCTCGACTTCGTAGACGAAGGACGACGACGGCGAAGCCGCGGTATCGACGAAACTGTTTCCGCTCGCGCTGGCGAAGGTGCTCACGTGATCCGCATCCGGGCCGCGGCCGATGACCGCCGCAGGCCCATAGTGCGAATCGGCCGTCCAGCTCAGCGCGACGCCATCGGTTCCCGCATCCGCGGAAAGAGCCGGCGGATTGTAGACTGTCAGCGCGCTCGCGGGCGCAGGGCACGCCGTGCCGCCGACCACCGGGCGGGCCTCGAACTCCACCTCACCGAACGCGCTGTCGAGGCCGATCGGCGCGGTCGTTCCCTGTCCGATGACTGCAACGGGATTTTGGTAGATGTCCTTGTGGCCGGGCCCGAACGCCCAGATCTGATAGCTGCCCGCGTCGCTGCCGCTCCAATTCAGCACCACGCCGGTCGGGAAACGGTCGCCTGTCAGGGTCATCCCAGCGGCTGCGCCGGCACACGGATCGGGCGCCGCGCCTGAAGAACACGCGGCCGCCGCCAGTGCCAGGAGGAGAAGAAGTCTCTTCATCGGGTGGGATCCAGGTAGGTCTTGAAGCAGAGGTCGTGCGGGAGGATGCTCGGCGAAGGCAGCGTCTCGGCGCCGCCCGGGTAGTCATCTCCGCTGTCCCGCCAGGTGAAGTCGGCTGTCAGCGGCGTGCCGAAGGTAAAGCCGCCGATTCGAATCCGGAGCAGCTGACCCGCCGTCACGTGCGCGCCGCTCGCGCTCAAGTCGACGAAGTGGAAGCTGCGCAGGGTGGGAGAAAGCGGCGGGAAGACCACCAGGACGGCGGAGGTTCGCGCGTCCACGTCGGTGGTGGCGAGCACCGCGCCGGTCGCAACATCTTCGACCGCGAAATGGATCGGCGGCGTCGCGAAACTGACTGCGGCCGGTTCGACGTCGACGTCGAATCCCGCGAGCAGCCCGGAGCTCTGGGCGGTAAAGGTCTGCACCAACTGATCGAAGAAGTTCGCGCGCCCGATCTCGGCATCGGCCGCGTCAGTGCAGAGGTTCGCGGCGTCGGCGACCAGCGAGGAGAAAACCGCGCTGACTGCGTTCGACGACGCAGCCGCTCCCGACGACGCGACGGCAACGACATGAAAGTCTGTCCCGGCGGCCGGAATGGTCACGGTTGCATGCGTGTCGTGGGTCTGCGCCACGGTCGCGCCGCTGGAATCGATCACGTCGTAGCGAAGCGCGCCCGGCGATGCCGTCCAGCTCAAGAGCGCGGTGGCGCCGGACGATCGCACGGTCAGAACCGGCGCCGGCAGATCGCTCGATGGCAGCACGTACGTCTTGTAGATGAGGTCGTGCGCCAGGTCGGCCGAGCCGCCGAACCCCGTCGCGTTGCCGCCGGCCGAATCCGCGCTTTGAAACGGGGTGTCGGAATCGAGCTGGAACCGGAGCGTCTCGCCCGCCGACACCAGGATGTTGCGGGAGGAGAGATCGAAGTACGTCCCGGTGACGGCATCGAGGCTGAGCGCGTGCGGAGTGCTCGCGGGCGGCTCGCCGAAAATGCAGGTGGCCTCCGCAGTGTCCGGCGCCGGCGCGGTCAGCGGATCGTCCGTCGAGAGCAATCGAAGACAAGCGAAGGAGTCGAAGGCCGTATTGTCGAGGAGCTCGATGCCCATCAACTGGCCGCCGGTCGCGATCGGGAACGTCTGCCCCGGTGAGGCGAGCGTGTCGAAGCCGATGGAGGGCGCGAGGTTTGCCTCGTCCGCGGCGGTCACCTTGCGCGCGGCCGGAGTGAAGCAGAAGGAAGTGTCGTCGAACGCTCCGTCCGAGGCCACCGCCACGACGCGGTAGTTCGACGGGTGGAAGAACGCGACCGCGGTGTCGGTGAACGGCGAACCGGCTGCGTTGGCGACGAAGACGGGGACCTTGTCGCCGGCACCCATTCGCTCGATGCGGAAGCTCGCTGCGTCCGGCGCGTTGCCCGCCCACTCGACCCGGATTCCGCCGGGCTGTGAGGTGACCGTGCAGCTCGAGGGCGGATCGGGGGCACGGTGTCCAGCGACGGTCGCCGTGGGCCCTTTGTGTCCGAACGGGTCGGTGCAGGCGACGGCGAAGCTGCATTCAGTCAGCGCCGGACAGGGAAGCCCGCTCGACGGCTGACGCTCGTTCGGGTCGGGCAAAGGTGAAGTGCGGCTGACGGTGCAGCTCCCGCTCTTCGGTGGGTCGAAGCCCACCAGGACGCCGCCAATCTTAGGCGTCGCGGTCAAGTTCGTCGCGGCGGCGATCGGCGTCTGAAACGACTGCGGCGGCGCGTCGGCGGAGTAGCTGCCGCGATGGCGGCGGACGGAGTACGAATAGACGGTGCCTGCTTCGCCGCTCTTGTCGAGGTAGGTCGGCGTCGCGACGGTGGCAATGACCTGCAGGTGCTGCTGATCGAGGCCGCGAAGGATGTCGACGGTTGCGTCGTAGTCGCCGTTGAGGCTCCAGGCGATGGCGATACCCTCGCTCGTCGTCGCACCGGCGAAGTTCGGCGCGGGTGGGACGGTCAGCGAGGCGGCCACAGGGGTGCATGCGCTGCCGCCGATGACCGGGTGCACTTCCAACGTCACGATGCCGGTAGCGGCGCTGGGCGTGAGCGACACCGCCACCGAAGGCCCGGTCGAAATCGCGAACGGCTTCGGCAACCTCGTCTTGGTGGCGCCTGCCCAGATCTCGTAGCCGGTGGCGCCGGGGACCGCGGTCCAGGACAGGTCGACGTTGAAACCGTCGAGTGATCCCTGCATCGCCACACCTTTTTCGGCTTCGGTGCAGACGTCCGTTCCCGAGCAACCACACAGGAAGGCAATGGCAACAACGGCCAGGATTCCGTTCACCGACGCACGTTGGCCGGTCGGCACCCTACCAGTCAAGGGCTCGCTTTCAGTCAGCAGCATACGCCGGAGACAACAGCGCATGGTGCCCCGGAAATTCGCTTGCGTGCTGTCGTACTCTGCAACACATTCCGCGGCCCGTCAGACCGTGAGGACGTCAATGACCCAAACGTCGTTCGAGGTGCCGCTCTTCATCGATGGCCAGGAGGTCGCGGCCGAGGGCGGGCGCATCATGGACATCGTCAATCCGGCGACGGGGAAGTCCATCGGCAAGCTCGCGAATGCCACCGCGGCCGACGTCGACCGCGCGGTGCAGGCCGCTCAGCGCGCGTTCGACAAAGGCGATTGGAGCAATGCTTCCGTCCACGAGCGGTCGCGGGTGTTGAACAAGTTTGCCGACCTGTTCGAAGCGGACATCGAAGAGTTCTTCCGGCTGGAGACGCTGAACAACGGCCGCCCGGTGGTGGAGACGCGGGCGCAGATCCGCCGGCTCCCGCAGTTCTACCGCTACTTCGCCGCGCTCGCCCTCACCCGCCGCAGCGACGTCATTCCGGTAGAAGGGCCGTACCTCGTCTATACGCAACGGGTACCGCTCGGCGTCTGCGGCTTGATGACGTCGTTCAATCATCCTTTGATGATCCTTTCCAAGAGTCTCGCGCCCGCGCTCGCGACCGGCAATTCGGTGGTGATCAAGCCGTCGGAGCAGACGCCGATCACTTCGATGCGCCTCGTGCGCCTGTTGCAGAAGGCGGGCGTTCCGGACGGCGTGGTCAACATGATCAACGGCGAAGGCCGCGAGGCTGGCGCGGCGCTGCCCAAGCATCCTTTGGTGCGGAAGGTGGTCTTCACCGGAGGCACGGACGTGGGGCGCGCGGTCGGAGAAGCCGCGGCCAGGCATTTCGCCATGACCACCCTCGAGCTCGGCGGCAAGGGCGCTGCCATCATCTTCGAGGACATGGATCTCACCCGCGCGGTCAACGGCGCGTCCTTCGCGGCCTTCATCGCTGCCGGCCAGACCTGCGTGTGCGGCGCGCGCATCCTCGTGCAGAAGTCCATCTACCAGCAGTTCCTCGAGCGCTTCCGCCGCAAGGTCGAGCGCATCCGGGTGGGCGATCCGGCGGATCCCAAAACGCAGCTCGGGCCAGTCATCTCGGGCCGCTCGCGTGAGCGCATTCTCGGCCTGCTCGACCGGGCACTGCGCGACGGCGCAAAGGTCCTCGCCGGCGGCAAGACCGTGGAGGGCGTGGGCGACGGCTTCTACCTGCAAGCCACCGCCTTCTACGACGTGAAGCCGACTTCCGAGATCGCGCAGGAAGAAGTGTTCGGGCCGGTGACCATCGTGATGCCGTTCGAGGACGAAGCAGACGCCATCCGCATCGCCAACGACACCCAATTCGGCCTCGCTGCCTCGGTGTGGACCAAGGACGTGGCCCGCGCGCACCGGGTGGCTTCCAAGCTGACCTTTGGCATGGTCTGGATCAACGACCACCACCGCCTCGATCCGGCCTCGCCGTGGGGCGGCTTCAAGAACAGCGGCGTCGGCCGCGAGACCGGCATCGAATCGTTCGACCAGTTCACTGAGCCACGCGTCGTCACCGTCAACACC
>DASXHM010000214.1:0-25074 GCA_036488495.1 Myxococcales bacterium | reverse complement strand
CATCGCTGGCAGCTTCTGCGCGGCGCGCACTCCCGACGGGGTGATCGAGAACCGATCGCCCGCGGATCTGTCCGCGGTCCTTTCGCGGCATGCCTGGGCGGTGTCGCAGGTGGATGCGGCGGTGGCGGCGGCGCGCGAGGCGCAGCGCAGCTTCGGGACGACCGCCGTCGAAGAGCGGGTGCGGCTCGTCAAGAACATCGGCGCGGTGCTGAAGAAGCGCGAGGACGAGTTGGCCCGCGCCATCGCGCTCGACGTGGGAAAGCCGCTCTGGGAAGCGCGCACGGAGGCGCAAGCCTGCAGCGGCAAGGCGGTCATCACCGCCGAGGAAGGCTTGAAGCTGGTCGCCGATTACCCTGCCCCGGGCCAGGCGGGCGCCGAATGCCGGTTCCGCCCGCTGGGCGTTCTCGCGGTGCTCGGGCCTTTCAACTTTCCCGTCCATCTCCCGAATGGCCACATCCTGCCCGCCATCGCCTGCGGCAACACGGTCGTCTTCAAGCCCAGCGAAGTCGCGCCCCACGCCGCCGAGATCTACGCGCGCTGCCTCGAAGAGGCAGGGGTTCCCAAAGGCGTCTTCAACGTCGTCCAAGGCGGACCTTCGGTCGGCGCGGCCCTGAGCGCGCACAGCCAGGTGGACGGCGTGCTCTTCACCGGCAGTTGGAACGTCGGGCAGGCCATCGCCAAGGCGAATCTGGGTCAGACCAAGCTCCTCGCGCTGGAGATGGGCGGCAAGAACGCCGCCGTCGTGCTCCCCGATGCCGACGAGCGCAAAGCGCTCTACGACGTGCTCTTCTCGGCCTTCGTCTCCGCCGGGCAGCGCTGCACGGCCGCCTCGCGCGCCATCGTGGTCGGGCCGAAGGAAAAGGCGCGCGCGTTCGGCAGGCAGATCGCAAACCTCGCGGGGCGGCTCATCATCGGCCACCCCTTCGACGACGGCGTCTTCATGGGGCCGCTCGCCAGCGAAGCTGCGCTGGCGAAGTTCGAGCGCGGGGTGGAAGCCGCACCGGCCGAAACGCTGCTTGCGTCGCGGCGGGTCCGTCCCCGCGAGCTCGAAGGCTGCTACGTGACGCCCTCGGTGCACTTCGTCGAAGAGCGGCGCGGCACCACCTACGAACGGGAAGAGCTGTTCGGACCCGACCTCGCGGTCTACGCCGCGCGCTCGGAAGAAGAAGCGATCGAGATCGCCAACGCCACCGACTATGGCCTCGCCGCGAGCGTGCACACCCAAAGCGAAGAGGCCTTCGACCGCTGCCAGCGCGCGATCGAGTGCGGGGTCGTCAACTGGAACGCGCCCACCGTCGGCGCGAGCGGGCGTCTCCCGTTCGGCGGGCTGCGGCGGAGCGGCAACCATCGCCCGGCAGCGCTCACGGCGACGCTGTACTGCACGGCGCCGGTCGCCATCCTGCGCGGAGAGCCGCAGCTCGACCTGAAGAAGCTCGCGCCGGGTGTCGGCTGGGTGGACGAGTGAGCGAGTCCGATGGGAAGCGAGTGAGCGAGCCCGATGGGAAGCGCGTGAGCGCGAGCGAGTCCGATGGGAAGCGATTGGGCGAGTCGCTGCGCCTCATCGTCGGCACCGCCGGCCACGTCGACCACGGCAAGACCGCGCTGGTGAAAGCGCTCACCGGCATCGACACCGACCGGCTCCCCGAGGAGAAGCGCCGCGGCATCACCCTCGAAGCCGGCTATGCGCACCTGAACCTGCCCGGCATCGGCACGGCCGGCGTGGTGGACGTTCCCGGGCACGAGCGGTTCTTGCGCGCGATGGTCGCCGCGGCGGGCGGCGTCGACGTGGCGGTCCTCTGCGTCGCCGCCGACGAGGGGCCGATGCCGCAGACGGCGGAGCACCTCGACGTACTGCGCCTGTTGGGCGTGCGCTCCGGAGTGGTGGCCCTGACCAAGAGCGATCTGTTGGCGACGCTCGGCCCGGACCACCGCGACCTGCTCCTTGCCGAGCTGGGCGAGCTTCTCCTGGGGACTTTCTTGGAAGACGCGCCCATCGTCGAATGCTCGGCGCGCACCGGCAAAGGCCTGCCGGAATTGGTGGACGCCATCGCCCGGAAAGCCGGCGAAGCACCGAAGCGCTCCGAGCAGGGCCCGTTGTTCCTGCCACTCGACCGATCGTTCGCGGTGAAAGGTTTCGGCACCGTCGTCACCGGGACGCTGTTCTCCGGGACGCTCGCGCCCGGCGACGAGGTCGATCTGATCGGCGGCGGCGTCGACAAGCGCTCGTTGCGCGTGCGCGGCGTCCAGGTGCACGGCGGCGCCGTCGAACAGGCCCGCGCAGGCCAACGCACGGCGGCGAATCTGGCCGGCATCGAGGTGCGCGATGCCCCGCGCGGGGCTGCGCTGGTCCAAGCCGGCAGCACCGCCGGACAGGTGCTGGACGTCGAGGTCGAGCTGCTCGCCGGAGCGCCGAAGCCGCTCGGACAGCGGACGCGGCTCCTCGCCCACCTGGGCACCGCCCAGGAGCCGTGCGTGCTCGCGCTCCTCGATCCGCAAGAGCTCGAACCGGGTGGCCGCGCGCTCGGCCAACTGCGGCTGGCAAAGCCGACCGCCGCCATCGCCGGGCTGCGCTTTCTCCTCCGCGGAGACCCCGGCAAGGCCCGCAAGCACGCGACCACCCTGGGCGGCGGCAGGGTGCTCTCCGCGGGCGCAAAGAAGCGGAGAAAGCGCGAGCAAGACGTGCTCGCCTTGCGCGATCTGGCGAGCGAGGATGTGCTTTTGCAGGCGGAGCGGCTGGTCTTGGAAGCGGGGCACCTCGGCGCAACCCCGCAGCTCATCGCTGCGCGCGGCGCCTTCACGAAGAAGTCGGCGACGAGCGCCCTGCTCCGGCTCGCGCAGATTGGCCGCGCAGTTCTGTACGACCGAGAGGCCGGCCTCTACGCCCACGCAAGCCTGCTCTCGGGCCTGCAGTCGAAGGTGCACGCAAAGCTCGTGGCCGCGACTCCGCGCGAGGAGCTGCGGCAGAAGATCGGTTCGCCCTCGCCGAAGCTGTTCGCCAAGGCGCTCCTGGCGCTGCAGGAGAAAGGCGAATTGCAGGCGGATGCGGAAAGCGTCCGTCCGCCCGGCGTGGCGGCGGCGCTGCACGCCCCCGAAGAGGAGAAGCTCGCCCAGATTCTCGACGGCGCCGGCCTCTCGCCGCCGCGGGCCGTGGAGCTGCCGGCCCTCACCGGCGAAACGCCGCAAGACACCCAGTCGCTGCTCAAGTCGCTCGGCGCCGCCGGCCGGGCGGTGAAAGTCAGCGAGGAGCTGTGGTTTGGCGCGCAGCCGATGCTGGCGTTGCGCAGGCAGGTGGTCGCACACTTGAAGGAGCACGGCGAAATCGACGCGCAGGCCTTCAAGGAGCTGACCGGGCTGACTCGCAAGTTCGCCATTCCGCTGCTCGAATACTTCGACAAGGAGCGGCTGACCTTGCGGGTGGGCGACAAGCGCGTGTTGCGCAAGGCGGACCGGTGAGGGCCGCGCACGGTGGAGCGCTGAGGGCCGCGCGAAATGGACCAGTGAGGGCCGCGCGAGGTGCAAAGTGAGCCCCGAAGAGCTGGTCGCGCAGCTTCCCATCGCTGCGTTCATCGTCGACGTCGACCGCATCGCGGCGGTCAACGATCGGCTCGCGCAACTCCTCGGCTACAGCGAGGACGAGCTCCTCGACGGGACCGGCGCGATCGAGAAGTTCCTTCCGGCTGCAGAGCGCGAGCGCATCTGGGAGCGGCACAAGGCACGGTTGTCCGGGTTGTCGGAGCCGGCCGAATATGCGGTGCGGATGCGGCATGCGTCCGGCGTCGAGATTCCCGCCCGCGCCCGCGTCACCCGCTTTCCTGCCGCCGGTCCGGAGGCGGTGCTGGTCCTGATCAGCGACGAGCGCGAGCGGGACCGCACGACCGTGCTCATCCGCGGCTTCGTCGACGCGGCCACCCGCGCCATGCGCGAGCGCACCCAGGCCGGCATCCTCCGCGCCGCGCGGGAGCACCTGGAGTCGCTCGGCCTCACTGTCAGCACCATGGAAGTGGACGGCGATCGCATGCGCGTCGTCGACACCGGCAAGGGCAACTTCTTCCTCGACAAGCTACGTGAGCGGTGGCCGGAAGGGGCGCCCACCTCACTCTTCCCCGGCCCGCCGAAATTCGGCGACACCGGCATGTTCATCGACGACGTGCCGAGCGTCCGCGCGAAGATCCTCGGGTTGCCCCGATCGATGTTCGAGACCGGGCCGCGCCATTCGATGGTCTCGACCATCGCGCTCCCCGGCGGAAAATCGTTGATCTTCTCCGCTCAGGCGGATCGGCTCGACGCCAGCGTCGCCAGCGCCTTCGGCCTCCTTGGAAAGCAGCTCGGCGCGGCGCTGGAGAGCGCGCAGCGGCTGGAGGAGGCGAACCAGCGCAACGCCGAACTCTCGCTCTTGCTCGAGCTCGGCCGCGCGGTGATGGGCGCTCTCGACGAAGCCAAGGTGGTGCAGGCGGCGGCGCGGTGGACGGTGCAAGTCTTGCGCTGCAACTGCGCCTACGTCCTCTTGCCCGACGCGCAGGAGACGTCGCTGCGGGTCGCTGCCATCGAGGACCCTTTGCCTATCAAAGGCCTCGCGGTGGGCGGCATCATGCGCTTCTCCGACGCCTCGCTCGCCGCGCTCGCCTACCGGACCTGCGGGCCGTACATGACGAACGACATCGGAAAAGACTCGCGCATCGACGAGGATCTGAAGCGACGGTCCGGCTGCCACAGCGCCATGGCGGTGCCGCTCCTCTCGCAAGGCCGGGCGCTGGGCGTGCTCTCCGTGCTCGACCGCGGCAACCGCAAGTTCGACACCCAGGACATCCGGCTTGCCACCCACGCCGCGCAACTGATCGCGAGCGCGCTCTTGAACGCGCGGCTCTTCTCCGAGCAGCGAGCCCGGGCCGAGGAGATGGTGCTCTTGAACGACGTGGCGCTGCGGCTCGCCGGATCGCTCGAGCGAAAGCCGCTCTTGGAATTGGGGGGCGAGGCGCTGCGCAAGCTCTTGGGCGCGGAATCGTGGCTCGCGTTCCTGCCCGAGCCGCGCACCAACACCCTGCGCTTTCCCGACGACGTGGACAGCGAATTGCGGCGCTCGGCGGAGGCGGCGTTTCGCGATCAGATGCCGGTCCAGCTCGCGAGTGCGCTGGTCCTGCCGCTCCTCGCGCGCAGCGTTCCGCTCGGCGTTCTCGCGGTGTGCAAGCCGCAGTCGTACACCTCCGCGCAGGCCGACCAGGCGCTGGCGGTCGCGGGCGCGCTCGCCCTCGCGCTCCTCTCCGCGAGGCTGTACGAGGACCTCTCGACGAGCTACGTCGACCTCGCCCGAACGCAAGCAGAGCTGATCGACCGCGAGCGCCTCGCGGCCCTGGGGGAGCTGTCGGCCTCCATCGCGCACGAGGTCCGCAACCCGCTCGGCGTCATCTTCAACAGCGTCGGCTCCCTGCGGCGGCTCCTCAAGCCTTCGGCGGATGTCGCGTTCTTGCTCGACGTGGTCAGCGAGGAAGCGGATCGGCTGAACCGGATGGTCGCCGATCTGCTCGACTATTCGAGGCCCATCCAACCGGCGCTGGAGCCGGTCCTGCTCGAGCCGCTCCTGGAAGAGGCGGTGGGCGCCGCGCAGCAGCAGATTGGCGCTGCGGCCAGCAGCGTCCAGGTGGAGCTCAAGGTGGCGCAGGACGCGGCGACCGTCCGCGCGGACGCCCGGCTCTTGCGCCAGGCGCTGCTCAACCTGCTCTTGAATGCGCACCAGGCGATGCCTCGCGGCGGGCGGTTGGAAGTGCAGGCCGCGAGCGGACGGCTCGACGGCGAGCCTTGCACCGAGATCGCCATCCGCGACTCCGGCAGCGGCATTCCGCAGGAGGCGCTCTCGCGCATCTTCCAACCCTTCTTCACCACCAAGGCCACCGGAACGGGCCTGGGGCTCGCCGTCGTCCGCCGCATCGTCGAAGGCCACGGAGGCGCAGTCGCAGTCGGCCGCCCTGTCGCCGGCGCCGAGTTCCTGGTAAGGTTGCCCACCGCCGAAGGCGGACGGCTGACTCCCCCGCACGGCACGGGCCGCCGCGGCTGAAGGACGTTGCGCCCGTCTTGCGCCGCCCCGGCGATGTGCTCTAGTCCCGAGCCAGATGCCGCCCGCGCGCGTCCTCATCGTCGACGATCAACGCAACATGCGCACCACCACCGCGCTCGTCCTCGCCCAGAGCGGCTACGACGTGGCCGAAGCGGAGAGCGGCGACGCGGCCTTGGAGCGGCTCTTGGTCGAACCGTTCGACGTGGTGCTGACCGACCTGCGGATGGCGCCCACCACCGGCCTCGACGTGCTCCGCCGCGCCCTCGACATCGCGCCCACCACCCAGGTCATCGTCATGACCGGCTACGGCACCATCGAGAGCGCGGTGGAGGCGATGCAGCTCGGCGCGCACGACTACATCGCCAAGCCGTTCAAGCAGGAAGAGCTGCTCTTGCGAGTGCAGCGGGCGCTGGAGAAGCGGCGGCTCCTCGTCGACGTCACCCACTTTCGCGACGACTTCAAGAAGCGCTACCAGCTCGACGCGCTGGTCGGGCGCTCGGCCCCGATGCGCGATCTGCTGACCAAGATCGTCCGCGTCGCGCCCACCGACGCGACCGTGCTGATCACCGGCGAGAGCGGCACCGGAAAAGAGCTGATCGCCCGCGCCATCCACGCCAACTCCAAGCGATCGAACCGCCCCTTCGTGCCGGTCAACTGCGCCGCCATCTCCGAGCAGCTTCTGGAGAGCGAGCTGTTCGGCCACGTGAAGGGCGCGTTCACCGGCGCGGTCAAGCTGCGGCAGGGCCTCTTCGAGGAGGCTTCCGGCGGCACCTTCTTCTTCGACGAGATCGCCGAGACCATGCCGGCCTTCCAGGCAAAGCTCTTGCGCGTCATCCAGGAGCACGAGATCCGGCGCGTCGGCGACAACGCCTCCATTCGCGTGGATGTGCGGGTGATCGCCGCCACCAACCAGGATCTGCGCGCCGCCATCGCCGACCGGCGCTTTCGCGAGGATCTGTTCTACCGCCTGAACGTCGTGCCGCTGACCGCGCCTCCCTTGCGCGAACGGCGCGAGGACATTCCGCTTCTGGCGCAGCATTTCTTGGGGCGGTTCAACGAGCGAAACGGCACCCGCCGCATCCTCACCCAAGGCGCGCTCGACCGGATGGTCTCACACGATTTCCCGGGCAACGTCCGCGAGCTCGAGAACATCGTCGAACAGGCGGCCGCGCTCGCCCGGGGCGACGAGATCACCGCCGAAGACGTCCAGTTCGAGTCGGCGCGAGAGCGGCGTCCGGCCGGCGCGCCGCGCACGCTCGCGCAGGAGGTGGACGACGCCGAGCGCCGCGCCATCGACACCGCCATCGCCCGCAACGAAGGCGGCCTGGAGAAGGCCGCGCACGAGCTGGGCGTCTCCACCACCACCCTGTGGCGGAAGATGAAGCGCCTCGGAATGCGCAAGGATTAGTCGCGGTTGCGGCGGACGAAGTCGTCGATGAGCTCGCGGGCGATGCTCAGCTTCGGCGGCAACGGCGGCAGCTCGTTCACGCCGAACCATCCCGCATCGCGAATCTCGCTTTCGTCTTGCACGATCTCGCCCGCCGCCCAGCGGGCGGTGAAACCGATCATCAGCGAGTTGGTGAAGGGCCACGGCTGGCTGCCGAAGTAGCGGACGTCGGCAATCTCGATGCCGGCTTCCTCGCGGATCTCGCGCGCCACCGCGTGCTCGAGCGTTTCGCCCACCTCGACGAAGCCGGCCAGCACGGAGAAGAACGGCATGTTCGCACGCGCGTTCCGGGCGAGGAGCGCACGGCCGTCCTTCTCCACCAGCGCAATGACCGCGGGGGAGAGCCGCGGATAGGAATGGAACCCGCAGCGGGCGCAGGCGCGAACGCGCTCGACGGCGGAACGTTCCGTCGGCGCTCCGCAGCGGCCGCAGAAGCGGTGATCGTTGTCCCAGGCGACGAGCCCGAGCGCCCGCCCGGCGACCGCAAAATCCTCGTCGGGCAAGGCGCCGAAGAGCTGTCGCAGCGGCACCGCCTCGGCTCCGGCGGGCGCGGCGCCACTCGAGGCGAAGCAGGCCGCGCCGTCGAGATCGCCCAGGTGGATGGCATCCTCCGAGGGCGCCCCGAACGGCACCGCCATCCGCTCGCCGCGGACGACGAACAGCGAAGCGCCTTTGACCACGAAGAGCTTGCCTTCGCGGGCGTTGGTCGAAATGGCCGGCGTGAACGCCATGCGGGTTAGACTAGCCTCGTGGCCAAGAAAGAGAAGCCATTCAACAACCCTTTTTCTGGCGTCAAGCTCCCGCCCAAGCCGGCGCCTGCAGCGAAGCCGGTACCAGCTCCGCCGCCGGAGCTCGACCCGAAAGCAGCCCCGTTGAGCGACCGGCCGAAGGCCGCGTTGACGGAGGACGAGCTGTGGACCCTGGCCACCGACGGCGCAGCCCCCCTCGCCGATCGCAGCGGGCGCATCCGCCCCGATCCGCAGCCGCTTTCGCTCGCGCCGCAACACCTCGATCCCGATCTCGCCGCCTACGACGAGCTGCGGGCGCTCGTCACCGGCGAAGTCCCCTTCGACATCGCCGACAGCGACGAGTTCATCGAGGGGCATTCGCGCGGCCTCGATCAGGGCGTGGTCCGCAAGCTCCGCCGCGGCGACTTTTCCGTGCAGGCGCACCTCGACCTGCACGGGCTTCTCAAGGAAGAGGCCAAAGCCGAGTTGGAGTCGTTCCTCGTCCGCTGCCGCCAGCAGGCGAAGCGCTGCGTCTTGGTCGTGACCGGGCGCGGCTTGCACTCGAAGGACCAGGTGCCGGTCCTGAAAGAAGCATTGAAGCGGTGGATGCTGACCGACCGCTTCGCCCGGCACGTGCTCGCCTTTGCCTCGGCGCGCCCGCACGACGGCGGCTCGGGCGCGGTGTACGTGCTCTTGCGCCGCGGCTGATCAGCCACCGCCGCGCCGCTCCGCGACGAACTCCCCCGGCGCGACCGCTACGCGGCCGAGACCAGCTCGCAGAACTTCTGCAAGTCGATGTTGCCGCCCGAGACCACGCACACGATCGGGCCCTTTTCCGAGAGCGCGACCTTCCCCGACAGCGCTGCAGCGAGCGGCATGGCCCCCGCGCCTTCGGAGATCACCCGCGATTTCTCCGCCATCACCTTCATCGCCCGCTTGGTCTCTTCGAGCGTCACCACCAACGAGCCGTCGATGACCGGCTTCATCCGCTCCCACATGCGCGGAAACACGCTCTGCCCGCCGGCGCCGTCGATGAACGACGGCTTCCACCCGGCGAACGTCTGCGGCGAGCCCTTCGCAAGCGAGACGGACATGGGCGCCGCCGTCTCCGGCTCGACGCCGAAGACCTTCACGGACGGCTTCACCGCCTTCATCACCGAGCCGAGCCCCGCTACCAATCCCCCGCCGCCGACGCTCGCGACGACCGCCGCGACCTCCGGGCAGTCCTCGAGGATTTCGAAGGCCATCGTCCCGTGCCCCGCGATGAAGTTGTAGTCGTCGAACGGGTGGACGAAGGTCCCCTCCATTCCGGGGAATGCGTGCTCCTGCAGCGCCTTCCACGCCACCGCGAACGGCACCGGGACGATGGTCGCTCCGAGAGCGCGCATCCGATCCATCTTCGCCTGCGGCGCGGTCTCGATGGCGACCACCGAGCACGGCACCTGCGCCTTGCGCGCGGCGTACGCAATTCCCTGCCCGGCATTGCCGGCGCTGATGGTCCACACCCCGCGCCGCTTGTCCTCATCGGAGAGCAGCGCGACCGCATTGGCCGCGCCGCGCAGCTTGTAGGCGTTGATCGGCTGCAGGTTCTCGAGCTTCAGCCAGATATCGAGCCCGTTCGGCGCGGATTCAAGCCGCACCAAAGGAGTTCGCACGGCGGTACCGGCGATGCGCGATCGCGCGGCGCGCACGTCTTCGACCTCGATTGCCCGAACTTTTTCCAGCATGACCGGATCGTAGCACGCGCCGAAACAATCGGGATTGTCGCCGGGAAGACAACCGCAGCGTGCTTTCTTTTTTACAGCAACAGTAGATCGGGAAGCTCGCCGGCGGCCTGCACTTCGATCAATCGAACCAATCACTTGCTGAATTGACGCATTACATTACGGCAACCGCCTGCTCGCTCGTCGCGCGTGGTCCGTTTCATTGCGGATCCGGCGCGTGCGGACGGCTGCCCGAGGATCGGGCCAGTTGCGTTTCAAACCGCCTTTGTGCAATCAAACTCGCTCGCACATCAACCGACCCGGGGCTCGCTGAACCCACCCTCGAGTCAGCAGAAAGCGCTAACAGCGCAATCAAGGAGCCGTCCGAATGTCCGCAACTCCCACCCGTTTTGTTCTCGCCGCCCTAACGCTCGCCTCGGCAGCTTCGTTTGCCGGTCAGATGCACCCGAGCGCAGTCGTCGCCGCCCGGATGGACGGCGCCAAGTTCGACGCCACGCCGAACCTCCGGTTCAGCTGCGAAAGCCGCAAGTTCGACCTCACCCAGGGGCTGTTTTGCTACAACCCCTTCAGCATCCGCTCCGCCTACGGCGTCGACAAGCTGATCGCCAATGGCGGCGACGGCACCGGCCAGACCATCGTCATCCTCGACGCCTTCGGCAGCCCGACCATCGACGCCGACCTCGCGGCGTTCGACGCCGCGTTCGGCCTGCCCGCGCCGGCCTCGTTCCAGCAGATCAAGATGCCCGGCACGCCCGCCTTCGACCCCGCCAATGGCGACATGGTCGGCTGGACGGTCGAGATCGCCCTCGACGTCGAGTGGGCCCACGCCATGGCCCCGAACGCCAGCATCGTCCTCGTCGCCGCCAAGAGCGACTTCGACCAGGACCTGATGGACGGCTTCAACTTCGCGGTCGACAACCGCCTCGGCAGCGCCATCTCGATGAGCTTTGGTGAGGCGGAGATCTTCCTCGCCAACCCGGATGGCTTCCCCATCGTCGAGGGCTGGCAGGCCGCCTTCAAGAAGGCCGCGGACGCCAAGATCACCTCCTTCGCTTCCAGCGGCGACCAGGGCGTCGACACCCAGAACGTCGAGGGCGACGGCTTCTTCACCGCGAGCGCGAGCTGGCCGGCAGCTTCCGACCTCGTGACTTCGGTCGGCGGGACCAACCTGTTCTTCGGCATCGGCGCGGCCGCGAATCCCGCTGGCGCCTACATCCGCGAGTCGGTGTGGAATGACCAGGGCGGCTCCGGCGGCGGCGGCGTCAGCATCCTGACTGCGCTCCCGAACTTCCAGCGCGACAACCTCTCGGCCTCGGTCCTCTCGAGCCTGCACGGGCACCGCGCCATTCCGGACGTCGCCTACAACGCCGGCGTCGCGGGCGGCGTGCTCGTGCACATCGGCACCATCGCCCCGGCAGCCACCGCGTTCTTCCTCGTCGGCGGCACCAGCGCCGGTTCGCCGCAGTGGGCCGGCATCATGGGCGACATCAACTCGGCGCGCCACAACGCGCAGGGCTTCCTCAACGACGACCTGTACAAGCTCGGCCGCCAGGGTCGCCTGAACTTCCGCGACATCACCGCGGGCGACAACAGCTTCGACGGCGTCCAGGGCTTCCCGGCGGTCGCGGGCTTCGACCTCTCGACGGGCTGGGGCACGCCGGACTTCGTCGGCCTCGCCAAGTCGCTCAACAGCCACGAGAACTAATCAGGCTCGAACGAGCTGAATGACGAACGGCCCTCGGCAGCGATGCCGGGGGCCGTTTACTTCGTGGTGCTGGTGCTGGTCCTCGTTCGGGTGCTGGTTCGCGTTCGGGTTCGCGTTCTCGTTCGGGTTCTCTTTCTCGTTCTGGTTGGCGGGCGGCGGCGCTACTTGCCGAAGCTGGCGGCGGCGGCCTGGGTGATGGCGCCGAAGGCGCCCGGCTGGATGCCCATCCAGAGCACGATCAGCGCACAGCCGGCGATGGCGAGGCCTGCGCTGAAGAGCCGGCCGGCCTGCACCGCCTCGCCCTTCGGCTGCGGGTACATGTACACGTAGACGACGACGCGCAGGTAGTAATAGAGGCCGGCGACGCTGGTCAGCACGCCCAGGATGGCGAGCGGCGCAAGGCCGCCTTCGATGGCCGAACGGAAGACGACGACCTTGCCCATGAATCCCGCGGTGGGCGGCACGCCGGCGAGCGAGATCATGAAGAGAGACATCGCGGCCGCGAGCGCCGGATGCTTCTCCGACAGGCCAGCCCACGACGAGAGATCGTCCGGCAAACCGCTCTGCGCGAGCTTGCGCTCGATGATGGCCACCACGCCGAAGGCGCCGACGATGGTCGCGCCGTAGGAGGCCAGATAGAAGAGCAGGCCCGAAGTTCCGTCCGCGCGCGACTGCCACGACGCCATCGACGCGACCGCCACCAGCAGATACCCGGCGTGCGCGATCGACGAGTACGCGAGCATCCGCTTCACGCTCCGCTGCGGCACTGCCAAGAGGTTCCCGACCACCATGGTCAGCACCGCGAGGCCGATGATCAGCGCCCGCCAGCCGCGATCACCGGTCGCCGCCGATGCATCGCCGAATCCGGAAATGAGGATGCGGACCAGGGTCGCGAACGCGGCCGCCTTCACGCCTGCCGCCATGAACCCCGTCACCGGCGCCGGCGCGCCGTCGTACACGTCGGGGACCCACATGTGGAAGGGCACCGCGGCGACCTTGAAGGCGAAACCGGCGATGAGGAGTCCGACCGACGCGAGCAGGAGCGGGGCAACGCCCGGCATGCTCTGGTGTTGCGCGAGCAGCTTCACGGCGTTCGCGACATCGGCCAACCGGGTCGAGCCGGTGGCGCCATAGGCCAGCGCCGCTCCGTACAGGAAGATGGCGGAGGCGAAGCTGCCGAGGATGAAGTACTTGAACGCCGCTTCCGCCGGGCGCTTTCCGCGGCGCAGATACGCGCAGAGCGCGTAGAGCGACAGCGAGAGCACTTCCAGCGAGAGGAAGATGACGATCAGGTCGGTCGCCTGCGCGATCAGGCACATCCCCGCCGCGGAGAACATCGCGAGCGCATAGAACTCGCCCCGCGTCGCCCGCAGCGCCTCGAGATAGGAGAACGCGACCAGGCACGAGAGCAAGAGCGAGCCGCAAGCGACCGCCGCCACCACCCGCGCAAACCCGTCGCTGACCGCAGCGCCGGCGAAGAGCGGCACGTTCGGATCGCCGAACTGCGCCACCGCCGCCCACAGCGCGGCGAACGCAAAAGCCGCCGCCAGCCAGGCCTGGTATCGCCGGTCGGGCGAAGGAGCCGGCGGCAACGGCTTCGAGTCGGACCCGGGCATGAGCTGGGCGTGCGCCGCGCCGGCCGCGCCCCCGGCGACGCCGAGGCGCTCCGGCTGCACCGCGCGCAGGAACACCTCGCTCATCAACACCACCAGCGCGCCCACGGAGAGGATGAGCGCCGGCAAGATGCCGTAGAGGTCGCTGGGATTGAAGTTCACTTGCCCTCCGCCTCTTGCGGCGCCGGGGCCGCCTGGACCGCGTCGACCACGCGCGGCATCAGATCGACGGGCGGCAGCGCGTCGGCCCGCTTGCGCGCATCGTCCTGGGGATGGACGACGCGCTCGACGAACGCATCCACCGGCTCGCGAATGGCGTTCAGGAGCGGCTGCGGCTGAAAGCCAATCCAGACGATGGCGACCAAGAGCGGCGCGACCGTGACCCACTCGCGGACCGTCAGATCGGGCAGCCCGTGCTGCACCGCTTTGCGGGCTGGTCCCCAGAAGACGCGCTGGTAGAGCCAGAGCATGTAGACCGCGCCGAGGATGACTCCGGTCGACGCCACCACCGACAAGAGCGAGGCATGGTTCACCGCGTGCGAGGTGAAGGTGCCAATCAGGATGAGGAACTCGCCGACGAAGCCGTTGGTGCCGGGCAGCCCGATGCTGGAGAGCGTGATGACGAGGAAGGTTGCGGCGATGGCCGGAGCGACGGTGGCGACGCCGCCGTACGCGGCAAGATCGCGGGTGTGGGTGCGCTCGTAGAGGTAGCCGATCATCAAGAAGAGCGCGCCGGTGGAGATGCCGTGGTTCACCATCTGCAAGACCGCGCCACTCACCGCCTCGCGGGTCAGCGCCGAAAGCCCCAGCATGACGAAGCCCAGGTGCGCCACCGACGAATAGGCGATGAGACGCTTCAAGTCGGTCTGCGCCATGCACATCAAGGAGCCGTAGACGATGCCGACGACACCCAGCGTCGCGATGAACGGCGCGTGCTCGAGCGCGGCCTGGGGGAACAGCGGCATCGCATAGCGGATGAACCCGAACGTCCCCATCTTCAGCATCACGCCCGCGAGCAGGATGGAGCCGGCGGCCGGCGCTTCGGTGTGCGCGTCCGGCAGCCAGGTGTGGAGCGGCCAGATCGGCACCTTGATGGCGAAGGCGAGGCAGAACGCGGCGAAGAGCCAGCCTTGGGTCTCGTGGTCGATGGCGCCCGACTGCAAGAGCTCGAGATAGTCGAAGGTGCGGTGTCCGACCGGGCCGCTGTTGCTCCACAGCCAGAAGATGGCGAGCAGCATCAGGACCGAGCCGACGAAGGTGAAGAGGAAGAACTTCACCGCCGCGTAGATGCGCCGCTCGCTCCCCCACATGCCGATGAGCAGGTACATGGGGATCAGCATCGCTTCCCAGAAAACGTAGAAGAGGACGAGGTCCAGCGCCGCGAGAGTCCCCAGCATCGCCGTCTCGAGGAGGAGGATCGCGAGGCAGTATTCCTTCACCCTCTCCTGCACGAACTTCCACGAGCTCAGGACGACGATGGGCCCGAGGAAGGTGGTGAGCATGAAGAGGAGCAGCGCCACCCCGTCCAGGCCGATGTGGTAGCTGAACCCGAGCGTCGGCGCCCATTCGCTCTTCTGTTCGAAGGCGAGCTTGCCGTGAAACCCGATCCACAGCGGCAGCGAGGCGACGAAGGTAGTGACGCTGAAGACGAGCGCCACTCCCTTGTGCTGGCCGCCTTCGCCACGGGGCAAGAGCGCCACCAGCACGCCGCCCACGACCGGCAGGAAGATGACGAGGGTCAACAGATGCGCGTCGAGCCAGCTCATCGTTTAGCCTCGCACCAAGAAGACGTAGACGAGCGCCGCGACGCCCACCGCGGTGACCGCCGCGTAGCGCTGCACGTCGCCGTTCTGGAAGCGCCGCGCGATCGCGCCCACCCATGCGACGAGGCCCCCGACGCCGTTGACGATGAGACCGTCGATGATGGTCGCGTCCACCACCCGCCAGAGTCCGCGCGCGAAGGACCAGAGGGGCCTCACGACCAGGAACCCGTAGAATTCGTCGAGGTAGAACTTGTTGGCGAGTGTCCGCCGCAAGAACGGGACCCGCGCGGTGATGGCGTCGTCGCCTTCGATCCCGTACCGGAAGGTCGAGAAGTACGCGCTGGCGAAGCCCAACAGGCCGACCACGAGCGCGATGCCGTAGCCGAGATACGGCGAGAACTCCTCCGGCGAGCCTCCCCGCGGCGCGCCCCACATCCCGCGGGTGAAGTGCTCCCAACTGAAGTCTTGCAAGAACGTCCCGTGCACCCATTCGGCCGGAAGGCCGATCACGAGCGCTACGACGCTGAGCGCCGCGAGGATCCAGAGCGGCAGCGTCATCACCAAAGGGCTCTCGTGGGGGTGCACCGAAGACGGCCCGCGATACTCGCCGCTGAAGGTGAGGAAGTAGCAGCGCCACATGTAGAAGCTGGTGAGGAACGCCGCCGCGGAGCCGACGATGTAGATGACGGTCCCGAGCCAGGTCAAGTGCGCTGAACCACCCGGCGTCAGCGTGAGGAAGTCGAACGCCTTGGTGTGGAGCGCCTGGCCCAGGATCTCGTCCTTGGAGAAGAAGCCCGAGAGCGGCAGGACGCCGGTGATGGCGATGGTCGCGACCAGGAAGGTGGCCCGGGTCGAGGGCATGTACTTGCGAAGGCCGCCCATCTTGCGCATGTCCTGCTCGCCGTGGAGGCCGTGGATGACCGCGCCCGAGCCGAGGAAGAGGCAGGCCTTGAAGAACGCGTGGGTGATGAGGTGCATGGTGCCGGCGAAGAACGAGCCGACGCCGACGCCGATGAACATGTAGCCGAGCTGCGACACGGTCGAATAGGCGAGCACCTTCTTGATGTCGTTCTGGGAGGTGCCGATCAGCGCCGCCCAGATGGCGGTCAAGGCGCCCACGATGGCCACCACCGCCATTACCCCCGGCGCGAGGATGTACAGGTGGCTGAGGCGCGCGATCATGTACACGCCGGCGGTCACCATGGTGGCCGCGTGGATGAGCGCCGAGACCGGAGTCGGGCCGGCCATCGCGTCCGGCAGCCAGATGTAGAGCGGGAGCTGGGCACTCTTGCCGGTGGCGCCGACGAAGAGACAGATGGCCGCGAGCGAGGCGATGTCGAGCGGAAGGGCGGCGGTGTTGATCTGCGCGAAGTTCACCGTCCCCAGGCGATTGAAGAGGATGAAGATGCCGATCAAGAAGCCGAAGTCGCCGATGCGATTGACGACGAAAGCCTTGCGGCCTGCGTAGGCCTTCTCCTCGTCGGTGAACCAGAAGCCGATCAGGAGATAGCTGCAGAGGCCCACTCCCTCCCAGCCGACGAACATGGCGACGAGGTTGTCGCCGAGCACCAACGTCAGCATCGCCGCGACGAACAGGTTCAGATAGGCGAAGTACCGCCAGTAGCCTCTGTCTTCGTCGATGTAACCGACCGAGTAGATGTGGATGAGGAGCCCGACGCCGGTGATGACGAGCACCAGCGTCCCCGAGAGCCGGTCGAGGCTGAAGCCCATGTCGACGTGCAGGTTTCCGACCGAGAACCAGTTGAAGGCGAGCTCGTGCAGCTCCTTGGTGCCTTCGGGCAGGTTGAAGAACCCGTAGATGCCGAGGCAGAAAGAGAGCGTCACCGCGAGGAGCGCCGTCGCGTAGAGCCAGGATTTGGCCAGCCACTTGCCGGACAGGCCGCAGATGGCGGCCCCGACGAGCGGCAAGAGCGGGATCAGGTGCAGCCAGTTCACGTCCATGTTGGACCCTTACAGCTTGAGGGCGTCGAATTCGTCGACGTTGACGCTCGTCCGGCTGCGGAAGACCGCGATGATGATGGCGAGCCCGACCGCTGCCTCGGCGGCGGCGGTGGCGATGACGAAGAACACCGCCGCGTGACCCGTCAGAAAGCTGCCCTGCGGTGACGTGCCCATCAAGGGGAACCGCGAAAAGGCGAGGAAGGTCAGGTTCACCGCATTGAGCATCAATTCGATGCTCATCAAAACAATGAGCGCATTGCGCCGCAGGACCACGCCCAGGGCGCCGAGCGCGAACAGCACCGCGGCGAGGACCAGATAGTGCTGGGCCTGGTGCGCGTGAAAGAAATCCATCAGATCTTCCCCTTCGCCACCACCACCGCCGCGACCACCGCCACGAGCAAGAGGAGCGACGTCACTTCGAACGGCAACACCGAAGAGAGATAGAGGACGCGGCCCACTTCCCGCACCGTGCCGAAGCCGGAGATGCGCAACGCATTGTCCACCTGCGGCCCGTTCGGATACGCAGCCCCGAGCGCGCGCCAGGCAATCACGCCGGTGGTCGCGAGCACAGCGATGATGCCGACCACCTTCATGGCCGTCATCCGCTGCTCGCCGAGCTCCTCGTCCTTCAGGTTGAGGAGCATGATCACGAAGACGAACAGCACCATCACCGCGCCCGCGTAGATCATGATCTGCAGGATGGCGATCAGGTGCGCCGCGAGGAGCAGGTAGATGCCGGCGAGGAAGAAGAAGCACCCCACCAAGGACAGCGCGCCGTAGATGGGGTTTCTGCGCAGCACCACTTGCGCGCCCGCCGCGATCACGCCGATGGCGAAAATATAGAAGAGAACGGCTTCCATCATCCGCGAACCAGGGCGTCGAAGTCGGCGCGGAATTTCTCGATGTAGCTCTTGGCCGGCATGGCGGCGCCGTCGGCCAGGGCGCAGATGGTCTTCTGCTCCATCTGCCGCGAGATCTGGTGGATGTTGTCGACGTCGGTCTTCTCGCCCTGCCCGCTGACGATCTTGTCGCAGAGCCGCGAGAGCCAGGCCGTCCCTTCGCGGCAGGGAGTGCACTGGCCGCAGCTCTCGTGCGCGTAGAACCGCATCACGTTGGCGAGCGCGTGCGCCATGTTGACGGTCTGGTCCAGGTAGACCACCGCGCCCGAGCCCGCCATGGTCTTCTTCGCCTTGAGCGTGTCGAAGTCGGAGGCCCAGACGGCCTCTTCGGCGGTCATGATCGCGCTGGAGCTGCCGCCGGGGATGATCGCCTTCAACGTCGAGCCTTCGCGCATGCCGCCCGCGTGCTGTTCGAGCAAGTCCTTGAAGCTGATTCCCATCGGCGCCTCGTACACGCCCGGCTTCTTCACGTGGCCGCTCACGGCGTAGAGCCTGGTGCCGCCGTTCTTGGGGACGAGCCCGATCTTGGAGAACTCGTCGCCGCCCATGCTGACGATGGCCGGCATGTTGGCGAGCGTCTCGACGTTGTTGACCGCGGTCGGCTGTTTGAAGAGGCCGCCGCCGGCATTGGCGGGGAACGGGGGCTTCAGGCGCGGATAACCTTTGCGTCCTTCGAGCGATTCGAGGAGCGCCGTCTCTTCGCCGCAGATGTACGCGCCGGCGCCGAAGACGCACTTCATCTCCAGATCGAAGCCCGTCCCGAGGATGTTCTTGCCGAGGAAGCCCTGCGCGTAGGCCTCGTCGATGGCGGTCTGCAGCCGGGCCATCGCGGTGTCGCGGAACTCGCCCCGGCAGTAGACGTAGGTGAGGTGGCAGTCGATGGCGAAGCAGCCGATGATGAGGCCTTCGACGAACATGTGCGGGCTGCGCAGCAGGATCTCGCGATCCTTGAAGGTGCCGGGCTCGCCTTCGTCGGCGTTGACCACGAGGTACTTGGGAAAGCTCGTTTCCTTGCGGACGAAGTTCCACTTCATCCCGGTGGGAAAACCTGCGCCGCCGCGGCCGCGCAGATTCGACTTCACCACCTCGTCGACGATGGCCTGCGGCTGCATCTTCAGCGCCTTGGGCAACGCCTGGTAGCCGCCGGAGCCCTTGTAGGTCTCGAAGGCCCAGCTCTGTGGCTTGTCCCAGTCGATGGAGAGGATCTTCTTGGTCACGGCTTGCGCTCCGTCGAGCCCTTCTCCGGCATCGTCGCCACCGCGGGCTCGCCCAGGGCCCCGGTCGCCTGCGGCGTTGCCTGCGACTCGATGTGCAAGCGCGCGTACGGGAGCCGCGGCTGCGGGCCCTTCGCCATGTGCTGCCCGGGCTTCTGCCGCAGCTCATCGATGAGCTTCGTCATCGAATCGGCGGTAACGCTCTCGACATAGACGAAGTTGTTGACCAGCACCGCGGGCGCTGTGCCACAGGACGCGAGGCAGGCCACTTCTTCGAGCGAAAAATGCCCGTCGGGCGTGGTCTCGCCGGCCTTGATGCCGAGCCGTTCCGCGCAGTGCTCGAGGATCTTCTCGGCGCCCATCGCCCAGCAGGAGACCGAATTGCACACGCCGATGTGGTGGCGCCCGACCGGCCGCAGCCGGTACATCGTATAGAAGGTCGCGACCTCGCGGACCCGCACCGGGGGAACGTCGAGCCGATGGCCGACGTAGTTCATCGCCGGCTCCGGCAGCCAGCCGAGCTCGTCCTGCGCCAGGTGCAAGACCGCCAGCAGGGCCGCGCGCCGCCGTTCCGGCGGATACTTCCCGACGGCTTTTTCGAAGCCTTCGTCGAAGCGCTTTTGCTGCTCGGGATTGAAGGGCGAGTCGGCCGGCCCTGCCCTGGTTCCGAGGGGAATCATCGCGGCGCGGACGTGTATGGCGTGCGGCTCAGTGTGTCAAGGCAGTCGCGCGAGGGTTTGCGGTAGCTTACGCACCAATGCCGAATCTGCTCCGGAATGCGCATCGCGGCGAGGCGCCGCCGGATCGTGTACCTTCGCTAGCATGTCCGGCCTCGGGGAGCAGATCGCGCAGGTGCTCGCGCCGCTGACCTCCGTGCGCGTCGCGTGGTTCTTCGGTTCGCGCGCGAAAGGCAGACACCGGCCCGACAGCGACCTGGATCTGTTGGTTGCATACGATCACCAGTTGAACGGCGCGGCGCGCGAGCAGCTTCGCCGCCGGATCGTGTACGAGCTCGCCGGGGTTCTCGGCCGGGTGGGCGAGCGCGCGGACATCGCGGACGTGCGCGACGTCGATTCGGCCGTCGCCTTCGCCGCCGTTGCGGAGGGGGAGCTCGTGCTCGAGCGCAGCAAAGCCGAGCGCGTGGCGACGCAGGTCTACGTCTGGAAGCGCTACGACGACGACGTCCACCGCCGCGACCTCTTTCGCAAGGCGGCCCTCGCCGCCGTCGAGCGAATGACCCGTGACCAGCGCTGACGTCGTCACCCGCGGCAGTGGTGCGCGACGACCTGTACGATCTGCGCACGTTCGCAGCGTTTGCTGCGTCGTGGCTGCGGTGACGCGCACCTGACGGCGACGCTGCGCGCATGACACCCGGCTACTTCGGCGCACATCGGAGTGGCCAGATTCAAAGCCGTCGAAGCTTGCCGCCGAGCCCGTGCGACTGCGACATCCGCAGACGGGCTCGATAATGAGCCTCGTCGGCAACGGAATGGCTCCATCCGCATCGTAAAATTGCAGGAAGTTACTGGAGAGAACACCTCGCTTTCGCGTAGTGTTCTGGACGGGCCAGCGTTCTGGCTTGAAAGGTATCGAGACTCAATGAAACGGACACTCTCGGCGATCTGCGGCGCGGCCCTCATCCTTTCGTTCGGATGCGGCAAGGCGCAGCCCAAGGACGACAACCTGCGCAAGTGCTGGCCGGATCCGGACAAGCCGGGCGTCGTTCTCTGCGGCGCGCAAGCGCCGGTCGACATCTTCGCGCCGCCGCCCACTGCTCCGGTGGTGAACCCGCGCGCGCTGCAGCGCTTTGCTCCCTTGCGGCCTGACTTCCATGGCGACAAGCCGGCGGCGCGCGAGCTCGTGGACCTGGGCCGGGTCCTCTATTACGACGCGCGCCTTTCGCGCACCGGCACCATGTCCTGCAACACCTGCCACCTGCTCGAGGACTACGGCGTCACCCACGACGCGACCAATACCGGCGTCGACGGCAAGCACGGTACCCGCAACGCGCCATCCGTCTACAACGCCGCCGGCCAGTTCGCGCTCTTCTGGGACGGCCGCAGCAAGAACGTGGAAGATCAGGCGCTGATGCCGCTCTTGAACCCGATGGAGATGGGCGCATCGTCGAAGAGCGTGCTCACCACCTTGACCTCGGTGCAGGGCTACACCCCGCTCTTCAAGGCGGCCTTCCCGCAGGACCCGAAGCCCATCTCGCTCAAGAACGTCGGCATCGCCATCGGCGCGTTCGAGCGCGGCCTGACCACGCCGAGCCGCTGGGATCGCTACCTGCGTGGAAACGTCGCCGCCCTCTCCGACAAGGAGAAGGAAGGGTTGCGCCTCTTCACCACCTCCGGCTGCATGGTCTGTCACACCGGAGAGCTGGTCGGCGGCAGCATGTACGAGAAGCTCGGCGCGGCCGTTGCGTGGCCGTCCGCCAAGGACCACGGACGCTCTGCCATCACCCACGATCCGGCCGACGACATGATGTTCAAGGTGCCGAGCTTGCGGAACGTGGCCAAGACCGGTCCCTACTTCCATGACGGCTCCGCCAAGACGCTCGAACAGGCGGTGCGGATGATGGCGGACAACCAGCTCGGCCAGCCGCTGACCGACTCCGAAGTGAGCTCGCTCGTGGCCTGGCTGAATTCGCTGACCGGCGAACTGCCGCTCGACTACATCAAGAAGCCGCAGATGCCGGGAGAGCAGCTCGCGCAGAGCTTGTAGGCAGAGGCGGACGGCAGCGCCACAAGCGTAAGTCGCAAAGCCGCCCTCGGGCGGCAGCGACTTAGCGCAGCTCGAGGATGCGGAGCGAGGCGAGGCCGACCAGCGTGCCGAGCACTTCCACCGCAGGCTTCCCGGACAGCTCGATGAGCTCCGCCGCGGTGCGCGAGCCGTCGCAGCGGGGCAGAAGGTGCGCTTCCCAGGCCTGCAGCTCGACGTCGCTCAGGTTGAACGACGGCTCGGGCGAGGGGATGGGCCGCGCGCCCGGCGGCATCAGCCGCGAAAGCCGCTCCGGCTTGTAGAGCTTCTTCACCCCGCGCATGATCAGGTTCGCCGGGTGGATGTCGAGCTTGATCGCCTCTTTGCGCGCCCGCGCCTGGAAGCTGAGCGTGAACGCGCCCTCCTCCCAGGCGAAGACCGAGTAGAGGATGCTCTTGATCTGCTGGCCCACGTAGTAGAGCCGCTCCTCTTCGGTGAGCGAGCCCATCAGGATGAGCACGTCCCCGGTGCGCTGCTCGGTGGCGGTGGCCTCTTCGGCGGCCTGGCGCAGCGTCTCCTCGTCGATCTTTCCCGCCCGCACCAGGAACTGCCCCAGACGGTCTGCGACCAGGTTCGAGAGCGCGAACACCGGCATGCCGCCTTCGAAGTAGATGATCTTCTTCACCTGGCCGCGCTGCAGCCCGAGCTCGCCCGTCTCCTTGGCGTTGTAGAACGCGGCGAGAAGGTGCGGGAGATTGTCCGAAAGCTCGCCGCGGGTGATGCCTTCGCGGGCGGCGAACGGCTGCAGCGCCGGCGTCTCGGGAGGAGGCGGCGCGGTCGGGATCGAGGTGGACGGCACCCGTGCAAGGACGGGCGGGGTCGGCCGGATGTCGTTGCGCAGCCGCTGGCTCTGCTCGCGGTCCATCGGCCGGAGCTCCACAGGCTGGCTCTTCGCCGCAACCTCCTGGCCGACCAGGTCGATGCGGCCGGTGAGCTGCATGCCCTCGGCGGCCTCCGCCACCTGCGGGCCCGCCTCGACGTCCCAGGCCGGTGCGCCCGTCTGTCCCCCTTCGGCCGAGGGCGGCGGCACCACCTGCGCCACCGCCTCGAGCAAGGCGGACCGTTCGAACGGCTTCTCGAAGTACGCCAGCGCGCCATAGCGGCCGATGGCGTTCGCCGACGCCTTGCCGCCCTTGTGGACGCCGGACATGAAGATGAAGGGGATGCGCAGCCGCTTCAGCGCCTCGGCCACGTCGAACCCCATCAGGTCGGGCAGGAGCACGTCGATGACGGCCAGATCGGGACGGTCCTTGCGCGACAGCTCGACCGCTGTCCGGCCCCGCGCCGCCGTCTGGACGACGTAACCCGCTTCCTCGAACGCGGACGAAAGCAGCGTCAAGAGCTCGGGGTTGTCATCGACGACGAGGATGCGCGGAGGCATGAGCCAGCAAGGCTACGCTGGCGATGGGAGGGCGGCAAGCTTGTTGATCGAGTGTGACCAGAATGTTAAGCAGGGCCGCTTTTCTCTCTCGGGAGCCCGCATGCGCCGCCTCGCCGCACCGCTCTTCGTCTGCGTCCTCGCCGCCGTCGCCTGCAAGAATGAGGACAAAAAGGGCGGTGGCAGCTCGGAAGCCCAAGGTTCCTCGAGTGAGATCGTCATCGGCGAAGTCGGCTCGATGACAGGTCCGCAGGCCACTTTCGGCACCTCCAGCGACCGCGGCATCCAGCTCGCCGTCAAGGAATGCAACGGCGCCGGCGGGATCAAGGGCAAGAAGGTCCGGGTCATCGCCCTCGACGACGAGGGCAAGCCGGAGGAGGCCGCGACCGCGGTCACCCGGCTCATCTCCAGCGAGCACGTCACCGCGGTGCTCGGCGAAGTCGCCTCCACCATCTCCAAGTTCATGGCGCCGAAGTGCCAGCAGGCGAAGGTGCCGATGGTGACGCCGTCGTCGACCAACGAGACCGTCACCCAGATCGGCGACTACATCTTCCGCGCCTGCTTCATCGACAGCTTCCAGGGGTACGTGATGGCGAAGTTCGCCCGCGACAACCTGAAGCTCTCGCACGTGGCCATCTTGAAGGACGTCCGCAACGACTACTCGGTCGGCCTAGCCAAGGTCTTCGAGCAGAACTTCACCAAGATGGGCGGCAAGATCGTCGACAACGAGAGCTTCTCCAACGGCGACGTCGACTTCAAGGCGCAGCTCACCAACATCAAGGGCGCGCAGCCCGACGGCATCTACGTCCCCGGCTACTACACCGACGTGGGCCTCATCTCGCGGCAGGCGCGCGAGTCCGGTCTGACCGTGCCCCTTCTCGGCGGCGACGGCTGGGACAGCGAGAAGCTCTACGAGATCGGCGGCGATGCCTTGGTCGGCTCGTACTTCTCGAACCACTACTCGGTCGACGATCCGAACAAGCGGGTGCAGGAGTTCGTGGCGAAGTTCAAGAGCGAGTACGCGGGCCAGCTTCCGGACTCGCTCGCGGCCCAGGCCTACGACGCGGCCGGCATGCTCTTCCAGGCGATGAAGACCGCCAAGGACCTGAGCGGCCCGGCCATCCGCGACGCGCTGGCGGAGACCAAGGGCTATCCGGGCGTCACCGGCGACATCACCATGGACAAGAACCGCAATCCGGTGAAGCCTGCGGTGGTGCTCAAGATCGCCAAGGGTGGCCACTACGACTTCGCGGCTCGCATCCAGCCGGAAGGCACCCCGGACACGTCGGCATCGCAGCCAGGGCAGCAAGGATCGACGCCGCCCGCCGACACCGGCGTGAAGCAGACCACCGGCAACACGGCCCCCAACGCCGCCCCCGGAACGCAGCCGACCGCGACCCCGATGCCGGCGGTGGGCGCGACCAGCCCCGCCCAGGACGCGGCCGCCACGGGCCAGCCTCAGGGACTTCCGCCAGGAGAGCACCCGAAGAAGTAGCCCCGACCCGAACCGTCCCCTCTCCCGCAGCGCTTCCTCGGTCCCACCAAAGCGAGAACGCCCGGCCCTGATGACCGAGCTCCTCCAACATCTCGTCGACGGCGTCTCCCTGGGCGCGATCTATGCGTTGATCGCGCTCGGCTACACCATGGTGTACGGCGTCCTGCAGCTGATCAACTTCGCCCACGGCGACGTCTTCATGCTGGGCGCGATGGTCGGTTGGTACGCGAGCGCGCGCTGGACTTCGGAAGCGCACAACCCCTCCATCCTCGGCGCCGTGGCGGTCACCCTCTTCTCCATGGTCGTCTGCGGGGTGGTCGGGTTCTTCATCGAAAAG
>DASXHM010000207.1:0-6588 GCA_036488495.1 Myxococcales bacterium | reverse complement strand
GCCTCGCGCGCCGCCGCCACCGCCGCATCCACCTGCGACACCGCCCAGGCATGCCGCGAAAGGACCGCGGACAGATCCGCGGGCGATCGGTTCTCGATCACCCCGTCGGGAGTGCGCGCCGCGCAGAAGCTGCCAGCGATGAAGTCCACGGCGCTGGATCTAACACGCGCTCATTCGAAGGGGATGGTTTGGAGGCGGTCGCCGTCGCTCACCTCCAGGGCAACCGCCGCTTCTTCCGTGAGCCGAACCTCGGCGTCGCGGAACATGCACAAGCTGCGCACCGCCCGAAAGCGGTTCCGGCCCTGCGTCCGCTCCACCGCCACCAGCCGATCCTCGACCTCGTTCGCTTGCACCTCCGCGCCTTCCGGAAGCCGCTCCGAGGCGAGGCGCGCGCGGCGGAAGCGGCGGATGGGTTCGATCAGCTCGGTCGGCGCGGAGTAGTGCGGCCCACCGTCGAAGGGGTCGATGCGCTCGTCGTAGCGAAAGCCGATCTTGGTGAGCATTTCGCGCGCGCCCGCGCTCTTCGGGCCCACCTCGCCGATGGCGTCCTGGATCTTCTGGGTGAAGATGGTCGCGTAGATCTCCCCGGGCGGGAAGAGCTGCTGGATGAACTCCTTCTTCTCCCGCGAGAGCCGGTCCGCCTCCTGGTAGCTGAGGCCGGTGAACTTGCGCCCGAGCGCCTCCCACAACGGGCTGCGCCCGTCCTCCTCCAGCCTGGGCAAGAGCTCGACCAGGATGCGGTCGCGAAAGCGCGGGCGGTGCATCGCGACATAGAGGAAGCGCACGTAGCTGAGCTGCTTTCCCGGCTTGCCCTGGCCGCGATACGCCGGGTCGACGACGAGGCCGCCAATCTCGGTGGGGCCGTCGAAGTTGTAGCCGATGGAGAGCACCCGGTGGCGGAAGTGCTTGTCCACCGAATGCGAGTAATGCTCCTTCTCGTAGACGTCGAAGAAGATGTGCGGCGCATCGCGGGTGCCGTGCTGGGCGATGATCAAGGAGCTGCCCACGATGGCCCGCTTGCGCGTGTCCTCCATCACGAACAGGTAATCGCGCTCGAACGGGCTTCGGATGCGGCCGTCGAACGAGCGCGCGGACTTTTCGATGATCGAGCCGAGCTCACGCTCGTCGTCGGGCAGGTTGACGGTGTCGAGCTCGCGGGCGAGCCGGGCGAGACCGGGAAGGTCGGCCTTCTGGACGTCTCGAATCACGTACACGCGCAGAGCTCCACGAGGAGGGCCTCGTACAGATCGCACGCGGCGTCGAGCTGCGCCATTTCGATGCGCTCGTTGGCGCTGTGGGCATTGCCGGTGGAGACGCCCGGGCCGAAGACGATGGCCTCGCACCCCGCGCGGGCGAAGATGCCACCCTCGGTGCTGGTCGGCTTCGCACGCGGGGTCGCGTCCCGGCCGTGGGCGCGAAGGACTTTTTGCGCCGAGCTGACCAGCTTCGAGCCTTCTTGCGGTGCCATGCCGCCTGCGTTGCGCAAGGTCTCGACCCGGAGCTCGATCTCACCTTGACCGAGTCGCGCAACCCACGCCTTGGCTTCCCTGCCAAAGCTTTCAATCAATTGATCCGGATCGTGCGACGGCAGGAGCCGGGCGTCGAGCTGCAGCGACACGGCGCCGTCCGCGCTGTCGATCACGTTCAGGCCTCCCACTGCGCCGGGCGGATCGAAGCGCGTGTCTCGATCGCGCGGCAGAAGGTGTTGCCAGAGCTCCTCGAGGGCGGAGGCGGTGGCGAGGGCGCGCCAGAGGTTTGGCTCGAGCTCGCGCGCCGGGGTGAACTTCACCTCGTCCGGCTGCGGCTCGCCCTTCTCGCGCGGGGCGGGAACTTCCACGCTGCAGCTCGCGGGCACCACGTTGCTGGAGGTGCCGCCGCGGATGGCGAGCACCGGCGCACCCGACGAGTTCAGATAGCGCAGTGCCTTGGAGATGGCGTTGACGCCCAGGTGCGGAGTGGAGCTGTGCGCTGCCTTTCCTTGGAAGCGCATCACCTCGACACCCGGCCCCGCGCTGGAGACTTTGCGCGCCTTGCGGTCGGTCAAGGTGCAGCGGACCACGCAGTAGCCTTTGTGCGCGGAGATGACCTGCAGCTCGCTCGGCTCGCCGCAGAGGACTTGCGCCGGACGGATTTCGGCGAACTCCGCGCTCTGCACGAAATGGCGCGCGCCGCGCAGGCCGACTTCTTCGCCGAAGGTGCCGAGGAGCCAGAAGGGCTTCTGGCAAGTCCGGCCTTGCAGCCGCCGCGCCGCCTCCGCTTTGCAGAGCGCGTCCAGCTTCACGTCCGCGACGCCCAGCCCGAAGAGAAAGCCTTCCTTCTCCGTCAGCGTCCAGGGGTCCGTCTGCCAGCCTGGCGCTGCGGGAACGGTATCCAGGTGGGTGACGAGAAGGACGCCGCCCGGACCTTGCGCATCCCCGCCAGGCCCGGCGAGCAGGTTGACGTGGATGCCGTCCACGACTTGCCGGCGGGTGGGAAGGCCGGCGTGCTCGTAGAGCCCTTGCAGCACCTCTACTGCCCCGAGGGTGCCGTTGGCGGAAACGGTGTCCGCGGCGATGAGCTTCTTCGCAAGCTGCAAAAAGCCCGTCGAGAGCATGGGCCGCCTCGTCTGTCATGGTCCGCGCGGGCGGTCAAATGGCTTTCCGGCTTGATCATTCGCCGCTCCACGTAAAGACTAGGCGCCCCCAAAGAGCGAAGGAGAGCAACAGATGCCAGACCCCAAGGCGACGCCGTTCCTCACCGACATCAAGGAGCTTCAGCGGCGCGCCCGCGAGCACGTCGAGAAGGGCGCAGTGACGCCGGCGTATCGCGGCGACGTCAAGACCGCCATCCAGCTCTTGAACGACGCGCTGGCGACCGAGATCGTCTGCACGCTGCGCTACAAGCGGCACTACTACATGGCTTCCGGCATCCACTCGCAGGCGGTGGCGGACGAGTTCCTGGAGCACGCCAAGGAGGAGCAGGACCACGCCGACCGCCTCGCCGAGCGCATCGTCCAGCTCGACGGTGCGCCCGACTTCAATCCGCAGGGCCTCCTCAGCCGCAGCCACGCCCAGTACGTCGAAGGCAACTCGCTCGTCGACATGATCAAGGAGAACCTGATCGCCGAGCGCATCGCCATCGAGTCGTACCTGGAGATGATCCGCTGGTTCGGCGACAACGACCCGACCTCGCGGCGGCTGCTCGAATTCGTGCTCGAGCAGGAAGAGGAGCACGCAGACGACATGAAGTCGCTGCTCGAGACGCTCGACCCGCGGCAGTCGAAGTAGCGCCGTGCGCGCGGTGGTCCAGCGCGTCAGCGAGGCCAGCGTCACGGTCCAGGGCAGCGAGGCGGCCGTCCGCGAGAGCGCGGCGATCGATGAACCGCGCGTGACCGGAGCGATCGGCCTCGGCTTCTGCGTCTTGCTCGGCGTCGGCGTCAAGGACACCGAGGCGGATGCGGCCTGGATGGCGGACAAGATCGCGTCCTTGCGCATCTTCGAGGACGAGCAGGGGAAGATGAACCGCTCGCTCTTGGATGTGCGCGGCGCGGTCTTGGCCGTCTCGCAGTTCACGCTTTATGGCGACGCCCGCAAGGGCAGCCGGCCCGGCTTCATCGACGCGGCCCGGCCGGAGGTGGCGCAGCCGTTGTACGCGCGGTTCTGCGCGCTCGTGCGTTCGAGGGGCATCGAGGTGCAGGAGGGGGTCTTCCGGGCAACGATGCAGGTGCGGATCGTGAATGAAGGACCGGTGACGATTTTGCTCGACTCGTCGCGGACGTTCTAGCCGCGCAGGCTCGCGCCGGCCCTGCGCGGGCATGGTATCGATCCGGCCATGCCCGACTGCATCTTTTGCAAGATCGCGAACGGCGAAATTCCCACCAAGAAGCTGGCCGAGAACGAGCACGGGGTCGCCTTCGCGGATCTGAATCCGCAGGCACCGTTCCATGCGCTGGTCATCCCCAAGGCGCACGTGCCCTCGGTGAACGAGGCGCGCACCCCGGAGATGATGGGGCACCTCTACGCGATGGTGGCGGAGCTGGCGCGGACGCACGGCTTCGACCAGACCGGCTATCGGACGGTGATCAACACCGGACCGCACGCGCAGCAGACGGTGTTCCACCTGCACATCCACGTCATCGCGCAGCGGCAGATGAGCTGGCCGCCGGGGTAGCCGCGGTTCTGCCGTTGGCTTGCGCTGCGGGTCGAACGCGCGACCGGGTCAGAGCGCGAGCTGCAGGAAGACGAGGTCGATCCAGCGCCCGAACTTGCGGCCGACCTCCCGGAGCCTGCCCGCGTCGGTGAACCCGAAACGGCGATGGAAGGCGATGGACGCCTCGTTTTCGCCGTCGATGCCCGCGAGCAGCACGTGCTTGTCGAGAGCGCGCGCCCGTTCCAGAAGCTGCGGCAAGAGCGCGCTCCCGACGCCGTGGCGGCGATCCTCGGAGCGGACGTGGATGGAATGCTCGACAGTGTGCCGATATCCGGGCCAGGCGCGGAAATCGCCGAAGGAGGCGAACCCCAAGATTGCGCTGCCCGAGGCGGCCACCAGCACCGGATACCCCGAGGCCTTTCGCGCGGAGAGCCAGTTGCGGCGGTCGTCCAGCGTCGACGGCTCCTCCGTCCACACCGCCGTCGAGCGCGCGATGACGTCGTTGTAGATGGCGAGAATTCCAGGGAGGTCGATCTCGGTGGCGTCACGGACGATCATCGTTTTCGCTCCCCGCGCTCGACGCGCTGCAAGTTTTCCGAAAGGCGGGTTCGTTCGAGCCCCTCCAGGAGCAGCGTGAGCCCGAACTCGAAGTGCGCGTCGATGCGCGCCACCCGGTATTCGGCCGCGTTGCGCGCGAGCCGCGGCAGGCCGCGCAGCGCCGGCAGCCGCCGCTGCAGCACGTTGCCTTCGCGGAGCGCCTCTTCGAGCTCGACCCGCATCAGCACGTAGGTGAAGACCGCATTGCCCGCAGCCACTGCGCTGAAGCCGGTGAGCCCCAGGTCCTCTGCGGCCGCCAGCATCGACTCGACCACCTGCAGCGTGCGCGGCAGCTCGAACCAATGCAGCAGCAGATGGTGGGCAAGACCCGGGCACGAGCGCAACACCTCCCGCGCCGACACCGCCCAGGCGCGCAGCCTCCCGAGCGGCGCGCCGTTCACGCCGACGAGCGGCAGGTCGCGCAGGAGTGCTTGCACCACCGCGTCCGAGAGCGCCTCGCCGGAGGCGACGTGGCGGTAGAGCGCCATTGGCGTCACGCCCAGCTCCGCCGCGAGCGCGCGCACGCCGACCGACGACAGGCCCTTGTCGCGCGCGAGACGCACGCCGCCCTCGACGACTTTCTCCGCGCTGAGCCCGGCCTCGGCCACGCGAAATGTATACGCATGTATACATGCGGCGGTCAAGGGTCGCCCGCAAACGCTGCCTTACGGCGATGCGAGGCCAGCCGCGGTAGGCCCCGGCGCCGTTGTGCAGCGACCTGGTCCGGCCATCTCAGGAGAATGCGTCGAGGCCGGTGATGTGCCGGCCGAGCACCAGGGTATGCACGTCGTGCGTCCCCTCGTACGTCTTCACCGTCTCGAGATTCAGGAGGTGCCGGATGGGCGGATAGGCGAGGGTGATTCCGTTCGCGCCCAACATGTCGCGGGCCGCGCGAGCGGCTTCCAAGGCCATCGCCACGTGGGCGCGCTTGGCGAAGCTCACCTGCACCGGCGTGAGCTGCCCCTGTTCCTTCAGCCGCGCAATCTGCACGCAGGCGAGCTGCGCGAAGCCGATGTCGGTGTACATCTGCGCGAGCTTGTCCTGGACGAGTTGGAAAGACCCGAGCGGCTTTCCGAACTGCTTCCGCTCGACCACGTAGTCGCGCGCCGACGCGAAGCAGGCCGCCGCCGCGCCCACCGCGCCCCAGGCAATGCCGTAGCGCGCTTCGTTCAGACACTTGAGCGGCGCGCCCAGCCCGGTGGCGCCGGGGAGCAGCTCGCCGATTCCGCCGTCGAGGATCAGCTCTGCCGAGTCGGACGCGCGGAGCGACATCTTGCCGGGGATGGGACGGGCCTGGAACTGGCCGCGCTCGACCAGAAAGCCGCGGATGCTCTTCGCGTCTTCGCCGGTCTTCGCCCAGACGATGGCCACCGCGGCGCGGTTGCCGTTCGTCGACCAGCGCTTGTGCCCCGTCAGCCGGTAGCGGGCGCCGTCCTTCACCGCGCGGGTGGTCAGCGATGCGGGATCGCTGCCGGACTCCGGCTCGGTGAGCGCGAAGCACCCGAGCGCTTCTCCGCGGCGCAAGGCGGGCAGCCAGCGGGCCTTCTGCTCGTCGCTGCCGAAGGCGTGGATGGGCCACATCACGAGCGAGCTCTGGACGCTCGCGCAGGAGCGAAAACCGGAGTCGGCCCGCTCCACCTCCTGCATCATCAGCCCGTACCCCATCGGACCTGGCCCGTGGAGCGACGGCCCGAACGCGCCCATCTTCGCCAGCGCTTTGACCGCCGCCTCCGGCATCTCGCCCTTCTCGAACGCGTCGGCCGCGAGCGGGAGCAGGCTCTCGTCCACCGCGCGAGCGGTCTCGTCGCGAAGCGCGCGCTCTTCGGCGCTGAGGAGCGATTGCGATTGGAGCGGGTCGAGAAG
>DASXHM010000183.1:0-9599 GCA_036488495.1 Myxococcales bacterium | reverse complement strand
ATTCGTGGGAGATCGGCGGACTGTACGAGCAGCAGCGGGAAAGCTTCTCTTCATTGCTGCTCGTACTATGTGGCGCGACTCTGGCGGTGTTCGGCGTGCTGCTGTTTCAGCTTCGCTCGTTCGGCTGGAGCCTCGCGGTTTTGGCTCCGGCGCCGGTGGCTTTGGCCGCAGGCTCGCTGAGCTTGTTCGTCACCCGCACGCCGTTGAACGTGTCGTCCTTGATGGGCGGCATCCTGCTCGTTGGCCTCGTGGTGAAGAACGGCATCCTGCTGCTCGAGCACGCGCTGTCCTCGGACAAGCCGCTGCCGGAAGCCGTCAGCGCCGCCGCCCAGGCTCGGTTACGCCCCATTCTGATGACGACCTTGGCGACCGTCGCCGCGCTGATTCCGCTCGTCTTCGGCCTGGGCGCGGGAGGCGAGCTGCACCGGCCGCTGGCGATTGCGGTCGTGGGCGGCCTCTTCTTCTCGACCGCCGCCACGTTGTTTCTAGTGCCAGCGCTGGCGCTGCTCGGAAAGACGTCGGCGCTAGACAAGTGGCGATAGGCGCCATGCGACGAGCGCTGGTACCGCGAAGGGCAGCGCAACCGAGAAGCACAGCCCGAGCGCGAAGCAGGTGTGGCGCCATCGGGGAACGTTCTTTGGGTGGACGAGCTTCTCCGACAGCGCGCGAGATTGTAAACCTTGCGGCGCTTGCGCCACCACGCGATTGAGTCGGCGCGTCGCTCGCGCGTCGTCGCACCTCCCCGTGTGACGTGGCCTTCACGCATCGTTTACGGGCGCGTCCGAACTGTGAGACGGCGAATAACGTCTGCGACGTATGCCCGCAGCTCTTCACGCGTTGGGACGGACGCGTCCTGGAAGTCCTTGGGGTCATAAACGTCGAGGTTCGTCTGCGACAGGACCCAGGCGAGCTGGGCATGCGTGAGCCCGCCATCCTTCGCTTGCGCCAAGGGAAAGGCATCCTCGATCCGGAAGCCTGCCTCTTCAAGCGCCTTGACGTCGACGAGATCGCGCGGCTCGGACCGCGACAAGAGGGTGCAGATCTTGTTGGCGAGGATTTCTTGCGGCGGGTCGACTCGGACATCGCCGAATTTCTGCTTTTCAATCGCGCCTTGAACCGCCCGGTCGAGGACGAGGTCGACGACGACTGCTTGTGTACCGCGGGTGACCGTGCGGCGTCTGAAATCCGGCGCCGTGATGATTTCGGCGACCGTCGCTCCGAGGTCGGACGCGGCAGACCTGAGCGCAGCGTCCCCCGCCGCCATCGCGTCGACGTTCGTGAACAAGTCCAAGTCTTCCGTTCGCCGATGCCGGAGGTGGTAACCCGCTAGCGCCGCGCCACCCGAAAGATGGAACCGTTGCTCGTGTCTGAAGAAGGC
Source organism: Myxococcales bacterium (assembly GCA_036488495.1). Taxonomy (GTDB): domain Bacteria; phylum Myxococcota; class Myxococcia; order Myxococcales; family 40CM-4-68-19; genus 40CM-4-68-19. Next base: position 8,221 of record DASXHM010000183.1, on the reverse strand, counting down.
TTCCAGCACTTCCTGCTGGAATGGTGAGAGCAGACTAGCCGGCATGCTCGTCCAGCTTGCGCCATTGCTCGAGGAGCCAGGTCCAAAACGGCCGCCGCCTGCCGAGATGCCGCGCCAGGCGATCAAAGTTGTCAGTGACGAATTGCGGCGTCGTGAAATGCCAGACGTCGGTGTCGCGCGCCTCGCGCATGATCTTGCCGATGAGGTACATGCGCTGCGCTTCCGAACCGGTGCGCAACCTTTCGTGGATCTGCGCGACCGTCATCGGCGCGTCCCACGTGAAGTACGGAATGACCTCGGGGTCCGTCAGGTCCGTCCCGAGGAAGCGTGGACCGCCCATGCACGCAAGTCTAGCAGAGCCGGGCGGTCAGGCATCCTTGTGGAAGAGCTTGCGCAGCTCGTCCTTCGCGGCGTCGATCTTCTTCCGCTGCGCCGCGGTCAGGTTCTTGCCGGCGCGGTTTTCGTAAAAGGTCAGCATCGACATGGCGCTGCGGAACGGCGGCGACTTGCGGCGGTTGCTGCTCTCGGCGCTGCGCTTCACCGACGACGCGATGGCGCGGGCGCTCGACCGGGTGAAGACGTGCGGCTCGAGCGTCATCGCGTCGCTCGTCTCGGTGACGCGCTGGCTCCACTTGCGCTTCGGCGGAGTCTTGGATGTCTTGCGGGCTTTCGTCGTCGTTTTGCGTGCGGCCATGGCGCGAATCTGTGCATTGCGGTGGCGGCGCGAAACAGCAGACTAGGACGTGGTTCGCTCGCTGCGGGCCGTTCCCAGCTCTCGGAACAGATGTGCGAGCTGGAGCTTGTCCATTCTGCGCTCGGCGATCGCAATCATGGCGTCATAGAGCTTTTCGGCGGGATCGACGATCTCGACGCCGTTCAAGGTGAGGAACATCACCGCTGCGAGAACGCCCGTCCGCTTGTTGCCGTCGACGAACGGCTGGTTCTGGGCGATGTGAAAAGCATACGCGGCGGCCATCTCGAACAGATCGTGGTGCAGGAATTCACCGCCGAAGGTGGCGCGAGCCTGATTTGCGGCGGACTCGAACGCGCCGCCGTCTCGCAACCCGTTCCCGCCGCCGAACTCATCGATTGACAGCGCGTGAAGCCATTCGATCTCTGCGAGCGTCAGGAACCGCGGATTCACTTCGCGAGCTTCCGCAACGTCCCCGCGTGAGCCTTGATGATGCGGCGCGCGACTGCGTCGAACTGCTCGGTCACTTCGACCGGCTCGACAATGAGAGAACGGCCATCGGTCGTCATATCCACCTCGGTGTCACCGTTGATGCCGAGCTGCCGGACGAGCGTTTCGTCGATGACGACCTGAAGTCCCTCGCTGGTCTGTTTGAGCTTTGCGCGCATATCGAGGCTCCTCACACATGATATCGCGCCGTCAAGCCAACTGCACGAGGGCGGCCTGGTCCAATTCCAACCGCGCTCCCAAGAGTGCTTCCGCCGCTTCGTCGTAGACCTTCGACTCGGCGGCGCGCGCCTTCGCTGCGTCCGCGGGCTTCACCTGGCTCTGCGAGAGCCACCGTCCGAGGCGGGCGAGCGCGGCTTCCTTCTCCCTCGCGAGCTTCTCCTGCGCGGAAGTGATCAACCGCAGCAGCGCGTGGTGCGCCTCCTCCTGTGCGACCCGTAGCCCGAGCTCGACGGCTTGCACGAACGCCGGAGGCGGTCCGCCGTCGGGCGCCGGCACCGCGTCGAGCAACGTCGAATCGATCTGCGATCCCAACGCCGCTTCCACCCGCGCCCCGCCGCGCCCGTCGAGGCGGACCACGATGCGGATGAGCATCTCCTCGAGATGCCTTGCCGCCCGACGCGAAGGCACCCGCGCGCCCTGCGCGAGATCGGCGGGCTCCGGCAGCGCCACCACGAAGCGCGCATCCAGCGCCGCACCTTGCGCGCCGCGCACCCTGCCGCGCGCCACCGTCGCCCGGCCCAATTCGCCGTCGCGAACCCAGCCGAAGAGCGCCTCCACCAAGGGGTGGCCGGTGGCGAAGGAATCGTGCTCCTCGTGCCGCACGGCCATCTCGCGGCGGAAGCTGCCCAGGACGACGCGGTCCTGCTCCAAATCGAAGCCAGCCAGCGCATCGACCTTCAACTCCGGACCGACCTTGAACGACACCTGTCCGGGCAGGACGTCCACGTCGACGTCGGCTTCGAGGCCCACCCTGCGCGCCGCCTCCACCGTGACCCGCTCGAGCCGCGTTTCGAGCAGCGAGGCGACCGACTGCAGCGCGGCCCCCGCGTCCATCTTCGACGTGATCTGCGCGCCCAGCCGCTCCCCGCCGCGCTCGGCGAGGGCCCGCACCGCGCCCAGGTCGCAGCTCCGCAAGTCGAGCAACGGATCGTACGCGCGCGCCACTTCCGCGCGAGCCTCAGAGACGCGACCAGCCAGCTCGCGTGTCATCTCGTCCCACTTCGCAGCCGACCCCTTGGCGGCGAGCGCGAGGAGATCCGCCTCGACGCTCTCCAAGACCGGATCGAGTCCGCCGACGGGCTCGGTGAAAACCCCGACGCCCGCGTCGAGCACGTCGAGCACGCGCGCCGCCAGCGTTCCTTCCGGTCGCAGCGCATACACGCGCACCTCGCGCGACTGCCCGATGCGGTCGATGCGGCCGATGCGCTGCTCGATGGCGGACGGACTCCACGACAGGTCGTAATTCACTAGGATGTGGCAGTGCTGGAAGTTGCGCCCTTCCCCGCCCAGCTCGGTGCAGAGCAAGACGCGCGGACCTTCCGGATCGCGAAAGCGCGCCACCAGCTTGTCGCGCTCGGCCGGAGACAAATCGCCGACGTAGGCGAGAGCCTCGACGCGGTTTTTCGCCAACGCCGCGCGCAGGTACTCGATGGTCTCGCGCGTCTCGGCGAACACCAGCACCTTTTCGCTGCCCAGGCTTTCGAGAAGCTGCGTGAACGCGGCGAGCTTCGAATCGTGCGAGAGCGAGCGCTGGGCAAGCTTCGCGAGCTTTGCATTGCCGGACGACGCGAGCCCCGCCGCGAGCGCCGGCGGAGAGCTTCCCAGCCTGCGAAAGAGCGAAGCCAGCACCGCGCCGGAAGGCAGCTTCGCCTCCGACATCGCCGCGCGCACGTCCTCCTCGAGTTGCAGCTCTTCGGGGGTGAGCTGCACGTCGATCTTGGTCAGCACGCGGGGCGTGAAACCGCCCACCACGGCGCGCCGGTTGCGCAGGAGCCGCGACGACAAGCCGTAGCTCTCCGCGAGGTGCCCGAGCAACTCCTGCCCGCGGAGCTTCCCGAGCGCCGCGTCGTCGGGGAACAGCTTCGCAATCCGCTCCGCCGCTACCGTATCGCCCGCCAACAACGCGCGCACTTCGGTGGACAAATCGCCCTGCCGCGAAAGCCGCGCCTGCAGCTCTTCCAGGGTCGCAGCCGGCGCCGGATCGACCAGCTTCAAGAGCGCGTGGTACTCCGCCGGATCGAGCTGCAAGGGTGTCGCAGTCAGGAGCAGAAGTCCCCAGGTCTTCCGAGCCAGGCCCTGCGCCACTTCGTAAGCGCGCGATCCGCGCAGGTGATGCGCCTCGTCGATGACGACCAGATCCCAGCCCGCCTCGGGTGCCGCCGCCTGCTCTTCCTTGCTGCGGGAGAGGAACTCCAAAGAGGTGATGACGAGCGCGTGGCGCGACCAGGGCGATGCGCCGTCGTCGAACGACTCCGCGGCCTCCCGATCGTCGCGCGCGCGGTCCGGATCCATCAGCGTGAAGAGCAGGTTGAACTTGTGGAACAGCTCGGCGAGCCATTGCACGGTGAGGTGAGACGGCGCGACGACGAGGCACCGCTTGACGAGCCCTGCGTGCAAGAGCGCCGAGAGAACCAGGCCGGCCTCGATGGTCTTGCCCAGGCCCACTTCGTCCGCGAGCACGAAGCGCGGCTGCGGCGCCGACAGCACCTGGTGCGCGACAGAGACCTGGTGCGGCTTCACGTACACGCGCGAGGCGAAGAGCGCCCCCAACGCGTCGGCCCGGCGCTCCAGGTCGAGCTTCACGGTCTCGGCGCGAAGCTGGAAATCCTCCGGATGGCCCCAGCGCCCCGACGCAAGCTGCTCCGCAGGTCCCTCGCGGGGAGCGGGCGCGCGCAGGTCGGCCTCGCTGCGGATGGACGGCTTCTTGCCCGCCACCTCGACCGTGTAGCGGAAGAGCTCGTCGCGCGGCCCGGCCAGCGTCCGCAGGACATGCGCTGCCGATCCGTCGGCAAGCAGCGCGGCAGAGTCGGGCGCGAACTGGTAGCGACTCAGCGCCGGGTCGCGCGAGGAGAGGATGACCGCGCCGCCGGGCCGTCCGGGAAACTCCGCCGAGATGCGCGGCGGGTCTTCGCTGGTCGCGAGGACGTGCCCGACGCCCCAGCCGGATTGTGCACGGTGGACAATCTTCATGCCTTTCAGAAAGAGCGCCATTCGCGGCTTCTTCTATACTGACGGCGCATGGACGGCCACGGAAGCGACGCGAAGCGACCGCGCCCAGGGCTCGTTGCCTACTTCCGCTCGGCCCTGTACCTCGGGGTGGTGGGGTTCGGCGGCGGCATCTCGGTGTTGGCGTCGATCCGATCGGTCGTCGTCAAACGGAAGAATTGGCTGACGGAAAAGGAGTTCGCGAACACCGTCATCGTCTCGCAGATGCTGCCCGGCGGCGCGGCGGCCAACGCCCTCGCCTACATCGGCTTGCGCTTCGGCGGAATTCGCGGAGCGTTCCTCGGCTACGTCGGATTCGTCTTGCCCGGCTTCATCGCGGTGATGGTGCTGGCGTTTCTCTACGTGCACTACGGAGCCAGCCCAGACGTGGAGACGCTGCTCGGCGGCTTCAACGCGGCGGTGGTGGGCATCATCGGTGCCATCACCTTGAAGATGGCGCAGACGGCGGTCTCGCGACTCTGGCAGATGGGGCTCGCGGCGTTGGCGCTGCTCTTTTCCGCAGTGGGCGAGGCCGCGCCGGGCGAAGTGGTGCTGCTCAGCATCTGCGTCGGCCTGGCGGTGGACCTGGGCACGAAGCGCGTCCGCCACCACGCCATCTTCGAGCGGCGCAAGCAGCCGCGGCCGGGACAGGAGCCGCCGGTGGTCCTTCCGGAGGACGGCGCCACCATGCCGGCCACGAAGCCGCGCACGCAGATGCACGCGGCGTGGTGGACGGTCCTCTTGGCGGCGGGCGCGCTGCACGTCACCCACTTCGATCAGGATCTGGTCCGCCTCTTCTTGTCCTTCTTCCGCACCGGCTTGGGCGCGTACGGGGGCGGCTTCGCCATCATCCCGCACTTGAAGTCGGTGGTGGCGCGCCAGGGATGGCTGACCGACCGCCAGTTCGCCGACGCGGTAGCCATCGGCAAGCTCACGCCCGGCCCGGTGCTCTTGCTCGCGACCTTCATCGGTTACTTACGCAACGGAGCGATCGGTGCGGTGGTGGCGACGGTCGCCATCTTCAGCGCGCCGTTTGCGCTCGTGACCCTGGCCGGCTCGTGGCTGGACCGCTTGCGCCACCGCCGAACCGTCCGCGCGGCCCTTCGCGGCTTGACGCCCGCCGTGTTGGGCCTGATGGCGGCAGCGATGATCTCGCTCTTTCCCACCATGGACGGCTCCGCCGAAGTGGCCATCGCGGTGGCGGTGGGCCTGACCTTGACGCGCTTCGAAGTGAATCCGGTGGTGATGCTTGCCTTGGGCGGCATTGCGCGGTTTGGTTTCAACTATCTGAACATGTGAGGCGTTGATGGATGCCGACGCGCAGCGAAAGGCCGCCGGAGAGCGCGCCGCCGAGTTCGTGAAGGACGGAATGGTGATCGGTTACGGCACCGGCCGCGCGGCCACCGCGGCGCTGGAGTCGCTCGCGGAGCGCTCCGTGAAGGTGCGCGGTGTACCGACGTCCGAGCGGACCGCGGAGACCTGCAAGAAGCTCGGGCTCGCCTTGACGACACTCGACGACGACCCGCGGCTCGACGTGGTCCTCGACGGCGCCGACGAGGTCGATCCGTCCGGGCATCTGTTGAAAGGCGGCGGCGGCGCGCACACCCGCGAGAAGCTTGTCGCGATGGCCGCGCAGCGGCGGGTGATCATCATCGAGGAATCGAAGCTCGTGCAGCGGCTCGGGAGCACGCGCGGGGTGCCCATCGAGGTGCTGCCGTTCGGGTGGCGGGCCACGCTTTCGCGCATCTCGGCGCTCTTGCCAGGCGTTGCGCGCCGGGAAGGATTTCCGCCCAGCGACAACGGCGGCGTGATCCTGGATGCGCCTCTCCCCGCGGCGGCCGACCTGCGCGAGCTGGACAAAGCTTTGAAGTGCATTGCGGGCGTGATCGATCACGGGCTCTTTCTCGACATGAACCCGGTGGTGGTGGTGGGCGGCGCGGGCGGCGTGATCGTTCGCTGAGATCAGGGGACGAATACGATGCTCGCGTCCGAAACGACGACTGTGGTGACGCCCGCGTCGAAGTCGAGAACATCGATCGGCGCGCTCGGCGACGGGCCGCCGAGATCGACCATCGACACGTTGCCGACCAGACTCGTGCTGCCCGCGAGCCGCGAATAGAACACGGCGCGCCGGGACGGGGCGACTGCGAGGCCCTCCGGAATCGCCACCGGATCCAGGGTAACCTTGGTGTGCGGCGCGCTGACGTTTACGCTCGAGACTCCCGTCGCGTCCGAATACACGAACAGCGGCGGTTCTCCGGGGAGGACACCCGCGAAGAAATCGATGGCGCCGGTCACCAGGGTGTCCGGCGGGCCGCCATTGACCGGGATGGCAAGCGTGGCGTTCGGCGTCGTCGCGATCACCGACTGGCTGTCCGCCGACCATTTGAAGCTCAAGACCGAGGTGAGCGCGTCCGCGATGCTGACGGGCGAGGAGAGCTGGTCACGCTCCACGATGCCCAGCGTCCCGTTGCCCGGACCAACGCCTGTGACCGCGAGCCTCCGCGAGTCTGGCGACCAGCGGATCCCGGTCGGCTGCGCGAGGAAGACCTGCGTCATCGCAGTGAGCTGCGGGCTGCGCAGATCGGAGACGAAAATCGAATTGTTTGCATTGACCGCAAACGCCGCGAAACCACCTCCGTCGTCCGAGAGAGCGTAATCGAAGATCTGGGCGTCCGGCGGAGTCATCGGGAACAGCGCCGGCTGATCGGCGGAGATGTCCAAGGCGAAGATGCGGAAGAAGAACGTCGAAGGTTCCAGCGCCATCACCAGCACCAGCGCCGAATCCGGCGACCAACCGATGACGCTTCCGAACCTTCGCCCGTTGTCGAGAGGAAACGTCCGCGTCGAGGACCCGTCGCTGACGTAGATGGCCGACCCGTCCGCCGCTCCTGTCGCGTAGAAAGCCGCGTCGGGCGACCAGAAGCCTGCATAGAGGCACGGCAGCCCGTCGGCGATGGGCAGGACAGCCGCGGCCGGATCGTCCGCCGGCGCGATGAAGTGCGAGAACTGCAACGAGCCGACGGATTGTTCGGTCGCGTAAGCGAAGCGGTTCCCGTCGGGTGCCCAGCGCAGTGCCGCGCCGTTGACTTCGGTGGCCAGCGTGCCGTTCGCGATCTCGACGATTGGAGATGGTTGATTCAGATCGACGACAAAGAGCGAGCCGGTTCGTCCCGCGTTGCCGGTCGTGAACGAGAAGCGGTTGGGATCGAGAGAAAAGGTGAAGTCTGCGCCGAAGCCAAGGTTCGCCGCCAATGGGATGACGGGGCCAGGTGTCGTCGTGCTGACGTCGCGCGCTACCAACGACAGCGGCGCCTGCAGGCCCATCTCCGCGACCAAGATCGAGCGATCCGGCGCCACCGCAATGGCAAATTGCCGGTGGGCTGTGTTTCCCGCTGCATCGGACGCGACGATGGAGAAGGCGAAATTGCCGCTCGCCATCGGAGACCCGGCGATGCTCCCGTCAGGAAGCAACGTCAGCCCAGGTGGAAGGAGCCCGCCGCGTTCGAGCGCGAAAGAAACGGCGCCAGTCGCGCCACGCGTCTCGATCTGCGCCGCATAGGCATGCCCGACCCGGGCCTTGCCCAGGATGGCCGCTAGCACCTCGAGTTGGTCGAGGTGCGCGACCGTCATCGAATAACTGGCAAACGTCGTCTGCCGGGCGTCGCTGAAGCCGAGCGTGAACGCAAAGGTGCCGGTGAAGCGCGGCTTTCCCGACAACGAAAGCTGCTCGGTATCGGTGCCCGACAAGGTCACGCCAGGCGGCACGGCGCCGTCCGCCACAAACCATTGCCAGGGCGCGCCGACGGCGGAATG
>DASXHM010000114.1:0-13923 GCA_036488495.1 Myxococcales bacterium | reverse complement strand
TCGTGCTGTTCACGAAGGGCGTGCAGGAGCCGACTCGCGATGACGGATAAGGCTGAGCCTCCAAGTCGATACCCGCCCGCGGACGCGCGCCGCCGCCTGCTCGCGCGCGCGATCGATCTGTCGGTGGCGTTCGCGCCGCTCCTTCTCGTGCCGAGGGGACATCCGCGGGCAGGCGAAATCCTCTCCGCGCTGCTCTTGCTCTACAACGACTCGCTGTTCGGGGCCGGCCGATCGCTCGGCAAGCGCATCGCCGGGCTGCGCGTCATCGCGCTCAACGGACGGCCGTCGAACTTTCGCCAGTCCTGTCTGCGCAACTGGATCTTCGCCTTCGCGGTGGTGCCGGCGCTGGCTGATAAGTCGCTCGCCATCGCCGCCGCTGCGCTTGCCTGCATCGCGGCCGCGGAGGCCTGCGTCGCGCTTTTGCGCCTCACCCGCGATCTGGGGCAGCGCCGCCTCGGCGATCTGTTCGCGGGGACGCAGGTGATCGACGCGTCCATCGCGGCGGGCGCCTTCGTTCCACCCGTCAAGGCCGCGCGCGCCGCCGTCCCCTTGGCTTCCCGAGCAGCCCGCACCCACCGAGAGAACACCGCATGCGCCTCGCGCTGACCCACAACCTCCGCCTCAGCGACTCCGAAGACGAAGCCGAGTTCGACACCCGCGAAACCATCGAGTCGCTCAGCGCGGCGTTGGAGCGGCTCGGCCACCGGGTCGAGCGCATCGAGGTGAGCGGCCCGGCCTCGCGCACGGCGGCGCGATTGGAAGCGTATGCGCCCGACCTGGTCTTCAACACCGCCGAAGGCCGCCGCGGCCGCTTCCGCGAGGCGTTCTATCCGGCGCTCTTCGACGAGCTGGGCTTTCCCTATACGGGTTCGGACGCGTGGGTGCTCGCGGTCACGCTGGACAAGGCGCTGACCAAGCTCGTCCTGCGCGAGCACGGCGTGATTTCGCCGAAAGGGCAGTTCGTCGAGGAGTTGTCGGAGCTGAAGCTCGACGGCTGGCGCTATCCGCTCATCGTCAAGCCCAACTTCGAAGGGTCGTCGAAGGGCATCACCCAGGACTCGGTGGTGGAGGATCGGCAGCGGCTGAAAGCGCTGGTGGAAAAGCAGCTCGCGCGCTTTCCCTCGGGCGTCTTGGTCGAGGAGTACATTCCGGGAAAGGACCTGACGGTTGCGTTTTTGGAGAAGGCGCCGTCCCAGGTGCTGACGCCGGTGGAGTACGTCATCGACGACGCGGAGCTCTCGAAGCGCAAATACCGCATCTATGATTACGATTTGAAATCCGTCCATTACAACGCGGTCAACGTCCGCTGCCCGGCGGACTTTCCCAGCTACGTGCTGGAGCGGGCGCAGGAGATGGCCCGGAACGCCTACAAGGCGCTCGGCGTGCGCGATCTTGGCCGGGTGGACTTTCGCGTGGCCGAGGACGGGCAGGTGTACTTCATCGAAATCAATGCGCTTCCGTCATTGGAGCCGGGCGCGGGCATCTATGCGGCGGCGGCCCTGGAAGGCCTGCACACCGACGCGGTCTTGGGGAAGGTGGTGGAGAGCGCGGTGGCCCGGTGGGGTGTGCTCGATCCGCGCAAGGCGCGCAGCCGTCCTCCTCGCAAAGGGCCTCTGCGGGTGGGGTTCACCTACAACGTCAAGCGGGTGAAGCCCGCGCTCGACGGGTCTCGCGACGAAGAGGCCGAGTACGACGCGCCCGCCACCATTCAAGCCGTCCGCGAGGCGATTGCCGCCGCCGGCCACGAAGTGATCGACCTGGAAGCGACGCCGGATTTGCCTTCGTTGATTGAAACGATGAAGCCGGACCTGGTCTTCAACATGGCCGAAGGAATCAAGGGCAGAAATCGCGAATCGCAGGTGCCGGCATTGCTCGAGCTGCTCGACATTCCGTACTCGGGATCCGATCCGGCCGCGTTGAACATTGCCCTGGACAAGGCGCTGGCGAAGAAGATCATCCGCCAGCACGGCATCCTGACCCCGAACTTCTTCACCATGACGACCGGCAAGGAGCGCCTGCCAAAAGACGTGAAGTTTCCCCTGATCGTGAAGCCGGTCGCGGAGGGCAGCTCGAAGGGCGTGCACGCCACGAGCGTCGTCGAGAACGAGCAGGAGCTGCGCGAGGCAGTGCGGAAGATGATCGCCAAGTACGACCAGCCCGCGCTGGTCGAGGACTACATCGGCGGCCGCGAGTTCACCGTCGGCATGCTGGGCGAGCGCCGGCCGAAAGTGCTGCCGCCCATGGAAGTGGTGTTCCTGGATACGGCCGAACAGCGCCCCGTGTATTCGTTCGAGTTCAAGCAGGATTGGTCCTCGAAGATCCGCTACGACGTGCCGGCTTCTTTGGAGCCGTCGCAGTTGAAGGCATTGGAACGCGCGGCCCGCGAATGCTTCATCGGCCTCGGCTGCCGCGACGTCGCCCGGGTGGATTTCAGGATGGACGAGCAGGGGAAGATCTACTTCCTGGAATGCAATCCCTTGCCGGGATTGACTCCGGGCTGGAGCGACCTGGTGCTGATCGCGAACGCCGCGGGCCTCGAATACAACGCGCTGATCAGCGAAATCCTCTCCGGCGCCATCCGCCGCTACAAAGAGCGCGAACGCGAACGCCGCAGCGAGGCCCGCGAACCTCTGCTCACCCCAAAAAACGGCCACCCGGTGGTGGAAGAACCGCTCTCCGCCAAACCCGCCTGAGAGAACGCGCGAAAGGATTTTCGAGCTCGTCCGCGAGATCGCGCGGGCGCCGCTGCAACTCCTGGTCTTCTTTCATCCGCAGTTTCTGCAGCACCGGCTGAAGAAGATGGGGGTCACCAATGGCGAATCGGAAGCGAACCGGCTAGACCATTGTCGTGGCTGGCAACTCCGAACCGCGCCATCGGGCGAGAGAGCTGGGGCTGCCGCTCGGGCGGTTTCGGCCTGGCCGTTGGAATGCGCTGACCGACGTCGCGGGCGTGCAGGTCGGCCACTCGACCATCATCCGCGGCGCCGGCGCGTTGAAGCGCGGACGTGGGCCGGTGCGCACGGGCGTCACCGCCATCCTGCCCAACGAGCGCAACATCTTCGAGGACCGGGTGGTCGGCGGCGGGTTCGTGCTGAACGGCGCCGGCGAAGTCAGCGGGATGACCCAGCTCATGGAGTGGGGCCTCGTCGAGACGCCCATCTTCCTCACCAACACGCTCAGCGTCGGCCAGGTCAGCGACGCCGCAGTGGAATGGATGGTCGAGCAATACCCCGGCATCGGGGACGAGCACGACGTGCTCATTCCGTTGGTCGGCGAGTGCGACGACTCCTGGCTGAACGACGTCGCCGGCCGCCACGTCAAGGCCGACAACGTCCGCGAGGCGCTCAACACCGCCGGAAGCGGACCGGTGGCGGAAGGCTCGGTCGGCGGCGGCACCGGGATGATCTGCTGCGACTTCAAGGCCGGCATCGGCACCAGCTCGCGCAAGCTGCCGCCGGCCATGGGCGGCTACACGGTGGGCATCCTGGTGATGAACAACTTCGGGCGCATGGCGGACCTGCGGGTGGCGGGCATGCCGATCGGGCCGCTCCTCGAGCCTCGCTACAAAGCAGTTGCGAAGCGCACGGTCAGCTACGGCAGCATCATCGCGGTGCTGGCGACGGATGCTCCTCTGAACTCTCACCAGCTCGGGCGCATCTCGAAGCGCGTCGCCCTGGGCATCGGTCGCGCCGGCAGCATCGCTGCCCACGGGTCAGGCGAGATCGTCCTTGCCTTCAGCACCGCCAACAAGATTCCGCGCACCACCCAAAAGCTCGTCTATCACCTGCGGGTGCTCGTCGATCAGCGGCTCAATCCCCTCTACGAGGCGGCCATCGAGGCCACCGAAGAAGCCATCCTCAATTCGCTGTGCATGGCGCGCGACATGGAAGGCGCGAACGGGAACTTCGCGCCGGCGCTGCCGCTCGGGGAAGTGAAGGACATCGTGGAGCGGTCGGCGTTCAAGATGCGCCCGCAGAAGCCGCTTTCTCTCGACAAGCCGCGGCCAGGGGAGAAGCCGCGGGAGGCGCCGCGCGTCGGCGAAGCGCCGCCCAGTGCCGCGCGTGGCGCTGAAGGGATGATGACCGTGCCCCTGCCGGATCCCGACGGCTCCGATTAGCGATTGCGCCCTGGCGCAAGGTTCTCTAGAGTGCGCGCCCTTCAAAGGGGCAACGAGATGGCGCGTTCGAAGAGCAAGCACGTGCGGCTGGTCATGCGGCGCCGCAAGCAGTGGAAGCAGCGGACGAAGCGGCGGAAGGAAGAGGCCAAGGCTGCGGGCGGCGTCCGCCCGAAGCGCCCCGCACAGGCTGCGAAGAAGCCCGCCGCCGCGCCGGCACCTGCCGCGGGCGAAACGCAGGGCTAAAGCCGTTCGGGTGCACGTCCTCGTTTTCGATTTCGCAATCGCGCCGGTGCTCGGCACCAGTCCGCGAGCACGAAAACCAGGACGAGCACGACCACGACCCGAGCACGAAAACGAGGACGAGGACGAGCACGCCTCCGGGCGCTCGCCCTCTCGTCCGTAGCGCAACCGGGAGAGCGCGGCTTCGCTGCGCCTCCGCGCACGGCAGTGCTTAGTTTGTCGTCCACATGCTGGCCGAAGCCCAGGTTGGGACGAGCGGATTCGCCTATCGCGAGTGGGTAGGAACGGTCTACCCGCGCGGCGCCACCACCACGCAGCTTTTGCCGCTGTACGCACAGCGGCTGCCGGCGGTGGAGATCGCGCAGACGTACAATCGCATGCCCAGCGCGGAGCAGCTCGCCGCGTGGGCGGCCTCGGCGCCACCGGGGTTTCAATTCAGCCTCAAAGCGCCAAACCGGGTCGGGCTCGACCTCGGACTCAACGGCGCGCGCATCCTGGGCGGCTTTCTCGATCTGGTGGAGCGCCTCGACGATCACCTGGGGCCGCTCCTCATCCAGGTGCCGGTATCGGTGAAAGCCGATCGGCACGCGCTCTCGACCTTCCTCGCGCAGATGCCGCAAGGGCTTCGCCTCGCGTTCGATCTCCAGCACTCGTCGTGGCGCGACGAGGGCACGCTGCGGCTTCTCTCACAGCATGAAGCGGCGCTGGTCCTCACCGATGCGGGGGAGGGCGCGCCGCGGCTCGAGGTCACCGCCGGCTTCACCTACGTGCGCATCCGCCGCGACGACGAGCGTTCCGACGCCGCAGTCGACGAATGGGCCGAGCGCCTGGCGCTGCTCGCCCGGCGCGGCATCGACGTGCATGCGTTCTTGAAGCACGACCGGCGCGGTCGGGCGGTGGATCGCGCCATGCGGCTTGCGTCGCTGTTGCGCTCCGGCTCCGAGGTGGGCGAGCAGGCGATGCTGAGCTAATCCTTCTTCGCCGGCGCAGCCGCAGGCGCGGGTGCTGCCGCAGGTGTGGACGCGGCGTGGCTCGGGGCGGAACCGCCCGTCGAAGGCGATGGCGTTGCCGCGGGAGTTGCATCGCTCGCAGGCTTGCTGGTCCCGCTCGAAGAGGTTCCCGCCGAGCTGTAGAGGTCCTTGTACCAGCCGCCGCCTTTGAGCTGGAACGAGTTGCGGCTCATGATCTTCGCCATCTTGCCGCCGCATTCGGGGCAGGCGTCGGGCGGCGGATCGCTGACCTTCTGCAGTCGCTCGACGATGCGGCCACAAGCCTCGCAGACGAATTCGTAGATGGGCACGGGGCTATTTTAACGCAGGCGCAAGAACCGCTGCAGCCGAACCGCCTCGTCACGTTCGAGCCGCAACTTCTTGGCGAGGAGGCCTTGCGCATCCGGTTTGCCGGCGAGCGATTTCCAGATCACCTGCGTCCGCGCCGAAACCTCCGCCAAAGTGTCGTCGTAGACGCCGAGATCTTTTAAATCATCAGCATTTTCAAGTAGTTGAAGGATGCGCTCGCGCGGCCACGGCTTGTTTCTCACCGCCACCAGCGCCTCCTGCCGGACCGCATCCAGCTCGCGCCCGAGGCCGCGTTCCGCGACCATGCGCCGCAGTCCCGTGACGTCCACGTGCAGCTCTTCCGCCACTCGCACCTCGCTGCCGCGATGCTTTTGATAGAGCGCCCGCACCAGATCGCGTTCGCGCAGCGAGAGTTCGCGCTCCAGGCCCGCCGAGCGAAAGCGCGCCAGCAGCGCAGCTTCCGACAAGGGCGCCCCGTCGCCGCCGAGTCGCGCGGCCAGATCGCGGCGCCGCGGACCTATCTCGGCGAGGAGCGCCTTCAACTGTTCCTGCTGCAGGTCGCGCTCGGATTTCGGCGCCGGCTCGCGCGGCGGTGCTGCGTCTTTCTTCCGCTTGCGCACCGATGGCAAAGGCGTTCCCGGCAGGGCGGTGGCGCGGGGAAAGTCGGCGTCGACGCCGCGGGTGAGCCGGAAGGCGGCGCGGCGGATCTTCAGCGCGTCCAACTCTTCGAGGAGCTCGCTCAACGAGAGCTTGAGCGCGCGGGCGACGAGCGGTGCGTCGCGGTGGTAGGCGAAGAGGCCGAGCAACTCCTGGGCGCGCGCTGCTTGCGGCGCGGTTTCTTTGCTGCGCTTGGAAACGCCGCGCGACCGCCGCGCCTCCTTGGCCGTGGGTGAGGGTTCCGGCTCCTCTTCTGCCACCAGCGACCGCACCGGCTCACGCCGGCTCCGACCGGCGGGCTCGCGCTCTCTTTCGGGCGTCCGCCGGCCCCTCCTTTTGTCGCTGCGCGGTTCCTCGTCGCTGATCGGCTGGCGGCCGCCGGATGTGGCCAACCCCGCGCTGGCGGGGTCTCTCGCAGCACCCGCGCCCACCATGGCCGCGAGCGCGTCGCGTTCCGCTTTCAATGAATAAAACCCTGATAATTCGCGAGCTTGCACGACCGCGGTCGACGCCCCTCGCGCCAGGTCGGCCCACGCCTGTGGCGAAAGCTCATCGGAGTTGGCGCGCAAAGCGCGTCTCAGGGTTTTTTGCTGTGGTTGCGAGAGCCCGGCGAGCGCCGCGCGAACCTCTACTTCGGGGGCGTGCGACGCCTCGCCGACGAGCGCGACCAGCTCGTCGTCCACCTGCGCGGGGTCGCGGGGCATGGGGGTGCGCACCTAGCCGACACTGAACGGTCAAGTCAATACGAAAGCTTGCTTGAACCACCTCGTGGGCCCGATGCTGAGACTGAAATGACTCGCCGCATTCCTCTCCGCTACACCATTGCAGGATTTGCCGCTGCGCTGGTGGTGCTGGCCACCTCGCTGGTGGCGCTGTTCACGGTGATCCTGCCGTGGCGGGAGAAATTGCGCGCGCAAGAGCGGCTCGCGCAGCAGCTCGTCCACACCGCGCTGCCGCTCGGCATCGACATGCGCGCCGACGGAGCGCACGTCGATCCTTCCCGCGTGCAGGACCTGGTGATCAACTCCGGGCGCGTCGCCGGCGTCGGCCTCGTCTATGCGCTGCTCTTCGACGAGCACGGGGCGCTCGATTCCAATACCTCGGCGGTCAACGCCGAGATGCTGGCCCGGGTCGCACCCAAAGTGTCGGCCGATCCTGCCGTCATCGCGAAGACCAAGCACATCCCGGGCGTGCGGCGGCGCGCCGTGAACCTCGTCACGCCCGACGGCCACCGCATCGGCCGGGTCGAGCTCGGCATCTCCAGCAAGGCCATCGACGCCGATCTGCGGCGCGCGCTGGACCGCGACGCGGCGGTCTTGGGTGTGACGCTGCTCCTCGCGGTGATGGGAGCGTTCCTGGTGGCCGGCCGCATTGCCCAGCCGCTCACCGATCTCGCCTACGCCATGGGACGCCTGCGCCGCGGCGACTTCGACGCGCGCTCGCCGACGGTGAAGCGCAAGGACGAGGTCGGCGATCTCGCCCGCGCCTTCGACGAAATGGCCCAGGGCCTGCGCGAGCGCGAGCGATTGAAGGGAACCCTCGATCGATACGTCTCAGGCGACGTGGCCCAACGCATCTTGGCGGAAGCGAGCGACCTGTCGCTCCCGGGCGAGAACCGCCACGTGGCAGTGCTGTTCCTCGACGTGCGCGGGTTCACCCAGATCTCCGAGAAGATGCCGCCCGAAGAGGTGATGGCGCTCCTCAACGCCTACTTCGACGTGGTGGTGGACCGGGTGGCGGAGCACGGCGGCACCTTGCACAAGTTCATGGGCGACGCCGCGCTCTGCGTCTGGGGCGCGCCGCGCGAGCTGCCGGACCCGGAGTGCGCCGCGGTCAAGTGCGCGCTCGCCATCCAGAGCGGCGCCGCCGAGGTTTCGAGAGAGCGCATCCGCCGCAACCTGCCGGCCGCGCAGCTCGGCATCGGCATCAACGCGGGCCCGGTGGTGGCGGGCAACCTCGGCGCTTCCCGGCGCCTCGAGTACACGGTCATCGGCGACGCGGTGAACCTCGCCCAGCGCATCGAATCGCAAGCCCGCGGCGGCGAGATCCTCATCTCCCAGTCGGTGCAGGAGAAGCTGCCGCGCGGGTTCGACCTGTCGGCGCGCACCGCGGTCCAGCTCAAGGGCCGTTCGCAGCCGGAGCCGATCTGGGAAGTGAAGGGCCTCATCGCCTCGACGGAGGCCGCATGAGGGGGCTTCGCCGTCTCGCCTGTGTGGCGCTCGTCGCGGTCTGTGCCTGCGAGGACGCGCAGAATGCCGCGCCCGACGAATTGACCATCGTCGTCCAGGGCGACCGCCGCGAATTGGAGGAGCAGGAGAAGGCGCTCCGCCAGCGCGAGGAATCTTTGCAGCAGGACAAGTCCAGGCTCGACGGACGCATCGCCGAGCTCGCGCGCAGCCTCAAGGCCGCCGCCGACGCCGAGCAGCGCCGCAGGCTCGAAGAGGAGCTCCGCCGCCAGAAGGACCTGGAAGGGCAGCTCGGCGTGCAGGTTTCCGCGCTGGCCCAGCAGAAGAACGAGGTTGCAGCTCGAAAACTGGCCATCCAGCCCGAATCCAATCGCGAACCAAACCGCGATCTCTTGCTCGCCTCGCGGGAGGCGCGCCTGTCCGAGCGCGAGGCGATGCTCTCCCGGCAGGAGCGCGATCTGTCCGAACGGCTCAAGGACGTGGCTCTGCGGGAAAAGGCGGTGGCGGCCTTCGAGCGTCAGACGCCCCCGGAGCGGCTCTCGCCGAAGATGGGGACCGTCGACGCGAGGCACAAGAAGCTCGTCGCCGAGCTGGATCAGCGCGGCATCCTGGTCAGCGATCTGCCGCCCGAGGCGCAGCCGCTGAACTCGCAGATCTACATCGCGCGGCGGCAAGGCGATTACGCGCGCGCGGCCGACCTCTTGGCGGAGTTGACCAAGGCGGTGGCGAAGTTCAAGGTCGACCAGCGGTTCGTCGAGCAGAAGATGACGCGGCTGCAGAGCGCTCGCGGCTCGGCCCGGCTTTCGGACGGACAACGCGTCGAGGTGGAGAAGCTGCTCCGGGACGTGACCGCCTCGTTCTCCGACGGCAAGTACGATCAGGCCAACAAGGGGCTGAACCGGATCGCCGCCATCCTGGACGCGAGCGACGCGAAGGGGTAACTAGCCGGGCGTGAGAGAGCTTGCCGCCGAACCTCGCAGGCTTCGCGTCCGCCGCGGGCTCGCGTTCGTCCAGGTGCTGCGTCCGGCGCTGTACGTCCTGCTCGTCATCTCGGCGTTCTTGACCTTCTGGGCCGGCGGCGACATCGCCGGAAGGGCGCTGCCTTCGTTCATGCGCGGAGCCGCGCCCGCGGTCTTCGGCGTGTTCATCATCGTCTTCGCCATCTACCGGTTCTCGCTGGTGCGGGCGAAGCAGTACCCGGCGATGACCGGGCTCTTCCAGGTCGGCCTGACCGCGCTCATCTGGGTGCTGCTCTTGCCGTCGACGCGGCAGAAGATCGTGCCCCATCGCGGGCTCGACGACGTGCCGGCCTTGTTTTCCTCAGCCGACCCCCGCGTGCGCGCGCTGGCTGCGGAAGTGGCCGGATATCGCGCGGACGGCGCCCGCTACACCCCGGGTCTCATCGACCGCTTGAACGACGCCGACGGACGGGTGCGCCGCCGCGCCCACGAGTCGCTGACCCGGCTGTTCGGCGCGGACGCGTCGCCGGGAGAGGAAGGCCCGGAGGCCATCGACAAGTGGCGGTCGGCCGCAAGGCAGCGCGGGCTCATCCAGTGAGATGCGGTTGACGTTCGTGCGCGTCTAATTGAGAATATTCTCAATGAAGCGCGCCACCGCCGGAGGGCCAGCGAAGAGTGCCGTCGCCGCGGCGCAGGAGCGGCTGGCGAGCTGGATCGCCTCGCGCGGGCTGAAAGCGACCCGCCAGCGCGACCTGATCGTCGAGACGTTCTTCTCCACCAGCGGCCACTTGTCGGTCGACGAGCTGCTCGACAAGGCGAAACAGCGCGACCCGACCTTGGGAGCCGCAACCGTCTACCGGACGATGAAGATCCTGGCCGATGCCGGGCTCGCCAGCGCGCGCCATTTCGAAGGCGGACAGACGCGCTACGAGGCCGCGCTCGACCGCCACCACCACGATCACTTGATCTGCACCTCCTGCGGCAACATCACCGAGTTCGAGAACGAACGCATCGAGGAGCTGCAGGACCGGGTGGCGAGCGAGCACGACTTCACCGTCACCCACCACAAGCTCGAGCTGTACGGCCTGTGCAGCGCGTGCAAGGCGAAGGAAGCGGCAGCGAAACCGCGCTGACCTCGGGCCCCGCAGGCGGCGAAACCGGGCGCTGCGGCAGTGCGTATGCGCGCACAGCGTCGACCGTCCTACATCGCGCGAAAACCGGCGCCGACGTTTTCTTGCTCGCGCGTAGGTGCGATGCAACTCTCGCCTCGTGCTGCATCGTGTGAAGACATCCTGGACAACGCTCAGCGGAAGACAGCGCCTTCTCCTCGCGGCGACGGTGGCCGCAACCGCCATCGCCTCCGAGTCGCTGGCGGATCCGAAAGGGCTGCGACGCCTGGATCGGCTGCGCGGCGACATCGCCCGGCAGGAAGACACCAACCGCGATCTGCGCGAGGCCAACGCGCGCCTGCGCAAGACCATCGAGGAGCTGTCGCCGCCGGTGAATTCCGCCGCGCTGACCAAGGCCGCGCGCGAGCAGCTCGGCTTCGTGCGTCCGGGCGAAGTGCTCTTCAAGTTCGAGTAACCATGCCGCAGCCAATCCCCCTCTGGCAGAAGCTCGGCAAGACCTGGGCGATGCCCGTAGCGCTCGCGGCGCTCTGCGCTCTCGTGGTGCTGCGCGCCTTCGTCTCCGCGCGGCCTGCTCCCTGGGCGCTGCTCGGCCTCGCGGTCGCGTTCAGTCTGGGCCGCTTCGCGCTCGGTCAAGGCAATTCGCGGGAGCGGCTCGAAGACGCGCTCTTGTGCGGAGTTCTGGCGGTTGCCGCGGGGCAGCTTGCAAAGCCGTTGCAGCCGCTCGTGTATCTCATCGCGGCCGGCTACACGCTCTTGTTCCCGCTGCCTCTCGCCATTCCCTTGTGCTGCGTGCTGGTCGGGTTGGACGCGGCAGTCTTGCAACTGCCCAGGCAATGGCCGGTGTTGCTCGCGCACGCGTCGTTCGCGGCGCTCTTTGCTTCGCTCTACCACGCGCTCTTGGGTGCAAGGCTCGCCGCGTCCAGGCGCGCCGAGGCAGCCGCGGTCCGGCGCCGGGTGGCCGAGGCGGAAGAGCGCGCGCGAGAGCTGCGCCTCGTCGCCACCGCGGTCTCCAGTCCCGAACGTGAAGCGCTCTCGCTCGTCACCGAAGTCGAAGACGTCCTCCGCGGCGCGCTCGCCGTCGCCGAGGCGGCATTGAAGCCGCACACCGTGGCGGTGTTCCTGCTCTCCGCGGACGGCGAAAGCGTGCGGCTGCGCGAGTGCCTCTCGCAGAGCGAGAAACTGGTGCGGGAGCCGATTGGCTCTCGCGAAGGTGCGCTCGGCGCGGTGCTCAGCGCCGCCTTGCCGGTGCGGATGGCGAACGCGCGCGAACAGATCGGCTACTACCAAGGACGCGCAGAGGCTTCTGCCTTCCTGGGCGTTCCACTGCTCGAACGATCCGGCGCGCTTCTCGGCGCGCTCGCCGCCGATCGCGAAGAACCGTTCACCGAGAACGAGCAGGAGATCCTGGAAGCGCTCTCGCGCGAGCTGGTCCGCGCCATCGAAGCAGAGCGGCTGCTCGGGTCGGTGCGGCGCGAAAAAGAGGGAAAGGCGCGGTTCTTCGAGGCGCTGGAGGCCTTGAACCGCACCACCACCGTCGCAGAGGCGGCGCGGACCGCGGTGTCCCAGGCGCGGCGCATGTGCCCGTCGGTCGATCTCTGCGTCTTGACTGTCGCCGAAGGCCGCCGCCATCGCGTGCTCGCAGCCGGTGGCGACGGCGCGGCAGCGCTTGGTGAGCTGGATTTCGCGGACAACGCGGGCCTGGTCAGCAACGTGGTCAAGCTCGGCTCGGCGTTGCCGGGACGTGAGATCTCCGCGATGGATCGGCTGATCGTCTTCGACAACAGCACCGTCTTGAAGGGCCTGGGCGCGTTGAAGATCTTCCCCTTGCGCGCCGGCGATGCGTGCATTGGCGCGCTCGTGTGCGGTTCGCGCGACCGCGACGGTCTCCCCCAAGGCGCCCAGAGCGAGCTTTCCCACCTGGCGCTGCAAGCCGCCGAAGCCGTGACTCGCGCGCGGCTCTACGAGGAAGCGGAAAAGCTCGCCACCACCGACGGCTTGACCGGTCTTTCCAACCGCCGCGCTTTCAACGGCCTTCTCGAGCAGCGGCTGCGCGAGGCGGCGCGTTACGAGCGGCCGCTGTCGCTCTTGCTCCTCGACATCGATCACTTCAAGAAGGTCAACGACACGCACGGGCATCCGGCGGGAGACGCGGTGCTGCGCGGAGTTGCGCGCCTCGCACAGAAGGCCGCCCGCGAGACCGACGTCGCTGCCCGCTACGGCGGGGAAGAGCTGGCGTTGATCCTGCCCGAGACGGACGCGCGCGGTGCCCTGGCCATCGCCGAACGTCTGCGAAAGCTGGTCGAGGCAGCGAGCCACCCCACCGAGCAGGGCAGCGTCAAGGTGACGGTCAGCATCGGCGTCTCCACCACTTCGGGCAAGGCTGCCTTGGCCGATCTGCTCGAGGCGGCCGACCGCGCGCTCTACAAGGCCAAGCGATCCGGGCGCAATCGGGTGGAAGCCTCGCTGGAGCAGGCCGCCGCCTGATCGCAGCGCCCAGATTTTGTTGTTCCCCCGCGAGGCCCATGGGGCTACGCTCCACAGCCTCGCGAGGAGCTCAGGTTGCGCAAGAACTACGTGATCGACACGAACGTCCTGCTCCACGACCCGCGCGCGCTGTTCCAGTTCAAAGACAACAACGTCATCGTCCCCATCTACGTGGTGGAGGAGATCGACAAGTTCAAGCGCGATCTGTCGGAGTTGGGCCGGAACGCTCGCCAGGTCTCCCGCGATCTCGACTCCTTTCGCGAGGAGAACGGCTCCTTGACCGAAGGGGTGGAGTTGCCCTCCGGCGGGACCCTGCGGGTGATGTTCACCCAGAAGGAGCTGCCCCGCGAGCTGATGAACCAGCACCTGGCCGACAACCGCATCCTCGCGCTCGCCATGGACGTGAAGGAGCGCGAGCCGTCGGTGCGCTGCGTGTTCGTCACCAAGGACATCAACCTGCGCATCCGGGCGGATGCGCTCGGCCTCGTCACCGAGGACTACGAGAACGACAAGATCGACAACCCCGAAGTCTACATGGGGGTGCGCGAGCTCGACGTGGCGAAGAGCGACATCGACGCGTTCTACGCGCACGGAGAATTGGCGCTGCCCGCGGGGATGAACGGCATCCTGCCCAACGAGTTCGCGCTCTTGAAGGACCGCGAGGCGCCGAACCACACCGCGCTCTCCAAGTACAACGCCGCCAAAGGGCGTTTCGTGCCGCTGCTCAAGTCGCTCAAGGAGGGCGCCTGGGGGCTGCGGCCGCGCAACAAGGAGCAGAGCTTCGCGCTCGATCTGCTCCTGAACGACGAGATCAAGCTCGTCACCATCGTCGGCAAGGCCGGCACCGGCAAG
>DASXHM010000100.1:0-12629 GCA_036488495.1 Myxococcales bacterium | reverse complement strand
GCGCCCTTCTCGAGCGCGATGCCGAAGGAGTTGGAAGAGCCCTTGCCGCCGAGCGCCTTCAAGAGGCCGGCGTTGGCGATGAGCGCGCGGTCGTCGGTCTTGCGCTGGGCGCGGCCGTCGCGGCGCGGAGCGTCCTTCTTGCCGGCCTGACCTTCCTGGCCCATGTGACGGGCCACGGCCTGGCCGGGATCGCGACGGCCTTCATTCTTGGGCGTGTTCTCGCGGACGGGCGGCGCGTCGTTCGGCTTCACCGACGCGCGGACGACGATCGGACGGGGCCGGATGACTTCGGGCTCGCCGCCGCTCCGGGCCGGAGGCACGCTCGCGCTCCAGAATTTCATCCCGGTCATCATCAAGACTGCCGCCACCGCCGCAGCGGCGACACCGCGGAAGTCGGTCTGCTCGCCGCCGACCCGCTGCACACCGCGGACGCGCCGGACGCGCAAGAGCAGGCTGCCGCTGGAGAGCACCGCGACCCCGAGCTGCGGGAGCGCGAAGGTGAGGCCCTGCGCATCGGCCTGGCCGCGGCCGCGCACGAGCAACTCTGGTCCGCCCAAGGTGCGGCCGTCCTCTTCGAGGAAGAGCTGCAAGGGCCTGGGCGCGTTGACCGTCCAGCCGTTCTGGTCGCTCTTGAGTACGATGGCCTTGTCGATGCCCTGCAGCATCGCCTGGCACCCGGCAGAGGATCCGGCCAGGAACGATTCGCCCGGCAAGAGCTGCCAGACGGAAACCCGGGTATCGCCCCAGAACATCTCCACCTCGGCGCACTCGCCGCCGGTGGCGGCGACCGGCGGAAGCGAGACGAGAGGAATGGCGGGCGGCGGCTCGGCCTGCTTCTGCGGCTCGACCGGAGCGGTGAGGATCTGCGTCTCGACTTCCGGATTGGTGGCGACCAGCGCGGCCTCGGCCAACGCCGCGCTCTCCCGCACGACCGAGAGCGCAGGCGGATGCACGCCGCGCGGGTCGGGGCCTTCGCTGCCCTGCACGAGCTGCAGCCGCGGGCTCTTGCGCGGCGGAACCGGCGTGAGGTGCGGTTGCGACACCTGCGACTTCTGCAGCTCGACCATCACCCGCAATTCGCCGATGGAGATGAGGTCGCCGTTGCGCAGCGGCGCTGCGTAGATGGGCTGGCCGTTCAAGAAGAGCGGCGCCGTCCCTTCCGCCTTGAGCACGAGGCCCTGCGGGCAGAGCTCGATGACGGCGTGCTTCTTGTCGACGCTGGGCGATTCGAGGACCAGATCGGCCTCGGCGCTGCCCAGGCAGATGCGGTCCGATTTGAAGGCGCGAGAGCTGGTCAGCTTCCCGCCGTCGTAGACCTTGAGAACGATCGGAATCATCGAGGTTGCTCCGGGAGAAAAAAGGTTGCCGTCAGCGGCCTGCGAGAGGTGCGGCGAGGGCGCGGTCTGCGAACGACTTGCGCACCCGCAAGAGGCTCTCTTCGTGGGGCTTGCGCGGGGCTTGGACGAGTTCGCCGTCGGGCCGGGTGATGCCGCCGCGGATGTCGTCCTCGCCGAAGTGGATGACGGTGCGCTTCTGCCGGGTTGGCCGGGCCGATTCCTGCGGCGCGGCGGCCGACGCGCTCATGGCGAACAGCGCTGCGATGAGAACCAAAGACTTGACCATGTCGCCCCCTGCCCCGTCCTGAACCGCTTCCCGCCCTGCGCTTCCCACCGTCCGATACTGCGCTTGCCCGCCCCCCTGCCCTGCTGCGCTACTGGCCTTGCACGACCGATGCCTGAGGCCGCTCCCTGAGCGTCCCTTCGCACCGCTGCAAGAGAGCGTGGATGGGATGGCCCGCGGGCGGCGCGCCGCCGGACATGCTGAGGAAAAGTTTTGCCTCTTCGAGCGCCCGCTTTGCATCGTCTTGCTCATCCAGCGCGATGCGCGCGAGCTCGTAGTGGGGTTCGGCGGCCCTAGGCGAAAGCGCGGTGGCGCGCTTCAACTGCTGCTGCGCGGCGTCGGGATCGCCGGAAGCGTCCAACGCCTGACCCAAGGCCAGAGCTGCCGCATAGGAATTCGGGTCGAGCTTCGCGGCGCTCTGGAACGAAGCGACCGCCGCATCCACCTGGCCGCGCTCGTAGAGCGCCCTGCCCAACTCCAACTGGGCGGCGAGCGAATTACCGTCGGTCTCGGCGGCGGCCTTGGCTGCAGCGAGCTCTTCCGCGGGAGCATTCTCCGCCCGGGCGATCTCCGCCTTGACCAGGAGCGGCTCCGGATCCTTCGGATCCGCGCTGGCGGCGCGGGCGGCGAGCAGCTTCGCCAGCGCCGGCTTGCCGCTCTTGAGCTTTGCCCGCGCCATCGCGCACAAGGCGCGCACATCCAACGGTTTGCGCGCTAGCACCGCCCGCGCCGCCGACTCCGCGGAAGCAGCGTCGCCGAGTGCGAGCGCGACTTCGGCGCGAAGCGGCGAGACCGCGTCGACCTTCTTCAGGTCGTCGCGGGCGGCGGCAGCGTCCTTGCGCGCCACTGCCAGCGCCACCGCGCGCTCCGGTGCGTCGGGGAACAGATCCGGGTCGGCCTCGCGGTAGAGCTTCTCCGCCTCTTCCCGGTTGCCGGCGCGATCGAGCGCCACCGCGTAATCGAATTGCGCTTCCGGAGAGGGCGCGTTCTGCACCGCTGCTTCGATCTTCGCCGCCGCCTCCACAGGCGAGAGAGATTGCGCGGCGTTCAGCGCTTCGCCGAGGACGCGCTTTGCCCGCTCGCCGTCGACGTCGTCGGCCGAAACCATCTCGGGAATGCCGGCGAGCGGCGAAGGCGCGAGCTCGAGCCTGTCGCGGTCCTCGGTGTCGCCTTCGACCTTCTCGATGAGCTGCGCGATCCGGGTCGGGCAAGTGCCAACCACGCCCAGCTCGTGCGCCCTGCCGTCCGCGCTCTCGAGGGTGTCGCGCGCTTCGTCGAAGAGCGGCTTCGCCTTCTCCTGCAGCGCAGCGCGGTAGAGCTTGCGCTGGTCGGCGGTCAACCCGGGCGGATACGGGCTCTGTGCCAGCGCGTCCGCAAGCAGCATCTGCGCCTCGCCGAGCTGGCCGAGCGCGCACACCGCCGGCGCCGCCTGGCGATACGACACGGTCTCTTCGGTGCGCCTCTTCACCTGCTGCAAGAGGCCGATCTTGCGGTTCAGGGTGGCCATCAAGGGCGCCCGGATCTGCTGCTCCTTGAAGCGCTTGAAGCTCTCGTCGCCAAGGGCGTAGTGCGCCTCCGCGGCAGCGGCCAGCGCGTCCGGCGTCAGCTTCTCGCGGCCCTTGGGGCCGGTCGACTTGTAGAGCCGCTCCGCCTCGGTCCACGACCAGCTCGCGTTGCCGGTCTCGCGCACCTTCGCGAAGAGCCGGGCGGCGTTGCGCCAGGCGACGATCTGCAGGGAAGGCTTGCCGCGCATCTCTTTCGCGAGCGTCGCGTACTGCCGGGCAGCCTTCGACAACAGGCCCAGCTTCGCCTCCAGATCTGCCTCGGCCATGAGCTGCTCGTCCTTGTCGGCAGCCTTCGGCCACAGCTTGAGCGACAGCGTCCGGTCGGCGAGCGCCTTCTGATATTCGGTCCGCGCCTCGCGCAGGACGATGGCGTCGTGCAGCGCCCCCTGCGCCTTGGCCTCCTCGAAGACGGGGCCTTCCGGCGCGGGCTTCTTGGGCTTCGGTTGCGGGTGCTCGCGGCGCCACTTGCGGGCGGCTTCCTGCTTCTGGAAGCCGGCGACATACTTCTCGAGCAGCGCTGCCGCGTCTCCCAGATCGGCCACGGCCGACAGGTCCGCTGCCGACGCGAGCAAGGCGCGCGGCACCAGCGGCGAGTGCGGCGCTTCCTTCCAGATGCGCGCGCGGGCCGCGAGCGCGCCGTCGATGTCGTTCGCGCGGGAGAGCGCGGCGGCTGCTCCGAAGAGCGCCTTGTCCGCGAGCTGCCCGTGCGGGTGCGCGTCGAAGAAGGCGAGCAGCGCCTGTGCCTTCTTCTGGTCAGGCTTCATGCCGTCGGCGATGGCGTACGCGCTCTCCTCTTCGATGCGGGAGACGTCCTGCGCGAGCGTGCCGTGGGAGAGCAGCTTCTTGTCCTTGGCAAACTTGACCGCCCAGGCATGCAGGCCGTGCCAGTCGTGGCGGATGTTCTGGATGTCGAGGACGAGGTTCGCGCTGTACTCCGACAGCTCGTGCTCGGGGTGCTTCTCGGCAATCCAGGCGAGGTGCGCTTGCGCCTCATCGAGCTGTCCCGAGACGTACTCGAGCCGGCCGGCCTTGAACGCCACTTCGACAGCGTGCTGCCCTTCGGGCAGCGCCTCGAGATAGAGGATGCAGGCGGCGTGCAGCTTCTCTTCCGGGGGCGTGAGCTTGCGCTGGGCGCTGCGCTCGCCGCTGTCTCTGGCCTGCTCAGCGGGAAGCGTCTCGCTGCGCGACAGCACCGCGCTCCAAGCGGCCTTCGAAAGCCACCGGCCTGGCTTCTGGTGCGCCCTCGTAGCCGCCAGATCGAGCTTGGTCACCGCCTCGTACTGCTCGGCCGCTTCCGCCTTGGCGTTGCGCGCATAGAGGAGCTCGCCGTCGAAGAAGCGCAGCTCGTACGCATCGGGTGCGTCCGGGAACAGCGTCAGGTAGTCGGCGTAGAGGGCGCGGGCGGCGTTCCAGGTGTCGTCCAGGTCGGTCTTGCGCGCCTCGGCGTGGATCTGCACGGCGAGGTTGCGCAGCGTCTCCTCGCCCAGGCGGTTCGCCTCGGCGAAATTCTCGTCCTTCTCCACGTCGGGATTCGAGCGCGCCCGCACCCGCTGGTACGTCGCGACCAACGCTCTGGCCGACGCCAACAGATCGCTGCGCTTGCCGCCGCGCTGGGCGAGCACGAGGAGCCGGGTCTGATCGAGCGCGGCGCCCGCCGAATCCTTGTGCAGCGCGAGGAGCTGCCGCGCCACCTGCGCCGCTTCCGGATCGCGTCCGGTGTCGAAGAGGAGCTTGTCGAACTGCTCCAGCATCTTCAGGCCCGGCGCCTTGCCGAAGAGCTGGGCGAAGTGGTCGCGCGCAGTGTCGGTGTTGCCGATGCGGGCGTAGGCGAGCACGTAGTCGCGCCGGGCTTCGCGGGCGAGTTGGACGCTGTTGATGTTGCCCCGCTTCTCGGAGACGTCGCTGACGCGCTTCAAGAGCTTCATCGCGTCGTCGAAGCGGTTCTGGTTGAAGCGGCACCAGGCGGCTTTGTAGAGCGCGTACGGATAGACGTCGTCGGACGGCACGGTCGCCGCAGCGCGATACTGCTCGAGCGCCTTGTCCAGCTTTTCCGAGTCGAAGAGGTGCTCGCCGATGAAGACGTGGCTGGCCGGCGCGTACAGCGAGCGCGGATAGCGGGTGACGAGCTTCTGCGCCGCGTCCACCGCCTCCTGGTCCTTGCCGGAATCCTGCAGCGCATCGGCGAGGAAGAAGAGCGCCTCGTCGGTGCCTTCGGCCTTGGGGAACTTGGTCAGCCGCTCGCGGTAGCGGGTGATGGCCTCGTCGCGGGCGACCTCCGCGGTCTTGCGATCGCGTTCGGCTGCGGCGGAATCGGTGTCGTCCTCTGCTTGAGCGCGGATGCTGAGCGCGAGCGCGCGCGAGCGCAGAGTGCCGGCGAGCCGCGCCAGCACCTCGGCCTGTTCGGCCGGCGACCCCCCGAGCTGCACCATCCGGCGGAGCGCGGCTTCCTGCTCAGCCTCCTTCGTTTCCGTCAACTGCTCGACGTTGCGGTGCAACAGCCCCGGGTCGCGGTGCGGCGGATGGGCGACGGCAGCGGCGGCGATGAGAATCGCGAGCATGGAACTCCCTCCGACCCGGGCGGGACTGCAACCTTCGCGCCTGCCTCTCGCTCGCCGGGACGCTTGGTGAGAGGCAGCGCCGCGCCGAGGCGGCTGTGGAAAAGCGCGCCCTGCCTGGGAACCGGAGTGCCCACGTGACGCGCTTTCAGTGCGGATCCGCCGCGAGGTGCGATGGCTGCGACGGACCTTTGGCCGTCTGCGCCGCGGCACGCGGCTTCTTGCACTTCCGGCCGAGCTGGTAGCGGTAGTTGCCGAGCTCGTCCCGCCAGTATTCGCCGTCGAACGGCCAGTTCTCTTCGTCGTCCGCGACCGGCAGCCGGTCGTTCTTGACCACCGCCGAGAATTCGCCGTCTGGAGAGGCGGCAATCTCCTTTTCGCGGCCCGCGATTTCATACGAGATGCGCAGCGACTGGCCGAGCAACTCGCGAAGCTGTGAGCGCTCGGACTCGAGCCGGTAGATGAGCTTCCGGCCGGCGCCGTCCAGGTACGCGAGCCGCGCGTCGCGGTCGATCGGCGAGATTACCGAAACGAACGAGGTGGTGCGGAATGACTTCTGGTCGAGCGAGTCGATCTCCCGCGCGAGCTGTGCCGCGGCCTGGATGGAAGCGACGATGTCGGGCGACTCTTCGACGCGCAGCACCTCCTCGCGAGCCGGCAAGGGAACTCCCTGCAACGCGACCGGACCGCGGACCAGGAATTCGCTCGCCGCGTTCGGATTCGGCATCGAGCCGAGGGTCGCCGAGAGCCCGTCGTGGAGGGCCGAATAGCGGTGCTCGAACTCGACCAGCGTCTTGCGCGCGTCCGGATAGCGGCAGTTCTCGTAGAGGATCAGCGCCTTCAAGACCGACGCCTCGGGAAAGAAGCGATTGACGAAGAACGGCGCCTGCAGCGTGAGCAGGTTTCCCAGCGCGAGCTCGTCCTCGGTGGTGCGAAAGCGCGACCAGCTCGCCTCGAAGAGCGCGTCCAGCCACTCGGGCGCATTGCGCGAGACGCGGCCGTAGAGCTCGGTGGCCTGCGCGTCGTTCCCCATCGCGTAGGCGAGCCGCGCGAGCTGCAGGTAGGCCTTTTCGCGCCGCTCTTCGGCGGCAGGGTCGCCTTTCTTCAGGGGGGCCGTCGCGACCGCCACGAACTCCCTGGTCGCCGCGGCGTCGTCGTTTTCCGCCAATGCCGCGAGGCCGGCCACTTCATGCGCGGACGCTTCCGACTCGTCGCCGGCCGGAACCTCCGCAGCGAGCGACCGCGCCGCATCCAGCTCGCGCAGCGACTCCGCCGATCGGTCTTCCACCGGCTGCGGCGCGGGCGCGGGCTTGGCGTCGCCCGGGCTCGGCTGCGCGCCCATCTCCGCCGCCAGATCCTTGTCGAGCGGCTGCGGCGCCACTTCCCCTGCGGCCTGTTCGACGGCAGGGCCGGTCTCGAGCCCGGTGAACGCCGAGCCCTGATCGACCGGCGAGAGCTGCAGCGCGCGCTCCAGGTGCTCGCGGGCGAGGCTCAGCGCCACCGGCGGCGAAAGCTTTCCTTCGACACGGACGCGCGCCAAGAGCGACTGCGTCGCGCGATCCTTCAGCGCCCGCCGGGATAGCTCGTCGCGCGCAGCCGCGCGGACCTGCGGCGATCCGTCTTTCGCGAGTTGCACCAGGAGCACTTCGGCGCTGCGGGGAAGCTGTGCCTCCTCCATCGATTGCACGAGCGCCCGCACCGCCTCGTGGGCGTCGCCGCGGACGTTCGCGAGCTGCGCGTAGGCAGCGTCAGGAGAAGCGGCAAGAATCAAAGCCAATGCTGCCAGCATCCGTCACCGTCCCAAGCCGAAGAGCCACGCCACGCCGCCTTCGAGGCTGAGCTTGCGCTCGATCTCGCTCGAGCCGCGCACGCTGCCTGAATATACGAGCTCGCTCGCGGCGAAGCGGATCATGAAGGTATTCGTCAAAAACACGCGCTCGCCAACTGAAACGCGCCCACCGAGCGCCCACCGGCCTGCCTCGGGAGAAGCCGTGTCGGGGGCAATGGTCTCGCGCACGAGCTCCGGGCCCAAGCTCGCATAGGCGTCGAAGTGGATGGTGTAGTCGCCGAAGACCGAGAGCTTCCCGTAGATGGGCGCCCAGCCGATGTCGGCGCCGGTGAGGAGGCCGAGCTTGCCCGGGGCCGCGCGGAGCTGGGCACGGGCCGCGCTGGAGCACGCGTTCGCGCCGCAGACGTCCACCGGCGCGTCGACGAGGCTCACCCCTCCGAGCGCGTGCGCCGAGACCGACCAGCGCTCATCGAAGTGGTGCTCGACGCGAATGCCGGCGGCAACGGTCCGCCAGAAGGGGTCGCCGATGGAGACGAGGAACATCGGCATCACTTCGA
This sequence comes from Myxococcales bacterium, assembly GCA_036488495.1. Taxonomy (GTDB): domain Bacteria; phylum Myxococcota; class Myxococcia; order Myxococcales; family 40CM-4-68-19; genus 40CM-4-68-19. The sequence continues at coordinate 4,543 of DASXHM010000100.1, read as the reverse complement.
GGCCGCCGCCGACGTGGAAGAGCTGGGCGCTGACCGGCGGCAGCGATCCAGGCGCTCCGTACTGCGCACGGCCGGGAGCGGGCGGCAGACCTTCGAGGCTCGCTTTCTCGACCGGCGGCGCCGTCTCACCAGCTTTCTCCGCCGATTTTTCGGCAGGCGCTTTTTCCGCTGGTGGCGCGTTCGTCTGCGCGGCTGCGAGGAGCATCAGCGCGAGCATGCCGCTCATCGCCCGCCTCCGAGGTAGTACGAGATCCCGAAGCGGAAGCTCCAGAAGCCCATCACTTTGGTCTGGGTGGTGGCGTCGACGATGGCCCGCTCCGCGTAGAGGTTGCCGCCCACTCGCGCGGTGAATGCAACCGACTCGCTGACGAAGATGCGCTGGCCGATGCCGGCCGCGATCATCGGCCGGAGCCCGCTCGTCGCGTCGGTCTCGGTGAGCGCGCCGCCCATCCCCAGGTCGAAGAAGGTCTCGAAGTGCACCAGCGTGTCGCCGGGGAGCGCGACCTTTCCATAGATGGGCGCGATGGCCCCCACCGCGAGGAGCGCCCACTTCTCTCGCGATTCGATCACGTTCGCGTGCAACTCGGTGCGCGCCACCACCAGCTCCTGGGTGCGATAGGTGGCGAAACCGCTGCCGTCGAGGCCGAGCGAAAGGCCTTCGCGCACGTGGTACATGGCGCGCAATCCACCGCCCCAGCGCTGCAGGTACGGATCCCCCAAGCTCATTTCGCCATACGGCGAAAGCTCGATGCGCTTCGCCTGGCGGAGCGGCCGTTTCTGCACGGCGGTGATGGTGTCCTGCCCGCTGCCGCCTTCGGGGGCAGGAGCGGCAGTTTGCGCCTGCGCGGCGAGGGCGGTGAGGAGGATGACGCAGAGCAGCTTGAACGGCATGGCGGCATCAACATGGAAATGCCATGCCAAGCAGGCAACCCCTTGCGGAAGGCGAGCAGAGAACCAAGTTTCCCTACGTCATGCCTGCCTTCCGGACCGTCGTGCTCTCGACACTCCTTCTGCTTGCTGCCTGCGCCAAGACGGACGCGGGGGCGAGCTGTCATTTGCAGGACGCGAACGGAGCGGAGCTGACGCCCCAGCCCGGACGCCAGTACCTGTATCTGGGGTCCGCGGACTGCCAGAGCTTCGCCTGCCTGTCGACCGGCACCCAGGCCGGCACCTACTGCACGCAGGCCTGCAACGCCAACAACGGGTGCCCGAGCGGCATGACCTGCCAGGTGCTCGCCATCGATCAAGAGTACCTCGACACCATCCAATCGCGGCTCACGCCGGCGCAGTTCCAGCAGCTCTTCGGGCAGATGCAATCCAGCTCGTACTGCGTCCGCAGCCAATAGGTCTGCTATAGAACGCGCGGTCCGGCGTTCGCGCGTCGGACGACCATGGCGCACCCCGACGACAGCGTGCCGCTCGGGGGGAGGATGTGGCCGCGCCTGTACCTCGCCGGGCTGACCACGCTCGCCGTCGCCTGCTGCATCCTTCCGCTCGCCGATCACCTCGGGTACGAGCTCTCGGAATTGGTCGCGCTCTACGTCGGGGCCTTCGGCGGCATCGCCGGAGTGTCGGCGGCGCGCACCTCGAAGCCGGCTTTGGCCCTGAGACGGGCGGTGAAGTTCGATCTTCTCTCGCTCTTGTTGCCGCTCGCGATCATCCTCTTGAACGGCCTGCGGCGGCCGGCTTGCGATCCGTTGTCCGGGCTCGCGCTGTATGCGGTCCTGGCGGTGCCTTCGGCGCTGCTCGCCGCCTGCCTCGGCGTCCTCTGCGGGCGGCTCTGGCCTTCGCGCGGCGGGCTGCTCTATGCGGTCGTCTTCTTCGGCACCCTCGCGTTCTCCATCCTGCCGATCGTCCGCGGGCCGCAGGTGTTCGCCTATCACCATCTCGGCGGCATGTATCCGGGTCCGATCTACGACGAGTCCATCCAGATCTCTCGCGCGCTCCTCGTCTTCCGGGCCGGGACCATCCTCTATGCGCTCGCCTTCGCGGGCCTTGCGCTGCGCTCGGGGACGGGGCTCCTCTTGCTCGTCTTTTGCGGCCTGCCTGCGCTCGTGCTCTCGGCGAAGTCGACCGCGCTGCACTATCGGGCCACCTCGGCGCAGCTCGACGGCGAGCTCGGCGGGCGGCTCGAGACCGAGCATCTGATCCTGCACTTTCCCCGCGAGAAGACGCCGCTCGAGCGCACCCTGCTCGCCCAGGACGCCGAGGCGAGCGTGCGCGCGGTGCTGCGCTTTCTCGATACGCCCGCCCCGCCGCGGAAGATCGACGTCTATCTGTATCGTTCGGCTTCCGAGAAGCGGACGTTGATCGGCGCCGCCGACACCAGCTTCACCAAGCCCTGGCTGCGGCAGATCCACACCAATGACGGGCCCGCCCCGCACCCGATCTTGCGGCACGAGCTCGTCCACGCCTTCGGCGCTTCGATTGCGCACGGGCCGTTCGGGGTGCCGGGCAGCGTGTTGCCGAAGATGGCGCTGGTCGAAGGCATCGCCGTCGCGGGCGACTGGCCGCCGGGCGAATTCACCGTCCACGAAGAGGCGCGCGCGCTCCTCGATCTACAACTGCTCCCCAGCCTGCCGCGGCTCTTCTCGCCGGCGCAGTTCTACGGCGAGTCGGGGCCGCGGGCGTACACCGCGGCGGGTTCGTTCGTGCACTGGTTCTGGGAGACGCGCGGAGCGGCGGAGCTGCGCGCCGTGTATGCCGGCGAGAAGCCTCTCGACGTTGCGCGGCTCGCGCCCGCCTATCTCGACTTCTTGAAGGGCTTGCGCGAGCCCGCGCGCGCAGATGCCCTGGCCGCGCAACGCTTTGCCGCGCCGGCCATCACGCGCAAACCCTGCGCGCACGAGGTCGCGGACCTCGAGGCAGAAGCGCGAGCGGCGCGCGATCCGCAGCGGCAGGCGCAGCTCTGGCAGAAGTGTACGGGTCTCGAGCCGGACGATCCCGCGTTGCTCCTGCAGCTTCGCAGGGCGCAGGCTGCGGCCGGCGATGCGGAGGGCGCGCGCGCGACGCTCGACCGCGCACTCTCGCACCCGAAGCTCTCGGCGCCGCTCAAGGCGCAGCTTCTCACCGACGCAGGCGACAGCGCGTGGAAAGCGGGCGACGTCCAGGCGGCGCGCGCGCGGTTCGAAGAGGCACTTCAGCTCGTGCAGCCGGAGGCCGCGGAGCGCGCGCTGGCGGTGCGGCTGTTCGGCTTGAACGACGCCGCCACCTGGCCCGCGCTGCGGCCGCTCCTCACCGAGGCAGACACCGGGCCGGAAGTGCTGCTCGCGCTGCGCGATCTCGATCTGCAGCGCCCGCGAGACGGGATCTTCGCCTATCTCCTCGCCAAGCAGTTGCAAAACCGCGCCGCTTGGGAGGCGTGCGCGCGCTACGCCGGCAACGCGCTCCGCCGCAGCCTGCCCGGACCGTTGTTCGTGCAGGAGAGCTTGCGGATGCGCGGAATCTCCGCCTGGCATCTGCGCGATGCCGCCGCGGCGCGGGCTGCGTTCACCGAGCTCGGGAAGGACGCGCCGCCGGGCCGCGCCCTCGAGGCGCAGCGCTGGCTCGAACGACTTTAGTCGCGTGGCGGCTCAGACCACTTCGGCCGGCTCGGCCTTGCCGGTGAACATCTCCATGTTGCCGGCGGGGCGGACGCCGCGGATGTTCACTTCGAAGAAGAGGCGTTCACCGGCGAGCGGGTGATTCAAGTCCACGACGACCAGATCCTCTTTCACTTCCCGCACCGTGATGGGGTAGCTCTGTCCGCTCGCGCGGGCATACAGGCAGAGGCCCTTTTCCAGCTTCACCTCGGCGGGGAAGAGATTGCGCGGCAGCGAGACGACGTTGTCCTCCTTGCGCATCCCATAGGCGTCTTCGCAGGGGATGCTGAACGACGCCTGGTCGCCTTCGCGCAAGCCCTCCAGGGCGCGCTCGAGCGCAGGGAGGATTTGCCCGGCGCCATGCAGGTATTCGATGGGCCTGTTTCCCGCGCTGCTCTCGACCACCTTGCCGGTGTCGACGCGGACCACGTAGTCCATCGAAATCACCCGGCCGAGCTTGACCCGCATGCAACCTCCTACCGTCGAAGTTGCGCACACGCGGGGGCGAGCGAAAGAGCAGCCTGCCGTTCGGCACGCCAGGCGCCCGCCTGCTTTTCCGCGCCGACAGGCTAGTGTCACCGAGCCGGTCTTCGGGTGCGACAGCGGGCAGGTTCCCCCGTCGGAAGGTGAAAGGTGCGTCAGGGCGGTGCGCGCCCGGGGCTGACCCGCTCCGGCGGAGGCACCGGCATGGGAGCATGTCCCAACGCCGCCAGCCGACCTTGCACAGTTTGGCCAGCCGACCCGTTCGACACCCGTGCCCGTATTCCAGCGGACGGGCCGTAGCAGTTCGCACTCGTTCAGTGAGCGTTGAAATCGATTGACCGTGTGCGTGCGGGGAGATCGCTGACACTTAGTCTGAGGACATCGTTGACACTCTAGGTTTACGTGCGGGTTTGATCCGAATCAAGCCAGCGAGAGGTTGTTCAATGTCGAGAAGGCCCAGAAGGATGTGCCTGAAGCGC
>DASXHM010000095.1:0-2983 GCA_036488495.1 Myxococcales bacterium | reverse complement strand
GCGTTGGTCTGCGGGTCGGCCTTGAGCTCGCGGGCGGCGGAGATGCCGTCCTTGACCGGCATCGCCAGGTCCATCAGCACGAGCTTCGGGTGCTCGAGCTTGGCGACGCGGGTGCCTTCCTGACCGTCCCGCGCCAGCAGCACGCGGCAGCCACGGCGCTCGAGCAGGGTGCGCGCGAGCTCGCGGTTCATGTCGTGATCGTCGACCACCAGCACGGTCGCCCGCGCTCCGTCGAGGAACGGGGGCGGGCAGATGCGCTGCACCGCCTCCACCACCCGCGTTCCTTCGATGGGCTTGACGAAGCACTCGAGGGCGCCGAGATCGCGCGCGCGCCGCGTCTCCTGCGACGCGGAGACGACCAGCACCGGAACCGCGGAGAGCGCCGGATCCTGCTTCATCGTCCGCAGCACGTTGAGGCCGTTGCCGCCGTCGCCGAGCATCAGATCGAGCAGCACCACCTGCGGCGCGAGCTGCCGGATGAGCTCGATGGCCTCAGCCTCCTTGTCCGCCTGGGCGACGGTGTAACCAGCCCCTTCGAGGTGGAAACGCAAGAGATGGGCATTGGCGAGATCGTCCTCCACCACCAGGACGAGCGGCCTCTCCTCGAGCAGCTCACGGGCGGCGCCGTTCTTCACCGTGTCGAGGTTGACGGCGGGAACGCCATTCGGGCTCGCGACCGGGCTCCGGCCGTCGGACGGCAGCGTGAACCAGAACGTCGAGCCGCGGCCGAGCGCCGTGACCACCCCGACGTCGCCGCCTTGATATTCGACGAGCCGCCGGGTGATGGCGAGGCCAAGGCCGGTGCCTTCGTGCTTCTTCACCAGCGGCGATTCGCCCTGCACGAATGGCCTGAACAGCTCCGGGCGCACGCTGTCCGCAATGCCCGGGCCCTCGTCCTTGACCCAAAACCGCAACAGGTCGTCGCCCTCGTCGCGCACGCCCACTTCGATGGTCTTGCCGTCGTCGCTGAACTTGATCGCGTTCGAGAGCAGGTTGAGCAGGATCTGCTGGAGCTTTCCCGGATCGGCGCGGACGCTGCGCTCGGTTTCGATGGCCTGGGTCAGCCGGAGCTGCTTTTTCTGCGCCAGCGCGGAGGTGAGCGCGCAGGCCGACGCGATCTGCTGGCGCGCATCGAGCGGCCGCACGTCGATGGACACCCTGCCCGATTCGATCTTGGCGAGATCGAGGACTGCATTGATGAGCTGCAGGAGATGCTTGCCGCTCGCGTGGATGTCGCGGACGAATTGGACGTGATCGGGGAGCAGCCTCGTCGAGTCCTCGAGCAAGAGCTCGGAGAACCCGATCACCGCGTTCAAGGGCGTGCGCAGCTCGTGCGACATGTTGGCGAGGAACTCGCTCTTGAGCTGGTTGGCGCGGCCGATCTCGACGTTCTTCTGCTCCAGCTCCTTCTGCTTCGCCGCCAGCTCCTCCGACTGCTCGCGCAAGGCCTCGTTGCGCTGTGCGAGCTGGAGCGCGAACCGCTCGGTCTGCTCGTGCAACTCGTGCCGGCCGATGGCGAGCGCGAGCGGCAGAGCCATCTCGGCGAGAAAGGCGGTCTGCTGCGGTGACGGCTCGCGACCGAAGCCGGCGGCGAGGATGCCCACGTCGCGGTCGCCCATGCTGAGAGGGAGGAGCAACACCGCCTTGGGGCGGCCGGCGGCGAATCCGGCCTCGAAGCGCAGTTCGGCGTCTTCGGGAAGCGCGTCGAGCAGGACTGCTTTTCGCGTCACCAGCGCCTCTTCGACGCGGCCGGCGACGGGCATCGGACGCGCCTCTCCGCCCCGCGCCGCCACCGGCACGAGCTGGCCCTCGTCCAGGCGGTAGCAAGCGACGACCAGGGTGCGCAGGTACTCTTCCGCTTCCTGCAGCGTGGTCAGCACCACCTCCCGCAAGGTGCCGTGGCCGGAGAGCGCGGCGAGCGTGCGCGCGAAGGCGACGTCGCGGGTCTGCCGCTCGGTCAATTCGGCGGTGCGCTGGGCGAGCGCGGCGTTCTGGCGCTCGAGATCGTCCTTTGCCGCGCCCAGCGCCAGGGTCCTGCGGCGGACTTCGTCCTCGAGCTCGTCGCGCGAGGACGCGAGCGCGGCAGCCATTCGGTTGAAAGCGTTTCCGAGAACGCCCATCTCGTCGCGGCCGGTGGCGACCCGCACCCCGTAGTCGCCGTGCTGCACCGCCGCGGCCGCCGCGTTCAGCGCCTGCAACGGCTTGAGCATGTGTCCGACGAGAAAGATGCCGGCCAGGAGCGCGAGCAAGGCGACGATGCCGGTGGCGGCGGCGGTGCGTCCGACCAACGCCTGCACCGGCGCCATGGTCTGCGCGCGCGGCACCACGCAGAACATCGTCCACGGCGCGGTGGCGAGCTTGTGCATCATGGCGAGGCTCTCCGCGCGCGAACCCTGGACGTGCACCGCGAACGGCTGGGGGACCGTCTCGCCGACGGCCGGCTCATAGAGCCCGGTCATCGAGTACGGCATCTCGAGCAGCCCGCGCGTCTCCGCGCCGAACCGGCGCTCCTCGACCATGTGCGCGATGTCCGCGGAGCCGAGGCGCGAGACCGGATGGAAGACGGCGGAGTCGTCTGCGCTGTGGGCGAGGATGACCCCGTGCTCGTCCACGAGCACCGCGAAGCTGCCCTTGCCGGACCGCTCGTTCCCTTCGCGCAGGGCGTCCCACACCGCCGAGCCGCGCACGAGCAGCATCAGCACGCCCAGGATCCGATCTCGCCCGCGGACGGGCGTGGCGAAGGCGACGGAGGGCGAAGGCGGGTCGCCCGTGCTCATGATGAAGTCGGGGACGCTGGTGGTGCCCGAAACCGCGTCGCGAAAGTAGCGCCGGAAGGAGAAATTCCGGCCCACGACTGCCGCGTCGGTGGCCGCGACTGCGATGCCGTGGGCGTCGAAGAGGGTGGCGTCGCGGATTCGCAAGTCGTTCTTGAGCAGCCCATGCAGGACCGGCTCGATCTCGCTTTGCGCACCCCGCGTCTCGA
>DASXHM010000055.1:0-16346 GCA_036488495.1 Myxococcales bacterium | reverse complement strand
GGAAGCCGGCCACAAGCTGCTCGGCCTGCTCCACGAACGCGCTCCGTCCCACGTGGACGACCTCGCCGAAAAGGCGGGTCTTTCCGTCAGCCAGACGCTGCGGAAACTTGCGGAGCTGGAGCAAAAAGGCATGTGTCTCTCTCGTCCGGGGAAATACTTCCTGCGGACAAAGGGACACGACGAACCCCAAAGGGAGTGACGGCATCCATTCGCCGCCCCAACACATGGCAACCAAGAAGACAGTCAAAGCGGAAGCAGCCGAAAAGAAGCCGAAGGCCCCTCGCAAGACCGCCGCCAAGAAGGCGACCGCCGAAGACGACGGCGAGCAACCTGAAATCGCCACCCGCGCCAAGGGCTCCACGCTGGTGGTGGTGGAGTCGCCCGCCAAGGCGAAGACGATCAAGAAGTATCTCGGCTCGGGCTACGTGGTGAAGGCCAGCGTCGGCCACGTGATGGATCTGCCGAAGAGCAAGATCGGCGTCGACGTCGAGAACGGCTTCCAGCCGGTCTACGAAGTGATCGAGGCGAAGAAGAAGGTCGTCTCCGATCTGCGGACGGCGGCCAAGGGCGTGGACCGCATCCTGCTCGCGACCGACCCCGACCGCGAGGGCGAGGCCATCGCCTGGCACGTCTCGGACGTGCTGAAGAAGCTGAAGATCCCCACCCAGCGCGTGCTCTTCAACGAGATCACCAAGAAGGCGATTCAAGAGGCCATCCAGCACCCGCTGGAATTGAACCAGCACACCTACGACGCGCAGCAGGCGCGGCGCGTGTTGGACCGGCTGGTCGGCTACCAGATCTCGCCCATCCTCTGGAAGAAGGTGCGGCGCGGGCTCTCGGCGGGGCGCGTGCAGAGCGTGGCGGTGCGGCTGGTGGTCGAGCGCGAGCAGGAGATCGCGGCGTTCACGCCGGTCGAGTACTGGAGCATCGAGGCGGACCTGAAGGCGGCGCTGCCTCCGCAGTTCCGTTCGAAGTTGATCAAGCTCGACGGCGAGAAGATCCAGCTCAACGACGCGCAGACCGCGACGCCGCTGGTCGAGGAGCTGAAGAGCGCCGCGTACACGGTCGCCGAGGTCATCCGCAAGGAGCGTCGCCGCAACGCGCCGCCGCCGTTCATCACTTCGAAATTGCAGCAGGAGGCAGCGAACCGGCTGGGCTTCACCGCCAAGAAGACCATGACGCTCGCGCAGCGGCTCTACGAGGGCGTCGAGCTCGGCGACGAAGGCCAGACCGCGCTGATCACGTACATGCGCACCGACTCCGTCCGCCTCTCTCCGGACGCGGTGCAGGGAGCGCGCGAGTACATCACCGGCCGCTGGGGCAAGGACACCTGCCCGCGGAGCCGGTGCAGTTCAAGACCAAGAAGAGCGCGCAGGACGCCCACGAGGCTATCCGGCCCACCTCGCTCGAGTACCCGCCCGAGCGCGTGCAGCCGCACCTCGAGCGCGACATGTACCGGCTCTACGAGCTGATCTGGAACCGCTTCATCGCCTGCCAGATGGTGCCGGCGGTGTTCGACCAGACCACCGCAGACATCGCCGCCAACCCGGGCGCGCTCAGCGTGGCCGGCAAGGCGCCGCGGGCGACGTTCCGCGCCACCGGCCAGATCCTCAAGTTCCCCGGCTACCTCGCGGTGTACGGCATGGAGGCCGAGAAGCACGACGACGAGGCCGGCGCGGAAAAGATGGAGGGCGAAGACGAGGAGAAGGGCGACGTCTCCCGCCAGCTCCCCGCGCTCGAGGCCGGCCAGACGCTGTCGCTCGTCGAGCTTCTGCCGGAGCAGCACTTCACCCAGCCGCCGCCGCGCTTCACCGAGGCGTCGCTCGTGAAGGAGCTGGAAGAGAAGGGCATTGGCCGCCCGTCCACCTACGCGGCCATCCTCTCCACCATCCAGGACAAGGAATACGTCGAGAAGAAGGAGAACCGGTTCTATCCGACCGAGCTCGGGAAGATCGTCACCGAGCTTCTCTTGTCCGCCTTCCCGCGGGTGATGGACGTGACCTTCACCGCCAAGATGGAAGAGGATCTCGACGAGGTGGAAGAGGGCAAGGTCGATTGGGTCAAGCTGCTCGGCGACTTCTACGGCCCCTTCAAGCTGACGCTGGACGCCGCCGAAGAGCAGATGCGCGACGTGAAGCGCGAGGAGAAGCCCACCGAGCTCGTCTGCGAGAAGTGCGGGAGCCCGATGGTGATCAAGTGGGGCCGGATGGGCCGGTTCCTCGCCTGCTCCGGCTATCCGGAGTGCAAGAACACCAAGGACTTCATCGAAGAGGACGGCAAGATCAAGATCGTCGAGGATCTGCCCACCGACGAAGTCTGCCCCACCTGTTCGAAGCCGATGGTGAACAAGCGCGGCCGCTTCGGACGCTTCCTTGCCTGCAGCGACTACCCGGCCTGCAAGACCACGCGGCCCATCACCTTGAAGGGCGTCGTCTGCCCCGACTGCGGCGGCGGGCTGGCCGAGCGGAAGAGCCGCTTCGGCAAGTCGTTCTTCGGCTGCGTCAACTACCCCAACTGCAAGTTCGCGGCGTGGGACCGGCCGATTCCGGGGCCGTGCCCGCAGTGCGGAAAGCCGTACCTGCTCTCCAAGTACTCGAAGCGCGACGGCGCGTTCATCGCCTGCGCGGACAAGGAGTGCGGCTATCGCCGGGAGGCGCCCGAACCGGGCAGCGAGGCCTCGGTGCCGCCGCCGGCGGAGCAGTCCGCGAGCTGATCGGACTGTCCGGCAGCGCATCGCTACGAGTTGATCGGACTGTCCAGCGGCGCATCGCTCCGTCCTGCCGGTGCGCGCGGCGCGGGCCCCCTGAAATAGCGTCCGCGGGCGGGCGTAGGGCGGTGCATGACACGCATCGCCTTCGCCGCGGCGTTCCTCTTGTCGTGCACTTCGTTCGCGGAGGGCGTCCGCGGGAGCGGAAACGCCCAGCGGGAGACGCGCGCGGTCGGGTCGTTCACCGGGCTTTCGGTGTCGAGCGGCATCCGCGGTGAGGTGAAGATTGGCCCGCAGCGGGTGGAGATCGAGGCGGACGACAACGTCCTGCCGCTGGTGGAGACGGTGGTGGAGGACGGCACGCTGATGGTGCGGTTCAAGCGGCACCTCTTCTCCTTGAACACCGAGACGCCGGTCGTCGTCCGGGTGAGCGCTCCCAGCATCGACGAGCTGGACGCGAGCGGCGGCTCGTCCATCCGCGCCGATGTCGCCTCGTCCGACGACCTGTCCATCCAGTCGAGCGGCGGCGGCGAGGTCCACGTGAAGCATGTCGCGGTGAAGAAGCTCGATGCGCACGTCTCGGGCGGGGGCGGCCTCTTCCTCGACGGCTCGGCAGACCAGGTGAAGCTCGCGCTCTCCGGCGGCGCGCGGTGCATGGGCGGCGGCTTCAGCACTCACGCGCTGCGGGTCCAGGCCTCGGGCGGCAGTGTCGCCGAGCTCGCGGTGAGCGACAGCGTCCAGGGCAGGGCCTCCGGAGGCAGCGTGATCCACGTTCGCGGCAGGCCGGAGCTCCGGGTGGACTCGACCGGCGGCTCGGTCGTCGACTCCGAATGATCCGGCGGCGCGTTGCGAGCTGCGCCGTCAGGCGATCGCGCGGCGCGCTCCGTCGACCCTGGTGAGCAGCGCCGGCTCGTCGAACCAGAGCGGCCCGGCCAGCCGCGCCAGGACCGCGCGGTCGATGACGCCGGTCCGCACCGCTTCCCAGAGCGCGTTCTGCTGCGGCCATAAATCCAGGTGCAGGTCGATCCGGTGGGCGAGGTCGAGCAGGTCGAACGTCGCCTGCGCCGCCTCCGTCTGCCCCGAAAGCGCCCGCTCGAACCGCGTCCGTACGGCTGCGTGGATGGGCCCGCGCAAAGCGGCGCGATCGATGCGCGCTCCCAGCCGATCGGCGAGCTTCGCCAGCGCGAGCAGCTCGGCCTGGGCCGCTGCCGGCTCGACCGCGTCCGCCTCCAACCTGCGGGCCACCTCCAACGCCTCCCGGGAGATGGCAACGTCGGCCGCGACCTGCAGCGGCCGGGGGACCGGCGAATCGATCTCGCGCAAGAAATCGATCAGGCGCCGGTTGGCGTCGAAGATCTGGCGGTAGTCGCCTTCGTACCGCGCCATCGTCTCGCGCAGGAGCTTGTTCGCCACCTGCCGGCGCTCGTCGAGGAAGAGGTCGCGCAGGGTGTAGTCGCGGCCGGGAAATTCGCGGTCGATCTCCCGCACCGACTGCGCCAGCGAGAACCGGGCGAAGGTGCTCTCCAAAAGTGCGGCGGTCCGCGCGAACGAGGGCGGATCGTAGTGCCGGACCCCGCAGCGAAAATCGGCGCCGGCGAAGTGCAGCACGCAGGTGGTCAGGTCGACGCGCTCCTGGGTGATGAGGCTCTTCACCTCCACCCGGGCGAGCGACATTGCCGCCGTTCCCGCGTCCTGCCGGTGTTCGGAGGAGGTGTGCACCTCGTGGCAGAAGATGCGGGCGCGGTCTTTCGTCTCTTCGACCAGGCTGGCGATGGCGTAGTGCGCGGCCACCGTCTCCAAGGAAGCGATGGACGGCTGCACTTCGCGCTCGTAGATGCGGCGCGCATTCTCGCGCTCGGGAATGTTGGAGGGCGCTTTTTCCAGGGATGCCTTGAAGTCCGCCTCCAGCTCGACCCCTGCGGCCTCGCGCGCGAGCTGCAGGGCGCGCGCGGCGTACTTCAGGATCTGCACCGTCTCCAGGCCCGACACTTCGCTGAAGAACCAGCCGCAACTGGTGAACATCAGCATGGCCTGGCGCTGCATCTCGAGTAGCTGCAACACCTTCACCCGCTCCTGCGGGCTCGGCTCCCGCAGCGCGTGCTTCGCCACGAAGGCGCCCGCCTCGCGCCGCTCCGGGTCGAGGATGACGGCGATGAACTCGTCGCGCGCGCGCCACGGGTCACGCAAGAGCTTCGAGCCTTCCCGCTCGAAGTGGAGGGAGAGCTTGTCGCGCAGGCCGTCCAGGGCCGCCCGCAGCGGCGCGCGCCAGTGCTGCCGCCAGCCGGGCTGACTGCTGGTGCTGCAACCGCAGTCGCTGCGCCAGCGCTCGACGCCGTGGGCGCAGCTCCAGGAGCTCTGATCGAAGATTTCGGCCTCCAGCTTGGGCGGATTGAAATCGAGCGCCTGGGCCAGATTGACGAGCTGGACGTCCTCGCGCTGCGAGAGCTTGCGGATGGCCGCAGCGAGAACTTCGTCGCCGCCCTTGCGGTGGTGGCCGAAGGTCTCGCCGTCTACCGCTACGGTGAGCACCTCGTCGTGGGCGCGGGCCTCGGAAAAGCCGGCTTCGAGCCGGCCGACCAGGTCGTCGCCGTTGTGCAACGCCTCGCCGAACGCCACCGCGCGGGCGATGGGTCCGTCGTAGAAGAACACCGGCAACGAACCGCCCCGGGGCAGCTTGATCAGGTACGGCTGGGTGGGGTCGAACCGCGCCCCGCTCGCATCCAGCCATTTGCCCGCCGGGGTCGAGACCCGCTTGCACTGGTAGGGCGACAGCACGGTGAAGCGGATGCCTTCGTCGGCGATCGCCTGCAGCGTCCGCAGATCCGCCGCGGTCTCCGGCAGCCACAGACCCTCCGGCGCGCGGCGGAAGCGGTGGCGGAAATCGGCGATGCCCCAGCGAATCTGGGTGCGCAGATCGCGGTCGTTGCAGAGCGGAAGGATGGCGTGGTTGTACGCCTGCGCAATCGCGTTGCCGTGCCCTCGCTCGTGCGCCGAGCGGGCATCCGCGTGGATGACGCTCCGGTACACTTCCGGCTCGTGCCGCTCGAGCCAGGCGAGCAGCGTGGGTCCGAAATTGAAGCTGAGATGGACGTAGTTGTTGACGATGTCGTGGATGCGCCCTTCGCCGTTCTTCAGCCGGGCGGCGCCGTTCGGGCCGTAGCACTCGGCGGAGATGCGCTCGTTCCAGTCGTGGAAAGGGGAGGCGGAATCCTGCACCTCGACTTCCTCGATCCACGGGTTTTCGCGCGGCGGCTGGTAGAAGTGTCCGTGGATGCAGACCGCGCGCTTGTGCATAGGCGCGAACGTAGCATCCGCGGCCTCGGAAACGAGCGGACGGACGGGCGACCGTTCACTACATTCGGCTTCGGCGCATTGCGCAACCGGCGTTCGATCCTCAACTTGTCGCCGTAATCCGCAAAACCACGGAGGCAGTCCAGTGAACGCGATCGATCTGCTCGAGCAGCAGCACAAAGAAGTGAAGGCTCTCTTCGCACGGTACGAAAAGGCGTCATCGGTGGACGCCAAACGCCGGCTCTTCGAGCAGATTGCGGATGATCTCGCAGTCCACGCGGCGATCGAGGAAAAGCACTTCTATCCGGCGACCAAGAGCGCGCGCACGAGCGATCTGCTCCAGGAGGCGGTCGAGGAGCACCTGCAGGCGAAGCGGCTGATCGCGGATCTGCTCGAGATGGAAGTCGACGACGCGCAGTTCGACGCCAAGATGGGCGTGCTCAAGGAAGAGATCGAGCACCACGTCGAAGAGGAGGAGGGCGAGCTCTTCCCGCAGGTGAAGCAGCTCCTCGCCGAAGACGAGCTCGAGGACCTCGGCACCGTCATGGAAGACCTCGCCGACGAGATCAAGGAAGACGGGGCCCCTCGCGCGCAGGTTCCGGCCGAAACCGTCGAGGCCGCGCAGATTTAATCCGGCGAGGCCGCGCAGATTCAAACGACTTAGACTGCGGGGCGTGCTCGAAGAGACGCCCCACGGCTTGTATTGCGCCGAAGGCGCGTTCCACGTCGATCCGTCGGGCGCGGTCAACCGCGCGGTCGTCACGCACGCGCACGGCGACCACGCGCGGCCCGGCGCTTCGTCATACCTCTGCACGCCCGACACCGCCGCGCTGATCCGGCGGCGGATCGGCGAAGGGCCGGTCATCCAGGAGCTCGCCTACGGCGAACAGCTCCGCCTCGGATCGGCGCGAATCTCCTTCCATCCCGCCGGCCACATGCTCGGGTCGGCCCAGCTCCGCATCGAGAGCGCGAGCGGCGTCTGGGTCGTTTCCGGCGACTACAAGCGCGAGCCGGATCCGACCTGCGCAACCTTCGAACCGCTTCGCTGTGACACCTTCGTCACCGAATCCACCTACGCATTGCCGATCTTTCGCTGGGACCCTCCGCAATCCGTCGCGGCGGAGATCCTGCGCTATTGGCAGGGCAACCCGGACCGCGCCTCCCTCTTGTTCTGCTACGCCTTGGGAAAGGCGCAGCGCATCCTCGCGGAGCTTGCGCGCCTCACCGACCGGCCGGTGTACGTCCACGGCGCGGTCGAAGCTTTCGCCGAGATCTACCGCGCCCGCGGAGTGACGATGGCGAAGACCATCGCCGTCGGCGACTCGCGCGGGCTCGCCGGCGAGCTCGTGCTGGCGCCGCTCACCGCGCGCGGGACACCCTGGATGAAGCGCTTCAAGACGCCTGACCAGGCCTTCGCCTCGGGCCACTTGCGCATCCGCGGCACGCGGCGCAGGCGCGGCTTCGACCGCGGGTTCGTCATCTC
Organism: Myxococcales bacterium; assembly: GCA_036488495.1. Lineage (GTDB taxonomy): Bacteria > Myxococcota > Myxococcia > Myxococcales > 40CM-4-68-19 > 40CM-4-68-19. The sequence continues at coordinate 8,865 of DASXHM010000055.1, read as the reverse complement.
CGATCACGCGGATTGGCCGCAGGTCTTGCGCACCGTGCGGGAAACCTCCGCCTCCCGCGTGCTCGCGCTGCATGGGCACCGCGACGCGCTCATCCGCTACCTGCGCGAACAGGGCACCGACGCGGGGCCCATCGGCAGCGCTCACGCCGAGCTCGATCCGGAAGGCGACTGATGCATGCCTTCGCCGAGCTGTTCGACGCGCTCGACTCGACCAATTCCACCAACGCGAAGGTCGCCGCCGTGCGCCGGTACCTTGCCGGCGCCGAGCCGCGGGATGCGGCTTGGGGGCTCTTCTTCCTCACCGGCGGCCGCCTCAAGCGGCTGCTCTCGCCGCGGCTCTTGGCTGGTTGGGCGTGCGAGCGCGCGGGCGTTGCGGAGTGGATGTTCGAGGAGTGCTACTCGATGGCCGGCGACCTGGCGGAGACCGCCGCGCTCCTCATCGACACCGCGCGGGGCGGGGCGAATCCTGCCGCTGGGCCGCTGCCGCTCTCGCGGCTGGTCGAAGAGCATCTTCTGCCGCTGCGCGAGGCGGACGAGGAAGCGAAGCGCGCGGAGGTGACGCGGCTCTTCGACTCGCTCGACAGGCGCGAGCTGTTCCTCTTCATCAAGCTGTTGACCGGGGAATTGCGGGTGGGCGTGTCCGCGACTTTGGCCATGCGCGCGGTCGCGCTGGAAGCCGGCCTCGAACCAGCAGTCGTCGCACACCGGATGATGGGTGGTTGGCAGCCGACCGAAGCCAACTTTCGCGCGCTCTTCTCCCGCGAGAGCGAAGGCGACCTCTCCCGGCCATATCCGTTCTTTCTCGCCTCGCCGCTGCAGGATCCGCCCGAGTCGTTGGGCGACCGCTCGGCCTGGCTCGCGGAGTGGAAGTGGGACGGCATTCGCGCCCAGCTCGTCAAGCGCAAGGGCGCAGCCTTTCTCTGGTCGCGCGGCGAAGAGCTGATCACCGACCGCTTTCCCGAGCTGTTTCCGGTCTGGGACGCGCTGCCGGAAGGCACGGTCCTCGACGGCGAAGTTCTCGCCTTTGCCGAAGGCAAGCCGCTGCCCTTCTCGGTGTTGCAGCGGCGGATCGGCCGGCAAAAGCTTTCTCCCGCCATCCTCGAGCAGGCGCCGGCTTCGTTCATGGCGTACGACCTGCTCGAGCTCGAAGGGCGCGATCTGCGCGCGGAGCCGCTGCGGGTGCGCCGGGCGAAGCTCGAACCGCTGGTGCATGGGGACCGCTTCGTGCTCTCCGCGCCGGTCGAGGCGGCGACCTGGGACGAGCTGGCGAAGCTTCGCGAAGGCTCGCGGGAGCGCGCGGTGGAAGGGCTGATGCTCAAGCTCCTCGACTCGCCGTACCGCGCAGGCCGGCCGCGCGGGGAATGGTGGAAGTGGAAGATCGCGCCGCACACCATCGACGCCGTTCTGGTCTACGCGCAGCCCGGGAACGGCCGCCGCGCCACCATCCTCTCCGACATGACCTTCGCCGTCTGGGACGGACCGAATCTCGTTCCCATCGCCAAGGCGTACTCGGGATTGAGCGACGAAGAGCTGAACCACTTCGACAAGTGGATCCGGCAGAACACGGTCGAGCGGTTCGGGCCTGTGCGGGCGGTCAAGCCCGAGCACGTCTTCGAATTGCACTTCGAGGCCATCGCCCGCAGCACCCGCCACAAGAGCGGCATCGCGGTGCGGTTTCCGCGCATCGCGCGGGTGCGCACAGACAAGAAACCGGGGGACGCCGACACGCTCGACTCTCTGCAGCGGATGCTGCCGAAGTGACGACGTTCTGGGCGACCACAGGCCCAGGGGGCGAGGCGTTGCGCCGTCAGCGGCCCGCGATGACCGGGCGCCCGCTCCACATCTCGTACAGCGGCACCCCGAGCAATACGACGAAGCCGAGCAGCATGCCGGCGCCGGTGATCGGATAGACCCAGGCCAGCGCTGCGCCGCCGAAGTACACGAGCCAGGGCGCGAGCAGGTGCAGCACGGTGAATGCAATCGCCGCCGAGATGGCGGCCGTCTTGATCTTCGGCGAAAGCCCGCTGAGCAGGAACAGGTGGCCGGCGACGAGGAGGTAGACGGGCACCGAGAAGAGATGAAAGTGCGTCGTCTGCAGCAGGTCGTGAGGCAAAGCCGTGCGGTAGCGATCGACCAGGTTGCCGTAGAGCTGCGCGGGCGTGGACCGCGCGGTGAAGCCGACGATGCCGCTGTAGAGCCCGACGCAGCTCGCGAGCCCCGCCGCGGTGAAGCCGCAGAAAGCGGTGTAGAGCAGCTTGGCCGCGCGCGGCAGCGTGGCGGCGCGCGGAGCCGCAGAGACGAAGTCGCGCAGGGTCAGCCCTTCATCGCGTTGGTGGCGCTGACCGCCGCGCCCATGCGGTAGAACTGAGCGGTCCCTGCGATGAGGAAACCCACCCGCTCTCGCAACGGGAGCTGTTCGAACTGCTTGCGGCTGAGCTCGCGGGGCCCGTTGGCTCCCGGCACGATGACGCGGTCGTACCCCGTCAAAGGCGAGAGGTTGTTGTCCGCCATGGCGTCCGTCATCGCCGGCTCCTAGGTCCCGGCCGCTTTGGCGGTCATGCGGTCGATGACGGACGAATTGCGCCAGGCGTTCTCGGACAGCGCTTCGAGCTCGGCGCTGCGGTCGGCCATCACCCGCATGTCCTTCTGACCGCGCCTCGTGCCGATGATCATGAAGGAGATGCAGAACACCACCCAGCCCGCGTGCTCGAGGAACCGCCACCATTCGGGGTTGGCGATGCCGTAGATCGACTCCGGCCAGAAGACGCCGAGAAAGAAGTGGTTGAGCGCGGTGACGGCGGCGCCGGTGATCACGACCGGCCAGTCCCGGTAGAAGGTGAGGATGGCCAAAGAGCCGAAGACGTGAAAGTGGGTCTCGATGCGGCCGCCGGTCAGGTGGATGAGCAAGGCCGACCAGAGCAACTGGGCCACCGCGATGACGTGGCGGGTGAGGACTTCGCCCGGATGCTTGCGCGCGAGGTAGACGGGCAGCGCGCTCAAGAGGCCGCCGAGGATGACGGCGATCCACACGTGCGCATGGATGGTCTTGACCTTGCCCTCCCACGCGTAAGGCGAGACGGCGACCGCGAGGAAGATGCCGAAGATCCACTGCCCGATCATCAGCCACCCGAAGATGCGATCGGTCGCGCGGAAGATCTCCTGGCGGTGGGCGTCGTACCTGGCTTCCGCGCGCTCCACGATGGCATCGGCCGCGGCTTGGGCGGCATCCAGGGTCTGCATTGGTGCGGTCATCGGAGTTGTGTCCTCTCGTCTGGAGTGGCCCGCGCGATGCGGTCCTTGTCATCGATGGAAAGCGAGCAACCGAAGACGGGCGCGTCGTCCCGGTCGGCTTTCCCGGTGGTCAAGAGCGAGATGAGGCGCTCCTTGCCGAAGCTGTCGCCCTCGTGGCCGCGGGCCGGCGTGATGCCGCCGTGGAAGAGCAACTTGCCGTCGCGGTAGAGCGCGATCGTGCCGGAGGTGGCGGCGCCGAACCGCGCGGCCTCACTTCCTGCCTCGTCGCGCAGGACGTGCACGCCGGGGATGCGCTCGGCGCTCGACCAAAGGTCGCTGTTGTCGGTCGACCAGACGTCGCTCTTGTGGATCGACGAGAGGTCACTGCGGCTGAAGTCTTTGGCGGCACCCGATGGCGTCGCGAAGAGCACCCAGGCGTCCAGCCTGTCGCCATAGCGATCCATCAGACGGGCCAGCTCCGCGACGGTCGCGCGGGTGCAAGGGCACTGCGGGTGTCCAAACAGGATGAGGGTCGCCCGACCAGGTGCGGCGTGCAGGCGGGTATCGGCCGGCCAGCGCGCGACGACGCTTCCCTGCGCGCTCGGGGTGAGCTTGTACCGCCAAATGGCTGTGAACCCAGCGCCCATGGCCAGAATCCAAGCCAGGCATAGAGCGCGGACGCCGGCCAGATGGGCTTGTGGTCGCGTGCTCATAGAGCGGAAGAGTACCTGCACCGCGCCGGATCACCAAAGCTTTGGCGGCGCGTTTTTCGCCCAATCCTGAGTAATCAAATGGGGATGACGGTGGGCGTGGGTGGGCCCGACACCGCCGGCCTTCCGGAAAGGGGCACCCGCGCGCTGCTGGAGGGCTTCAGATGAGGCGGCCGAGGGGCCCGAGGTCCAGGTTCAGATCCTCCGGCTTGAGCCCGAACTTCGCCGCCAGGTCGTGGACCGTCTCCTCCAGCTTCATCAGCGCGGTGCCGATGGCTTCGGTCTGCTCGTCGGTCAGAGTGCCGTTCTCCATCCGCCGGATGGCCTGCTTTTCGAGCAGCTTTCGCAAGAACTCGATCAGCGCCAGGACCAGCCGCACCACCGACTTCTGCACGTCGGCGGGGTCGGCGTTCCAGCGCGGTGCCTTGGTCACCCGGCGCTCGATCTCCTTGCGGAGCGCCTCCAGCTCGCGGACCTGAAGCGCGGCGATGTCGTCCTTTTTCACAACGCCTCCGGCGCGAACGACCACGCGGGCCAGGGTCCGGTGACCGCGGCGCGCAGCCCCGGCACGCTCGCGACGGCCGCCCGGTACGCCTGCGATTGGCCCTTGTCGACGAGGTGATAGACGCTGGCGAAGAGCTGCTGGTGGCGCTCGACGCGCTCGGCCCGGACGAGGCCCCGCACCGCTTCCCGCAGCGGATCCAGCTCGGGCAGCGCGTCGCGCCTTCGTCGTTCTTCGAGGTAGCGCGCACCCGGCGACTCGGGCAACGGCGCAGGCTCTCTCGCCGCCTGCGCCTCTTGCACCCGCACCGTCATCTGCTCGCGGCCGCGAACCAGGATGAGCGCCTCCTTCAGCTCCGCCGTTCTGTCGGCGAGGGCGGCGCAGAGCGCTTCTTCGGACGCGGCCTGGGCGCCGAAGCGGGCGGGAAGGCACGCCTCGCACGCCTCGGCGATGCCGCGCACCGCGGCCTCGTGGGCGCGCAGCGCGCTCTCCGATAGCGCTTCCGGCGCCGCGCCGGCGACGAGCCACAGATCGCCGCAGCGCAACGTCCGCAACGGCAAGCCCGCGAAGGCGCCCACGTCGCATCCGCGCGGGTTGCGCGGCGGCTCCGAGACCACTGCATACAGCGACGTCACCTCGCGACCGAAGGCGGCAACAACCGGTCCGCCGCGCAGAGGATGACGTTGAGCCGCAGGTAGACGAGATCGACGCCGGCGACTGCGAGCATGGCCTCCCCGTGCACCATCACGCCCTTGTTGAGGACGTGGTCGATGATCTCGAGCAGCGACGAATCCGCGTGCTCGATGATCTCCTCCGCGTCTTTGCGGTTTGCGGCGCTCAAGCGCTCTCCGCCACGAAGTTGTAGGGCGGCCAGGGCCCGGTCAGGACCAGTTGATAGCCGTGCTGGGAAAGCTTCTTCGCCTGTGCGCGCACCGCCGTCTGAAAGGGTTTCACGTTGCGTCGGGGAAGGAGAAACGCGGCATCGAGGAGGACGCGCTCGCCCGCCTTGCCGGGCGGCGGCGGCCGTCTGCGCGCGTCGTCGGTCTTGGTGCTCAGCTCCTCGAACAGCTCGTCGGCGCGGGTGCGCGCCTGCTGGAGCAGCTCCTTCGCCGCGTCCTGCTCCTTCTTCTTGCGCAAGAGGAAGGCTGCGCCGGTCTTCACCGCCTTGGCGGTCTTGGCGCTCTTGGCGGCCTCAATCCGCGCGGTGCGAAGCGCGGCCACTTCGTCGAGGATCATCCGCACCCCCCACTCCTCGCGGCCGTCGAGCCGCTCGAGCAGCCGGTCGAGCCGCTTGCGCTGCTTCTGGATGTGCTCGAGCGCGCGCTCGTCGGAGTGGAAGAGGGTGAACAGCTTCATCGGAACGACGGTCGCGATCTTGCTCACGTGCTCGACCACCGCCTCGTGCGGGAGCGCCACCGACGACACCCAATCGAGATCCGACAACTTCGCCTCGATGGGCTTTTCGCCGTAGCGGTCGAGCGGGGCATCGGCCGCGACCAGAAAGAGGCCGCCGCCGGCGTCGATGGTGCGCGGCTTTTGCGCGCCGGGCACGCCCTTCGGCGCTTTGTCGAGCGCAGGGGCCTTGTTGCCGGTAGCCGGGCGAGCGAGGCAGTAGAGGTATGTCGCGGTGTTCATGCGATCCTCGTCCAGGTCTTGCCGAAGGCGAGCAGCGCCTTGTGGCCGCGGGGGGCGGACGGCAGCGCTTGCGCGCCCAGCATATCCCAGCGAGCGCGCTTGTTGCTCTCGCGCAGGGCGTCGATCTCGACGGCTTCCCGGGCAACCGCCCGAAGGCAGCGCGAACAGCCGGGCGGAGTCAGCGCATTGATCAAGACGGCCGGCGCCGCGACTTCGAGTTTGCGCAGCCCTTTCAGGAGCCTGACCGTCTCGAGGCGCGGCAGGGCGGCGGCCCTCGTGACGGCGACGAAGCGCGTCCGGCCGCTGTCGGAAAGAAGGGCTTCCAGTTCGCGCAACTCGCGGGCGGTGTTGGTCAGGTCCTGGGCAAGCGTTCCCAGCCCGACCACGCTTCGATACTTGAGCAGGATCTGGAGCAGCGCCTGCACCCATTCGCGCGCCTTGGGGACGAGCTCGAAGAGGCGCAGGGCGTGCCCGGTGGGCGCGGTGTCGACGACGATCAGCTCATGCCGCTGCAACGCCTCGACGACCGCCAGGAGCGCGAAGATCTCGTCCACGCCAGGGGGCGACAGGTCGATGAGGTCGTGCATCACCGCCCGGTCGTACGGAGCGTCGAACGACGAGCCGGAGCGCAAGGCGCGGAAGAGCTGTTCGATGGCGTCTTGATAGGCGTCGCGGCGGGCGCGGAACTGGCCGGGTGCGTCCAGCTCGCGCGCGTAGAGCCGCTCGCCGACGGCGCGCTCGTCGCCTGCGAGCTTTTCCTGCAGAACGTCGCCGAGCGAATGGGCAGGGTCGATGGAGAGAACGAGCACGCGCCGGCCCGCCGCGGCCGCCGCCAGGGCCGCTGCGGCTGCCGCGGTGGTCTTGCCGACGCCGCCCTTGCCGCCGAAGAAGAGCAGTCGAAGGCCGGGCGGGGAGAGCAGGGCGACGAGCGGCGGGGCGGCGTCCGGCTGCGGCGCACACAGCGAGCGCGGAGCGCGGATGGCAGCTCGCGCCCTGTGTCCGCTCGGTGCCGCATCGCGCGTTCTTCGGGCGCTTCCGTCTGAGGACAGTGAAACTGCGACTCGCGCAGCATTGGCAACCCCACGCGAAGGTCTGCCGCGCGCGCCGGAGGCGCGAAAGCCGAGATCGCGCGCCACCGCCGCCAGCGCGCGCAGTCCGCGCGGCTCGTCCTCCTGCGCGAACGTCGTGGTGAGAGGCCCGAGCTTGCGCGCCTCCCGCAGCACCCGCGCCTCGCTCCTGCGCCGCGCCTCGCAGAGCGCGCACTTCCCGGGCGGCTTCGGAGTGGTCCGGTTCGCCACGACCTGCGCGACCGTCATCCCCTCGTCGCGGAGCGCCCGCACCCCGTCCTGCGCCTCCAGAAGCGCCAGCTCCTCCGGGAGCAGCACCCAGTGAAACTCGACCGACGGCGAGCGCAAGAGCGCGTGCAGCCGCGATGCCTCCTCGTGAAGTTCGACGATGAGCCGATCCTCGGCATCGGTCCGAAGCCGACCGCCCAACGCCTCGGCCATGGCGTGATGCTTTGCCTGCAGGTCGAAGAGGACCTGCGAGAGGCGCGAGAGCGTCTCCGGCATCTGCAAGAGCCGCAAGGTATGCCCGGTGGGCGCGGTGTCCACGACCACCTCGTCGAAGCCTGCGGCGAGCCGCGACAGCTCGATCAGCCCGACCAGCTCGTCCACTCCCGGCAACGAGAGGCGGAAGAGCACGTCTACGTCGTCGTCGTCGAGGTACGTCCCGCGCGAGGCGATGACCCGCAGCGATCGTTCGCGGGCGGAGAGCCAGCGCGAAAGCGCGCGGTCAGCGTCCAACTCGGCGGCGAACAGCGTTCCGTGGACTTTGCGCGGTGCGCCGGAGAGGCGCGCTTGCAAGGCGTCGCCGAGCGAGTGGGCAGGATCGGTCGAGACCACGAGCGTCCGGTGGCGCTGCTCTGCAAGCCCGAGCGCGAAAGCCGCCGCGCAGGTGGTCTTCCCCACGCCGCCCTTGCCGGCGAAGAAGCGAACCCGCGTCACTCGCCCGGGTCGTCGAAGGTGGTGCTCGCCTCGATGCCGGTCACCTTGAAGTCGCCCGGATTGTGCGCGTGCCCCGCATCGCCGCGCTGCCGCTCGCGGATCTCGCGCAGCCTCTGAAGGATGTCGCGCTCGAAGGCGGCAAATTCCTCGGCCGACAGCTCACCGAGCTCGAGCCGCATCTGCGCCGCGAGCAATTCCTCGCGCAGGTGCGAGTCGTCGTTCAGCTCGGCCTCCACCGCCGCGGCCACCTTGCCGAGGACGAACTTGACGCCGCCCACGATCATCTTGTCGACGATCAGCAAAGCGCCTACTTCTCCTTCGCCCGTTCGAGCTTCAAGCGGATGTTGACGAAGTTGTAGGGCGGCCACGGCCCCGTGTACTTGAAGGTGAGCTTGTCGAACCGCGCGCCGATCTCCTTCACCCGCGCGTCGAAGGCCGTCTCCTTGTCGCGCGAGACCAGGAACGCGGCGTTCATGATCATCTTGTCGCCGATGGGCTTGTTGGCGCGCGATGCCACCGCCACGTCGCGGAGCGCCTCGAAGATGTCGGCCACGTACTTCTCGGAGTGCGCCTGCAGCGCCGCGTCCACCAAGCGCCCGTACTGCATGCGCGCGAAATAGGTGGAGCCCTTCTGCGCCGAGATCTCCTGCTTCAGCCTGCGGACGTCCTCGTCCAGGCTCTCGATCTCGCGCACCATCACCTCGCGGTCCCAGAGCACCTTGAGGCCGAACTCGAGCTTGTCCTGCATCTTCATCAAGACGTCGCGGAACGCCTCGTAGGC
>DASXHM010000034.1:0-6166 GCA_036488495.1 Myxococcales bacterium | reverse complement strand
GCCTCGGCGAGCCTGCTCACCAAGGTGAGCGTGGTGGGCGTCATCGGCGACGACTTCCCCATCGAAGAGCTGCAGTTCTTGAGAAACCGCGGCGTCTCGCTGGAAGGCCTGGAAAAGACGCCCGGCAAGACCTTCCGCTGGAAGGGCAAGTACGGCTTCGATCTCAACACCGCGCAGACCCTGGACACCCAGCTCAACGTCTTCGAGCGCTTCGAGCCCAAGCTGTCGGACGAACAGCGCCGGTCAGAGCGCATCTTCCTCGGCAACATCGATCCGGTGCTGCAACTGCGCGTCCTCTCCCAGGCGACCAACGCGAAGCTGGTCTGTGCCGACACGATGAACTTCTGGATTTCGTCGAAGCGCGAGAAGCTGCTCGATCTGCTTCCCCACGTCGACGTCCTGATGGTCAACGACGGCGAAGTGCGGCAGCTCGCCGGCGAAGCCAACGTCATCAAGGCCGCCCGCGCGGCGCAGAAGATGGGCGCCAAGGCGGTGGTGGTGAAGCGCGGCGAGTACGGGGCGCTGCTCGTGACGCCCGACCACACCTTCGCCGCCCCGGCCTATCCGCTCGCGGACGTCGTCGATCCGACCGGCGCCGGAGACACCTTCGCCGGCGGTTTCTTGGGCCTGCTCGATCGGTTGGGCACGAAGGATCTGTCCTCGCTCAAGCAAGCGACCGTGATGGGCTCGACCATCGCGTCCTTCACGGTGGAGCAGTTCTCGCTCGATCGGCTGCGCGCGCTCGACCTGGGTCAAGTGCGCAAGCGCTTCGACAGCTTTCGCCAGCTCACTCACTTCGACGAGCTGCCGCCGCAGGTCGGCTGAGCGAGCAGGCGCCTGCCTCGGTTGCAGGCCGGCCGCCGGGGCTGCATCTTTTGAGCATGCGGACGCTGCGTAAGCTCACCCGGCGAACGGGCATCGCGCTCGTCGTCATCGCGGCGGTGCTGGTCGCGGGCCGGCTCGCTCTGAACCCGTTCGTGAAGCACCACACCCAAGACGTGCTCGACAGCCTCGAGGGGTACAAAGGCAGCTTCAAAGACGTCTCCGTCTCGCTCTACCGCCTTTCCTACACCATCGATGGCCTGAAGCTCGTGCAGGTGCCGGCGCCGCGCGGGGGTGAAACCAAGCGGCCGTTCTTCTTTGCCCAGCGCATCCGGCTCGGGCTCCACTGGCGCGACCTGATCCACAAGCACGAGCTGGTCGGCTCGGTCGAGATCGACGCGCCGAAGGTGAACCTGGTCGCGGGCGACGACAGCGAGAAGAGCCAGACCAAGATTGCCGATCCTCACCTGGGGGCGAAGCTGAAGAGGCTGTCGCCCTTGTCGGTGGACCGCATCGAGCTGAAGAAGGCGGAGATCGCCTTTGCCGACGACACCAGCCAAGGCTCACCCTCCATCTGGCTGCACGACGTGGACGCGACCATCGAAAACATCGCGACGCGAGTGGGTTTGACGCACGGCGAGCCGACGACCTTGGCCGCGAGCGGCACGTTGCAGAAGACCGGGCAGGTCTCGGTCTTCGTGACTGCCGATCCGCTGGCCAAGTCGCTCGGCTTCTCCGGACGCGCTTCCGTCGAGGGGTTGTCGTTGCAGGACGTGGGCAACTTCCTGGTCAAGAAGGCGGAGCTCGCGCCGGAGCGCGGCACCATCGATCTCTTCGCCGAATTCGACGCGCATGACGGCCGCATCTCGGGCGGCGTCAAGCCGGTGCTCAAGGACGTGCACGTGAAGCCCGCAAAGGGCGGCATCGGCCCGGCGATCAAGGCTTGGATCAGCGACGCGGCGCTGCGCATCTTCTCCGACCGCGTGCCCGGCCGCGACGCGGTGACGGCGGTGGTGCCGATGAAGGGCACCATCGGCGGCCCGAAGGCGGACGTCTGGTCGACGGTGTGGGGCGTCTTGCGCAACGCGTTCGTCGAAGGACTGCAGTCGGGCTTCGCCCATCTGCCCTCGGCCGGCGGCGCGGCGAAGACAGGCGCCTTGCCGCAGGGCCGGAGCGCCAAGGGCGCGAGATGAAACGCGCGGGGGAGGAGCCGGCTTTGCGGGAGGAGCGGGTTTTGCCCGCGACGGGCGGAGCGCGAACGCGCGTAGCATGGGCGACGGGCGGAGCGCGAAGGCGCGCAGCATTGGTGGTCGCAGCAATGCTCGCGTGCGCGGCGTGCTTCCACACGCACAAGGTGGCGAAGGGCGACAAGGGCGACACCGACGCGAAGGAAGAGAAGAGCGACGGCGAACGGAGCGCGCCCCAGCCGAAGGAATCCGAAGGAGGCGCGGCGGCGAAACCGAGCCAGGCGCGCAGGCCGGAGAAGCCGGGCAGGCCGCCGTTGTCGGCGGGACCCGCAGGGCTGTTCGTCCCGGGCGGCGTCGAGCAGGTGCAGAACGCGCTCGCGCACAAGGGCTATCTCGACATGGGCCAGGCCAAAGAGGGCGAGATCGACGCCCAGACTTCGGCGGCGGTGCGCAAGTTCCAGTCCGACCAGGGCATCGCGCGGACGGGCAACCCGGACCACGAGACGCTGCGCCGTCTGGGGCTCGATCCGGACAAGCTCTTCCGCAAGGCGGAAGACGTCAAGAAATGACGGCCGCGCTCGCTTGAAGTCGCGAGGAGTGCGGTGTACTGAGGGCGGCGCCGATGCGGACCGCCATCCTGACGGACATCCACGCCAACCTGGAAGCTCTCCTGGCGTGCATCTCCGCGGCGGAGGCGCAGAAGGTCGATCGCTTCGTCTGCCTGGGCGACATCGTCGGCTACGGCGCCGATCCGGACGCGGTCTGCGACATCGTCCGCACGCGCTGCGAGTTTTCCATTCTCGGCAACCACGATGCCGCGGCTTCCGGCCGGATGGACTACAGCTACTACTACGCGGCGGCGCGGGAAGTGCTCGATTGGACCGCGCTGCACCTCTCCGCCGAGAACATGGCCTGGCTGCGCTCGCTGCCGTTGTGCAAGGACGAGGGCGAGGTGATGTTCGGCCACGGCTCGCCGCGCGATCCCGCCGCGTTCGAGTACGTGTTCGCGCTCGAGCAAGCCGAAGATCTGCTGATGCGGGCGGAGAAGCTTTCCCCGTTGACCTTCATCGGCCACTCGCACCTGCAGCGCGCTTTTCTGCTCGGCGAGACGGTCGAAGACGTGTTCTCCGAGCGCCTCACCATCGAGAAGGCCCGCACCTACCTCTGCTCGATCGGAAGCTGCGGCCAGCCGCGCGACTACGATCCGCGCGCGTGCTTCGGCATCTGGGACGACGATGCGCGGGTGGTCGAATACCACCGGGTGCCCTACGACGCGGAAATCACCGCACGCAAGATTCTCGAGGCCGGCCTTTCGCCGCACTTTGCCCGCAGGTTGTTACACGGAGTGTGACCCTGGACTTTCCCCGCCATCTCCTCGAGCTGGAGGCGCTGACGCGCGCGCAGATCGAACGGCTGCTCGCGCTCGCCTCGCGGTTCAAGCACGACCGCGCGGAGGCACGGGCAGGCGGGCCCAGGGCGCGCAGCGAGCTCTTGCGCGGGCGCACCGTCTTGACCCTCTTCTTCGAGAGCAGCACCCGCACCCGCAGCTCGTTCGAGGTGGCGGCCCGATCTCTCGGCGCGGACGTGCTCAGCTTCCAGAAAGACGCGTCGTCGGTGAGCAAGGGCGAGTCGCTCGAGGACACGGTGCGAAACCTCGACGCCATCGGCGCCGACGCTCTGGTCTTGCGCCATCCGGCTGCCGGCGCGCCGCGCCTCGTGGCGAGGGCGGTGCGCTCCTCGGTCATCAATGCCGGCGACGGCTTCCACGAGCACCCGACCCAAGGATTGCTCGATGCGCTCTCCTTGCGCGAGCGGTGGGGCAGCTTCGAAGGCAAGACGGTGGCCATCGTCGGCGACATCGCCCACAGCCGGGTGGCGCGCTCGAACATCCACTGCCTGAACAAGCTCGGCGCCAAGGTGCGGGTGGGCGGTCCAACCACGCTGATTCCGCAGGGGATTGAACAGCTCGGCTGCACGGTGTCGTCCTCTTTGCGCGAGCTGCTCCAAGGCGCCGATGCGGTGATGGCGTTGCGCATCCAGAACGAGCGCATCGCCGATGCGCGGCTGCCCGGCGCCCGCGACTACGCGCGCATCTGGGGCTTGAACGAGCGCACCCTGCAGCTCTTGCCCGAAGGCGCGCTCGTGCTGCACCCGGGCCCGGTCAACCGCGGTGTCGAGCTCTCGAGCGACGTGATGGACGGACCGCGCAGCCTGGTGATGGATCAGGTCGATTCCGGCGTCGCGGTGCGAATGGCCGCGCTCGCCCTCTGCCTCGGAGCCGCGCCATGATCATCCTCGACTCGGGCAGGGTGATCGATCCCGCCAGCAACCTCGACGGAACCCGCACCGTCCTCATCGACGAAGGCCGCATCGTCCAGGTCCGCGAGCAGCCTGCGAGCGCGGCGGAGAAGCTCGTCCACACGGTCTACGACTGCCGCGGCAAGTGGGTGCTGCCGGGTCTCGTCGACCTGCACGTGCATCTGCGCGAGCCGGGCGAAGAGGGCAAGGAGACCATCGCCACCGGCGCCAAGGCTGCGGTCGCGGGCGGGGTGACGACCGTCGTGGCGATGCCGAACACGAAGCCCGTCTGCGACAGCGCTTCGGTGGCGCGGTTCGTGGCGGGGCGTGGTCGCGAAGCCGGCCTTGCCCGGGTGCTTCCGTCCGGCGCCATCACCCGCGGCTCGAACGGCGCGGAGCTCGCCGACATGGCGGAGCTGAAGGAAGCGGGCTGCGTCTGCCTCACCGACGACGGCCGGCCGGTGATGTCCGCCGGAGTGATGCGCCGGGCGCTCGAATACGCGCGCGATCTCGACTTGCCGGTGATGGTGCACGCCGAAGATCTCTCGCTCAGCGCTGGCGGCGCGATGAACGAAGGTGCGACCGCGACGCGGCTCGGGCTTCCCGGAGTGCCTGCAGCGGCCGAGGTGGCGATGGTGCAGCGCGACCTCTTGCTCGCGGAAATGACCGGCGCGCGCCTGCACGTGGCGCACGTCAGCGCGGCCGGGAGCGTTCGGGCCATCCGGGAGGCGAAGGCGCGCGGCGTCCGCGTCACCGCCGAGGCCACTCCGCACCACTTCACGCTCACCGAAGAGGCCGTCGCCAAGGGCGCGGGCGGCGAGCCGTACGACACGCACGCGAAGATGAGCCCGCCCTTGCGCTCGGAAGCCGACCGGATCGCCATCGTCGCCGCTCTGGCCGAGGGCATCGTCGACGCCATCGCCACCGACCACGCGCCGCACGGCCCGCTCGACAAGCAGGTGGAGTTCGTCCAGGCCGCGAACGGCATCATCGGCCTCGAGACTTCGCTCGCGCTGACGCTGTCGCTCGTGCGCAGCGGGGAGCTTCCCATTTCGCGCGCGGTCGAGCTCCTCACCTCCGGCCCTGCTCGCTGTTTCGGACTGCCGTACGGGACGCTCGCCAAAGGCGCGCCGGCGGATGCGGTCGTCGTGGACGCGGAGCGCGAATGGAAGGTAGACCCCCAGCGGTTCCACTCGCGCTCGCGGAACAGCCCTTTTGCCGGGTGGACGCTGCACGGCCGGGTGCTGATGACGTTCGTGTCCGGCAAGCTGGTGTACGCCTACGAAGGATCGGAGAAGTAAGTGACGCAGAAGAAGGCAATCCTGGCGCTCGCGAACGGCGACATCTTCGAAGGCCTCTCGGTCGGCGCGGAAGGCGAGACCACGGGCGAGGTCGTCTTCAACACCGGCCACACGGGCTACCAGGAGATCCTCACCGATCCGTCCTACGCAGGCCAGCTCGTCACCTTCACCGTCAGCGAAGTGGGGAACTACGGCATCCACAAGGGCGACGAGCAGCACGAGAGCGCGCAGGTGGCAGGCTTCATCGCCCGCCGCGTCTGCAAGGAGCCGTCCAACTGGCGCTCGCAGGAGTCCTTGCCGTCGTTCCTGGCGCGGTCGAAGGTGGTCGGCATCGAAGGCATCGACACCCGCAAGCTCGTGCGGGTGCTGCGCTCGAGCGGCGCGCAGCAGGGCATCATCGACTCCACCGGCGCCTCCGCGAAGGCGCTGGTCGAGCGGGCCCGCAAGGCGCCGTCGATGGAGGGCCAGGATCTGGCGAACCTCGTCTCCACCAAGGCCACCTATCGCTGGGAAGAGGGCGTGGAAGGGCGCGACCCGCATCCGCGAGCGCATGAGGTG
>DASXHM010000028.1:0-13017 GCA_036488495.1 Myxococcales bacterium | reverse complement strand
CGTGCGCATCGTCCTCGAGCTGAAGAAGGACGCCGACCCCGAGTTGGTGATGGCTTACCTCTTCAAGCACACCACGCTGCAGACCAACTTCGCGGTCAACCTGACCTGCCTCGTGCCGACCGACAACCCGGAAGTCGGCACGCCCAAGCGGCTCGATCTCAAAGCCATCCTTCAATACTTTCTCGACTTCCGCTTCGAGGTGGTCACCAAGCGCTTCGAGCACGAGCTGCGCGAGATCCAGAAGCGGCTGCACATCCTCGAAGGCTTCGAGAAGGTCTACGACGCCCTCGACGAGATGATCCGCATCATCCGCAAGAGCGACGGGAAGGACGACGCGGCGCAGAAGCTGATCAAGCGCTTCGAGCTGTCCGAAGAACAGACCGACGCCATCTTGGAGATGAAGCTGTACCGGCTGGCGCGGCTCGAGATCCTGGTCATCGAGAAGGAATTGAAAGAGAAGCGCGCCGAGCAGAAGCGCCTCAAGGAGCTGCTCGACAGCCCGCGCTCGCGGCATGCGGTGGTGCGCGAAGAGCTGCTCGAGATCCAGAAGCAGTATGCGGACAAGCGGCGCACCAAGATCGGCGGCGCCGGCGCCGAGGAGCTGGAATACAGCGAAGAGGCGTTCATCGCCGATGAAGACGCCAACATCGTCCTCACCCGCGACGGGTGGCTCAAGCGCGTCCGCGAGATCAAGGATCCGGCGCAGTCGCGCGTGCGCGAGGGCGACGAGGTGTCGTTCGTGCTCGGCGGCAGCCTGAAGAGCAACGTGGTCTTCTTCACCAACTTCGGCACCGCCTACGTCACCCGCTTCAACGACATTCCCGCCTCCACCGGCTACGGCGACCCCATCCAGAAGCTGTTCAAGTTCGACGACAACGAGCGCGTCGTCGGCGCCACCAGCCTGGACCCGCGCATCAAGCCGAGCGAGAAGTGGTTGGCCATCTCGAAGAAGGGCTATGGCCTGCGCTTCGCGCTCGCCGCCCACACCGAGCTCTCCACGCGCGCCGGCCGCCGCTTCGCCAGGCCTGCCGAGGGAGACGAGCTGATTGGCGTTTCGCCGGTGAACGACAAAGATCTCCTCGCGGTCGTGAGCGAGGAGAGCCACACGCTCGTCTGCAAGGTCGAGGAAGTGAACGAGCTCGCCGGACCCGGACGCGGCGTCACCGTCATCAAGCTCGACGACGACGACAAGGTGATTGCGTACCTCGCGACCAGCGACAAGCAAGCGGTGGTGCCGCTCGAGACGACGAAGGGCAAGAAGCTGGAGCTCACCACCTTCCGGCAGGATCCGGTGGCGCGCGGCGGACGCGGGTGGCAGATGGTCAAGCGCGACAAAGTGGTGAAGCTGCCCACCGGCCCCAACGTGCAGGCGCTGCCCGAAGAAGGCGAGGCTCGCAAGTAATGGCCGCCCGCAAGACGTCGTACACCGCGTCCGACATCCAAGTCCTCGAAGGCCTGGAGCCCGTGCGCAAGCGGCCAGCCATGTACATCGGCGGCACCGATGCGACCGGCTATCACCACCTGCTCTGGGAAATCCTCGACAACAGCGTCGACGAAGTCATCAACGGCTACGCCACCCGCATCGAAGTGACGCTGCACGCGGACGGCAAGACCGCCACCGTCACCGACGACGGCCGCGGCATCCCGGTCGATTTGATGCCGAAGTACAAAAAGCCCGCCTTGGAAGTGATTCTCACCACGCTGCATTCGGGCGGAAAGTTCGAGCAGGGCAATTACATCCATTCGGGCGGCCTGCACGGAGTTGGCTCGAGCGTGGTCAACGCTTTGTCGAGCGAGCTCATTGCGCGGGTGAAGCGCGACGGCAAGCACCACGTGCAGACGTATTCGAAGGGCCTCGCGACATCCAAATTGAAGGCGGAAGGAAACGCGCGCGGCACCGGCACCAGCATGACCTTCACGCCGGATGCGGAGATCTTCGGGCTCAAGCAGAAGTTCGGCGCGGCGCTCATCCGCGACCGGCTGGAGGCGAAGAGCTACCTGCACCGGGGCATGATCGTCGTCTTTCGCGACGAGACGCAGAAGCCGGCGGTGGAGGACACCTTCCAGCACGACGGCGGCATCGCCGAATACCTCGCCAAGGTGGTGGCGCAGCGGGGCAAGAACACCGTCCCGGCGGCTCCGCGCGCGCCTTCGCCAGAGACCGAAAAAGCGGTGGCGGTCACCACCGATGAAGGCGTGCCCGAGACCGACCTGACCGAGCAGGGCGGGGAGATCCCGTCGGTGCCTGCGGCGGCGCCCTTGCAGATCCCGCCCGGCGCGCTGTTCTACAAAGCGAGCGAAGGCGACGTGCGCTGCGAACTGGCGCTGGTCTGGACCGAGGCCACCGACGAGCACCTGCGCAGCTACGTCAACGGCATTCCCACGCCGAACGGCGGCACCCACGAGGCCGGCGTCCGCTCGGGAGTGGTCAAGGCGGTGCGCAATTATCTCGAGACGCACGGTCTCGCCCCGAAGGGCGTGACGCTCACCGCGGAGGACATTCGCGAAGGCATCTGCGCCATCCTCTCCAGCTACGTGGTGGAGCCGCAGTTCCAGGGGCAGACCAAGGGCAAGCTGAACAACCCGGAGGTGACCGCGCAGATCGACGGCGTGGTGCGGCCGGCGCTCGAGAACTGGCTCAACGAAAACAAGACGGTGGCGGAGCCCGTGGTGGCGCGCATCATCCTCGCCGCGCGCGCTCGCGAGGCGTCCCGGGCGGCCGCGCAGCAGGTCACGCGCAAGACCGCCATCTCGCACCGGTTGAACCTGCCGGGAAAGCTCGCCGACTGCGCCTCGACCAATCCGTCCGAGAGCGAGCTGTTCATCGTCGAGGGCGACTCGGCCGGCGGCTCCGCCAAGCAGGGCCGCGACCGCCGCACGCAGGCCATTCTTCCCTTGCGCGGCAAGGTGCTGAACTCCGAGCAGGCGTCGACGGAGAAGATCGGCCAGAACAAGGAACTGCAGGACATCGTCTCGGCGCTCGGGTGCGGCATCGGCGATGAGTACGAAGAGGTGCGGCTGCGCTACGGAAAGATCTTTCTCTTGATGGACGCCGACTCCGACGGTCACCACATCTCGACCTTGCTGCTCACTTTTTTCTATCGCCACATGACGAAGCTCATCACCGGCGGGCACGTCTACCTGGCGCAGCCGCCGCTCTACAAAATCGAGATTGGCAAGGACACCTATTGGGCGCTCGACGACAAGGAGCGCGAGCGCATCTTGAAGGAGAAGCAGAAGGGCAACGCCAAGCCCGTCATCATGCGCTTCAAGGGGCTGGGAGAAATGAGCGCCGAAGCGCTCAAGCAAACCACCTTGGATCCCAAGCGGCGGCTGTCATTGAAAGTCACCATCAAGCAGGGCGATGAGCTGCAGACCGAGCAGACCATCAACGAGCTGTTCGGCAAGGACGTGAGCGCGCGCTTCAAGTTCATCATGGAGCGCGCCGGCGAGGTGAAGGAATTGGATGTCTGACGATGTATAGGCGCGACCTCGAGCTGGCTCCTGGCTCCGGCTTCCGGCTCCGCCGCCGCCTTTCCGCGCGGCTCTTCTCCGCGCTCCTCGCGGTGGCGGCGGTGTGCTGGGGCGTCTTCGATCTGACGTCGAATCATCCGTGGGTCGGCGCAGCCACTCTCGCGCTCGCCTTGGCGTTCGTGCTGCAGCTCGTGCGGTCGGAGATGGACACCTTTCGCTTCGACCAGAGCGGGGTCGTCCGGCGGGTGCTGACGCTGCGCGGGCTGCAGGAAGAACGGCTCCCGGCGCAACAGATTCGCGGAGTGCACATCGCCTTCGCGAAGGGCCGCGCCCGGGCGTTCATCGAAACGCTCGCAGGCGAAGAAGTGCCGCTGGTCGAAGGTGAGGAGCGCGACGTCCGCCGCATCGCCGATCGCTTGTCGGCCGCGCTCTCCCTGCCGCAAGGCCTGCTCCACTGAGCTAGACTGCACGCATGACCGCCGCCGCGTTGTTGGTCGCGAGCTTGAGCGCCGTGGCGGCCGCATCCCCGCCGCGGTTCAAAGTGGAGGCGCTCGCCGTCGAAGGCGAAGTGGCGCAGGTGGCCGCGGCCGACTTCGACGGCGATGGCAAGAAGGACCTGCTCGCGGTCTACACGACCGGCCTTCCGCCCTACCAGAAGCGGTTCTTCGCGGTCTTCTGGAACCGCAACGGCCTCTTCGCGCCGCGGCCCGACCTGGTGATGCCGGTCAGCGACGAAGAGGCCTGCGCCTTCGACGTCGGACGCACTTCCGGCATTGCCGAAGATCTGCTGGTGCTGACGCCGCACGGCATCCTCGCGCAGTCGTTTCCGAACCGCGTCGCGCAGCCGAAGCGGGTGCTCTTGGAACACCCGACGCTCTTCCACCAGCCCATCGAAGGACAATTGCCGCGCATGCAGGTGGTGCAGGATCTGTTCGCGCCCGGCAGTCACGACATCCTCTTGCCGGCGCTCGGCTCGCTGGCGGTCTACCGGCGCGGCCCTCTGGCGTACGACAAGATCGCTGAGCTCGACATCGACATGGACGTCTCCGGGGTGGCGCGCCGCAATCCGGGCCGGTCCGAGGTCTCGCCGTTCGAAGTGCGCTACGGCTTTCCCGCGCTGCATCTCGGCGACACCACCGGGCGCAAGCTCTTGGACATCATCGCCACCCAGGAAGATCGGGTCGCGGTGTATCGGCAAGAGCCGGGGCCGACCTTCCACGAGCAGCCGGACTTCACCCGCGACTTCTCGGTGCGCACCGCGGCCGACCATCGCGAGCGCGAGAGCAGCGCGTCAGTCCTGGTGGCGGATCTCGACGGCGACGGCGTCGCCGATCTGGTGGTGCGCAAGCAGGTCCTGCAAGGGATCAGCTCCGCGACGGCGACCTTGTACGTGTTCTTCGGGCACAAGGGCGGCGGTTACGACGCGAAGCCCGCGCAGCTTTTGGAGACGCAGGGCATCGGGCTCTTGCAGCCGCAGCTCATCGATCTGACCGGCGACGGCCGTCCGGACCTGGTGGTTCCGGAGACGAGCTTCGGCGTCTTCGCGCTGATTCGGATGCTGGCGGCGAAGACCGCGAAGGTGAACTTCCAGGTCTTCCCGTTCGAGCGCGAGAAGCGGCGCTTCGCCGAAGATCCGGCCTTCGAACGCTCGCTCGTCTTTCGCATTCCGGTCGCGGGCGGCGCCGACCTGCAGGCCATCTCCTTGGATGCGGACGTGACCGGGGACAGGCGGCCGGATCTCGTCTTCGGCTCATCGGAAGACGAGCTCTCGATCTTTCCCGCCACCCGAGCGGGTGAATTCGCCAACGAAGCGGTGGAGGTGATTCCGGTGCTCGCCACCGCGCAGCTCGAAGCGGTGGATCTGGAAAACAAAGGTCGCGCCGATCTGATCCTGCACTATCCGCAGACGCTCGGGCACCGCAGGGAGATCGTCGTGCTCGTCAACCTGGGAGGCTGGTGATGGAGCTCTACGTCAGGCAGTTGCAGCTCGGGCCGATGGAGAACTTCGTTTACCTGGTGGGCGCGAAGGACGCGAAAGAGACCGCCATCGTCGACGCGGCGTGGGACGTTTCCGCGGCGCTGCGGGCGGCGGAAGCGGACGGGCGGGTCGTCACCCATGCGCTGGTCAGCCACCACCATTTCGATCACACGAATGGCTTGCCGGACGTGCTCGCCAAGGGCGGCATCCGGGTGCACGTGCACGCGCGCGACGCGGAGTCGCTCGCTCCCGAGGTTCGCGGCGAAGTGGCGCGCGTTGCCGCCGGTGATGCCGTCGAAGTGGGGCCGCTGCGCATCCATGCCCTCCACACTCCGGGGCACACGCCGGGTTCGACCTGCTGGCACGCCGAAGGATCGCTGTTCGCGGGAGACACGGTGTTCGTCAATGCCTGCGGGCGCTGCGATCTGGCGGGCGGCAATGTCGAGCAGATGTTCGAGAGCCTGGGCCGCGTCTCCAAGCTGCCCGAGGACACCCGGCTGTATCCGGGCCACGATTACGGCGACGTGCCCGTCTCCAGCGTCGGGCGCGAGAAGGCGAACAATCCCTACTTCCAGAAGCTCGGCAACATGACCGACTTCATCGCCTGGCGCATGCGGCCGAGGAAGTAACGAGCGCTCGTAGGCCTCAGCACGCCCGGCTCAGGGCGCGCGATTGGTGTACGATGTCGCGCATGGATGAGACCTGCCGGCTCTGCGGGGGCGATGGACGCATCGGCAATTCGCTCGGTCGCAGCACGGCGACCTGCCCGGGCTGCCACGGCTCCGGACGCCGCGGCGACGTTTCGCGCGCCTTCCACGACGTCACCAAGACCAAGGCATCGCACTACGAAAGGCACGCCGAGTCCGCTCCCAAGGGACCGAAGGCGCCGGTGACGGCCGAAGGCGCCGAGCTCGCGCGCGAAGTGGAGGCTTCCACCATCCTCGCCGCCGACGCCAAGGCAAGACTGGTGGGCGAGATCATGAACCACGAGAGCACGCACGGCCGCTGCACGCAGACGTTCATCAAGAAGATCCGCAAGCAGGCCCGCCCGCCGCAGCCGCCTCGGTAGCACCGCATCACGCCAAGAGAGGCGGCCTCCGCGAGACCAACACCCGCCGCAGCGTCAGCGCGACCAGCAGCAGTGACAGCGCGCCCCAGGCGGCGCCCCAGACCACCGCCGGAACGTAGGTCAGCCGGGCCAGCGCGTCGGCGTCGGTGAGGCCGGACGACGACAGATGAAGAAGGTCGTCGCGGATGTCGTAGAGCGCGTAGCAGACCGAGAACGCGCCCAGGAACACCAGCACCGCGCGGCGCAGCCAGTCGAAGCCGAAGCGCGCGAGAAGCAGCATCGCCAGCGCGCAGCCGAAGGTGAAGAAGAGGGTGAAGCCGTCGCGGACGTAAAGGAGCGCGACCAGCGCGCACCAGGCGGCGAGCGCGACCAAGGGCCAGCGCCCGGTGCGGGTCCGCGCTGCCAGCCAGACGAGCACGCAGCCGGAGACGGTCGACCCGACGTAACCCGCGCTGGAGATGACCACCGCCCGCCATAGAGACGGCACGTAGCGGGAGAGGGTGACGCCGCCTTGATCGGGGCTGATCCGGATCTGATCGACGAAGCCGCCGGTCAGGAGCGTCGCCGCTGCATGGCCGCTCTCGTGCATCAGGACCACCAAGAGCTTGAACGGGTAGAGGGGCCACGCGTCCCAGAAGAAGATCCCCAGCACCGCCGAGGCGAGAAGCGCTGCGAGGAGCTTTCGGTCCAGGTGCATGCTGCTAGTGTAACGGCCGGGAGCGGCGAAACTTTCACCACCCGGACGAACGGCTCGGCAAGAACCTCGCAATTGCTGGCTGCAGAAGGCTTCCAGATGCCCGACCTGCTCGTCAAAGGCACGCTGCACACGATGGACCCAGAAAGGCCGCGGGCGGAAGCGGCGCTGGTCCGCGACGGCAAGTTCGTCCGCGTCGGCACTCGCGAAGAATGCGAGGCGGCTGCGCAGCCGGACGTGCACTTCATCGATCTCGGGAGCGGATGCGCGGTGCCGGGGCTCGTCGATGCGCATGGCCATCCGGCGCTGCACGGGCGCGGCCTGCGGGAAGCCCAGCTCGCAGCCGCGCTGTCGGAAGAAGAATGCGTCGAGCGCGTCGCCCGCCACGCGCGGCTGTTGCCGAAGGGTCAATGGGTGCGCGGCAACGGCTGGGATCAGAACGGCTGGCGCAACCGCACCTTCCCGGACCGGCAGCTCCTCGACGCCAAACTGCCCGACCATCCGGTGGTGCTGATGCGGGTGGACGTGCATGCGCTGTGGTGCAACGAGAAGGCGCTGCAGGCGGCCGGCATCACCCGCACGACGCCCGACCCGCCGGGCGGGCGCATCGTCCGCCGCGCCGACTGCACGCCGACGGGTGTCTTCATCGACACCGCGATGGACCTGGTCCGCCGCGCCATTCCGCGCGTCACCGTCGACGAAGCAGAAGCCAACATCCTGCGATCGCTCACCGCTCTCGCGGCGCTGGGCCTGACCGGCGTGCACGACGCTGCGGCAGAGCCGGAGGCGCTCGAGGCTTATCGGCGGCTGGCGAGGAAGGGCGCCTTGCCGCTGCGGGTGTACGCGATGATCGACGGCGGCTCCGGCCTCGAGGAACAGATCCCGCTCGCGCTGGCTGAACCTGCGATTGGGAACTTCGTCGTCCGTGCGGTGAAGTTGTTCGCCGACGGAGCTTTGGGCAGCCGAGGCGCCGCGCTGGAAGAGCCGTACGCGGACGACTCCGGCAACACCGGTCTATGGCTGACCGAGCCGCGCGCGCTCGAGGAAAAGATTGCCCGGATCGCTTCGGCGGGCCTGCAGCCGTGCGTGCACTGCATCGGCGATGCCGCCTGCAACACCGTCCTGCGCAGCTTCGTCAAGGTTCCGAAGAGCCTCCGGCCGCGCGCGGAGCACCTGCAGATCTTGAAGGCCCGCGACGTGCCGCTCCTAAAGGAGAGCTCCGCGATTGCCTCGATGCAGCCCGCGCATGCGACCAGCGACGGTGTCTGGGCGGAGGAGCGCCTCGGCAACGGCAGCGAACGGCAGCGCGGCGCGTACGCCTGGCGGCAGGCCCTCGACGCGGGCGCCGTCCTCGCGTTCGGCAGCGACTTTCCCGTCGAGAGCCCCGACCCGCGGCCGGGCCTCGCGGCGGCCGTGGGGCGGAAGCTCGCGAACGGGGCCGCCTGGATGCCCGAGCAGCGGCTGACCCGCGAGGAAGCGTTGCGCGGCTTCACCGAAGGCGCCGCCTATGCCGGATTCGCCGAGGGCAGGCGCGGCGTCATCCGCGAGGGATTCGACGGCGATCTCACCCTCTTCGGACGCGACCTGATGGCGGTGCCGGAGGACGAAATTGCCGCGCTGCCCGTCGTCGCCAGCATCGTCGGGGGACAGCTCGTGCACAGAGGGCCTTGACCACGCCCTTCGAGCCGCGCTTTGTTGCCGCGCTCATGCCGGAGTTGAAGCCGCTTCCGCCCGCCCAGGACTGCCCGGACGTCGAAGACTGCGTCTCGGATCCGTCGGAGATTGGCCACGTCTGCGGGTTCGGGCCCATCTGCGGCACCTGCATCGTCTACCGGGTCATCGAGACGCGCCGCGGTCTCTTGCTCGGCACCTGCCGCATCCGGACCGACCGCGGCGAGTTTCCCTGCACTGCGCCCATCTGCGACTCGTACGTGCCGCGCGCAGGCGCGCTCGACGCGCGCGGGCGGCCCACCCAGGCGGGCGATTCGACGGTCGTGCAGATTGCCCGGGCCGCCAAGACCGTGCAGGTGCGGGCGCGGCGCGAGAGCCCGCCCGTCGAGCGGCAGCGGACCCCGAACGGACCTTGCGGAGAGCTGGAGATGACCAAGGACGAGTTGAAGATGCTGATCCGCGAGGCGATGGATGAAGAGCGGGGCGGCGCCTTCGCTCCGCTCGCGCCCAAGTGGGAGGGCGGGGTGGCGGTGCTCAAGCCGGGCGACGCCTCGCTGCAGGGCAAGGAGCTGCCGCTCGATGCGCTCTTCCACAAGGTGGTGATGGTCCGGGACAAGCTGCGGGTGCTCGAGCAGAAGCTGAACGCGAATCCGCGATTGTCCGATGCGGAGAAGGTCGAGCTGCAGGCGTACATCACCGGCTGCTACGGCTCCTTGACCACCTTCAACGTGCTCTTCCGCGACCGCGACGACGGCTTCAAGGGCGCGGGTGGCAAGGAATGATCGCGCTCCTGCTGGCCCTTCTCGCACAGATTCCGGTGCCGCCGGAGACGCCGCCCGCGATGGATCTCACGCCGCAGGTGCAAGAGGACGCAGGCGTGCCCGCGAGCGACGGTGGCGTCCCTCGCGACGAGCCGCCGTTGAAAGCGCTGGAGCCGCAGCTCTCCGGCGCTCTCTCCGCGCAGCAGTTGGCCAAGATTCAATCCGCGCTCGTCAGATCGCGGCTGGACGGCTGGCTGTTCTTCGACTTCCGCCGCGAGGACGACATCGCCTATCGGATCCTCGGCCTTTCCAAGGAAGGGCCGCGCTCGCGGGCGTGGTGGTGCTTGATTCCGGCCAAAGGCGACCCGCGCAAGCTGCTCCACGCCATCGAGCCCCACGCGCTCGACGGAGTGCCCGGCTCGGTCACCACCTACACCTCGTGGCGTTCGCGCGATCGCGATCTGGCGCTGCTCCTCAAAGGAATGAAGCGGGTGGCCATGGATTATTCGCCGCGGGCGGAGATCCAGACCGTCTCGCGGGTGGACGCGGGCGCGGTCGAGCTGGTCCGGTCGATGGGCGTCGAGGTGGCCACCAGCGCCGAGCTGGTGGCGAGCCTCGGCAGCGTACTCTCCAAAGAGGAGCTGGATTCGCAGGCGCGGGCGGCCGGACTGTTGGCCGGAGACATGGAGGCGACGGCGCGCGAGGCGGCGAGGCGCATCCGCACCGGCCAACCGGCGACCGAGCGCGAGCTGCAGGACTTCGCGCGCGAGCGGTGGACGCGCGAGGGCCTGGACGACGGCGGCGGACGCCCTGGAGTGGCCGTGGACGCGCACTCCGCCGATCCGCATTATTCGGCGGCAGAGACCGGATCGGCGGTGGCCGCTTCCGGCAGCTTCCTCTTGCTCGACTTCGCAGCCCGGCTCGGCCCGCACGGCGCTTACGGCGATCTGACCCGCGTCTATTACCTGGGCGATCAGGTCCCCTCGGAAATTGCCCGCATCGCGGCCATCGTCTTCCAAGCGCGCGATGCGGCGCTGCGGGTGGTGAAGGACGGCGTCGACCGCGGACGCCTTCCCACCGGCGCGGAGGTGGACGCGGCGGCGCGCTCGGTCATCGTCAAGGCGGGTTACGGCGAGCAGTTCCTGCACCGCACCGGCCACAGCATCGACTTGCGCGGGCACGGCGACGGCGTCAACAACGACGACTTCGAAACCCACGACGTGCGCCGCCACCTGCCCGACACCTGCTTCTCGATCGAGCCCGGCATCTATCTCGCGGGGCGGTTCGGCGTGCGCAGCGAAGTGGACGTGTGCTTGCCGGGCGGCAGGTTCGAATTGCGGCCGGACGAGTTGCAGAAGACGGTCGCCACCGTCCGCTGAAGCGCAGCGCCCGCCAGAACCGCGCGGCGCCTCAACCGCAGGCCCGCCTCAACCGCGCGCGCGGCGCTCGATCCACTCCGCGAGCAGCCGCACCCCGCAGCCGGTCGCGCCGCGCGGAGTGTACGGCCGCTCCCGGTCCACCGACGAAGGCCCGGCGATGTCGAGGTGCGCCCACGGCACCTTGCGATCGCCTTGGACGAAGTGCTGCAAGAACAGCGCGGCGTTGATCGACCCGCCGAAGCGCCCGCCAGTGTTCTTCAGGTCCGCGATCGGGCTCTTGATCAGCTCCTCCATCTCCGGCGGGAGCGGCATCCGCCACACCGGCTCGCCGGTGGTCCGCGCGGCCGCGAGAAGCTCATTCGCGAGGCCGTCGTCGTTGGAGAAGAGCCCGGCCGTCCAAGGTCCGAGCGCGACGATGATGGCACCGGTCAGCGTGGCGAGATCGACGATGGCCGCCGGCTCGTCGTCCATCGCCCAGGCCAGCACATCCGCAAGCACGAGCCGCCCTTCGGCGTCGGTGTTCAGCACCTCCACCGAGAGGCCGCGTTTGCCGGTGACGACATCGCCCGGCTTGTACGCCGTCCCGCTGGGCAGGTTCTCGCAGGCCCCGAAGTAGCCGCGCACAGGGAAGGGCGGCTTGATCCGCGCCACCAGCTCCATCGCCGCGATCACCGCCGCCGCGCCCGCCATGTCGGTCTTCATCTCCTCCATGCCGGAGGCGGTCTTGATCGAGAGTCCGCCGGAATCGAAGGTGATGGCTTTGCCGACCAGCGCGATGGGCCGCTTGCTGGTGGCGCGCGGCGGTGTGTAGGTCAGCCGGACCAACTGCGGCTCCTCCGCGCTTCCTTGCGAGACGGCGAGAAAGAGCCGCATGTCGAGCTTCTCGATCTGCGCGCGGCCGAAGACTTCGCAGCGCAAGCCGGCGCTCTTCGCCACCTGCCGTGCCTCCGCCGCGAGCGCTTGCGGGGTGATGCGCGAGGCCGGCTCGTTGACCAGATCGCGCGCCCTGCACACCGCGTCCGCCGTCGCCCGGCCGGCCTCGATGGCAGAGGCGATCCTGGCCTTGGACAAGAGCGTCAGCCGCGAGAGCCGGCTTGGCTTCTTGTCCCGCTTGTAGCGGTCGAAGACATACGCGCCGAGCGACGCTCCTTCGGTCAGCGCCCGCGCCTCGTCGGCGGAATCGCCCGGCCAGCTCAAGGCCGCGGTCTTCGCGCCGGTCGCCTTGGCGAGCTTCACCGCGCGTCCGGCCGCCGCGCGAAGCTGCTCGAGCGTGCGCGCTTCGTCCTTCGCCCGGCCAATCCCGATCAGCGCCACCCGCTGCGCGGGCAACTTGCCGTGTGTATGCAGGGAGAGTATCTGCCCCTCCTTGCCGGAGAAGTCCTCGTCCTTGGCGACGCGCGCGAGGAGGCCGTCGAGCCGCGCGTCCACCGCGTCGAGCTGGCTGTGGACTGCGCCCTCCGGGGCGTCGAGCCCGCCGCCCTCACGGACAAGGAGGACGAGCAAATCGGTCTTGTGGGTCGCAGGTTCGTGGTTGGCGGCGCTGGTTGGAAGGCTCACGGCGCGGCTTCTGCCAGAATCCCGCCTCCGGCGGCAAGAGCCGTCCGACACCGTTGATTTCCGCGCCCCGCGCGGGTAGGGTCCGCGCCCTTCGCGAAAGGCGCAAGCTCGCCGCTGACGTCATGGACGACAAGCTGCAGGAAATCGAGCAACGCTTCGAGCGGCTGACCGCCGACTTGAGCAACCCGGAAGTCATCGCCGACCGCACCCGATTTTCCGCGGTGGCGAAGGAGCGTTCGCAGCTCGAGCCGCTGGTGGAGGCGTTCCGCGAGTACAAGCACAAGAAGGCGGAGTTGGACGGCAACCGCGCGCTCCTCGAGGACAAGGATCCGGACCTGCGCGAGATGGCCAAGGCGGAATTGCCGGCGCTGCAGGCCAGCGTCGACGAGCTGAACGACAAGCTGAAGGTCCTCTTGCTGCCGAAGGATCCGAAC
>DASXHM010000015.1:0-8835 GCA_036488495.1 Myxococcales bacterium | reverse complement strand
TACGACTGCTTCAAGACCGGCAAGCCGATCACGCTCAACCTGCAGGTCCTCTCCAAGCGCTGCGGCAACGACACCGCGCTGCTGGTCGCGCTCTCGCCAGCGGACCGTTCCGCGCCCATCTGGAGATCCCTGAACGATCTGACCTCCAAGCTCACTTGTCCGGCTTCGCCGGCTCGATGAAGTCGATCCGCTCGGAGTCGCAGTCGCTCAGAACAGCGCCAATTGCCCCGGCGGCTGCAGCAGGTCCGGCCCATCGTTGCGGACGTTGTTGACCTTCGGCGAGACCGCCCGCGACACGAGCTGCGTCCCGGGCAGCGGCAAGAGCCTGGCATCGCGCAGCCAGGCCGCGGCCGCATCGCCGGGAACGATCACCGGCATCCGGTGGTGGACGCGCGCGATCTCTCCTTCCGCTGCCATCGTCAGAACGGCAAACGCGTCGCGCCCGTCGGGCAGCGTCTCTGCGAGTGCGGCGAAGACGAAGACTCCGCCCGAGCGCGGCCGGAACCAGAGCGGCTGCTTGCCGGACCATTCGTAGAAGCCATCCGCTGGGACCAGCACCCGGCGGTTGCGAAAAGCGGACGCAAACTTCTCTTCTGCCGTCTCCGCGCGGACGTTGATGAGGCCGCCCGCGAAATCCCAGACCGCCGGAACCAGGACCCGGCGGTTCGAATCCGGCCGCACCATCCAATGCACGTCGGTGGGCGCGGCGTTGAAGCGCGGACGGTAGAGCGCCGCATGCGCCGGATCCACCTGCGCTTCAAAAGCCGCGGCAACCTCGTCGACGTCGACGGTCGTCAGGGTGAGTCGGCCGCACATCCCGTCAGCCCCGTCGGATGCCTTCGACCGAGCGCAACGGCGAAGGCTCGGTGGCGAGCCGGACTGCCGCCGTCTTCCGCCGATGGCGCTTGCGCAGAACCGCGACGATCAGCCAGACCCCGACCAGGGCAAGCACGATGGCGATGGAAGCCATCTGCGCGCGCGCCGACCACGCCCAGACGCGGTTCAACATCCGATGCCGCCGCGCCCACCATCCGAGATAGATCCACGCCGGCGCCGACACGCAGGCCGCGATGAAGTCGTAGGTGATGAACTTCCAGTACGGAACCCCGGTGGTGCCGGCGACGAAGTACGTCACCGCGCGTAGCCCCGGCACGAAACGCGCCACCATGATGAACTTCGCGCCGTGCTTCTCGAACAGCGCGATGGTCCGGGCCACCCGCTCGCCCGGAATGTGCTTGCCGACCCGGGTTTCGAGCAGCCGCAGCCCGTACGTCGATCCGGCGCGGAAAATGATGCTGTCGCCGATCAGGATGCCGGCGAGGCCGGTCACCATCATCAAGGGCAGGCTGCCGCCGCGCGCGATCAGCCATCCGCCGGAGATCAGCGGCACGTCCTCCGGCAGCGGCACTCCCAGACCGCAGGTGATGAGGACGAACAGCACGCCCACGTAGGCGGCTGGTCCATGGAAGTGCATCAAGAAGCCGAAGAGCCACTCTTTCATGGGCGCAAGGAGATCGACTCTACCCTAGCCACCGCCGATCGTCTCAGCGAGGCTCGGTCTGGCGCTTGCTGATCTGCCAGACGAGGAATTCTCGGAGCGGAGCGCGAGCGTCCTGCAAGCGTTCGGTCAAATCGCGGGCCAGGGCCAGGGTCAGCTTCAACGCGGTGCGTGGACGCGTTCGCTGCAGGTCTTCGAACGAATCGCGGCTGAGCTGGACCAGCTCCACCTCGGTGGCGGCCAGCGCGGACACCAGGTGCTCGCTCGCCGACAGGAGGGTCAGGCCGCCGAACGTATCCCCGGGCATCACTTCTCCGAGCGGCGGGCCGCCGTCCCGGCCGACGAGCTGCAGAGAGCCGCGTACCAGAACCGAAAGCTCGCGCGACGGCTCGCCGGCACGGAACGCGTACGCGCCGCGCCCGACCTGCCGGCTGACCGACATCTCCGCGAGGATGCGCAGACCAACCTCGGTGAAATCGCGGAACAGCGCCGCCCCGCGGAGCGCCTCGTGGCGGTCAGCGGCCGTCACGATGGTCCCGCGCAAGCTGCACGTAATGCCGCGCGCTCTCGTGCAGGTCCGCCTTCTCCGCGTCGGTCAAGGCCCGCTTCACCTTGCACGGCGCCCCGAGCGCCAGGACTCCGGGCGGAATCTTGGTGCCGGGCGTGACCACGCTTCCCGCGCCAATCAGCGATTCCGCACCCACCTCTGCTCCGTTCAAGAGGATGGCGCCGATGCCGATCAGGGCGTGGTCGTGAACGGTGCAGCCGTGCAGCATGACGCGGTGGCCGACGGTGACGTTGTTCCCGATGGTGGTGTCGAACGTCCCCGACTCGATGTGGATGACCGAGAGGTCCTGGATGTTGGTGTTCTCGCCGATGCGGATCTTTCCGACGTCCGCGCGCACGACGCAGCCGTACCAGACGCTCGCGTTCGCGCCCAATTCGACCTGCCCGATGACGACCGCGTTGTCGGCAATCCAGGCGCCATTCGCGACCACGGGAGTGATGCCCTTGTGCGGCTTGATCACGCTTTCTCCCGGGTGCCCGGCGCAGGCGGCTGACTGGATGCATCGCCGGGACCGGAAGCGACTTTCCGCATCCGTTCCGCCTCGCCGCTGTTCACCCGCTCGAGCGCGTCGGCGAGCGCGTTCACCTCGTGGCTGAGCATGTCCAGGCTTCGCCGCAGGCCCGCGCCCGCCACGTCGACGCTCGACGAGTCGGAAGAGCGCATCCGCACCACCTGCGTGTAGAGGCTCTCTAGCGTGTAGCTGATGCGGGTGTGCTCGGCGTCGAAGCGCGCGGCTGCCCGTTTCAACTCGAGCCGCTGATCGCGCTGCTGGTCGAGCGCGGACAAGGCCGAGGCGAGGCGCATCTTGGTCACCTCGTCGACTTCCGCGTCGATGCGCTTCTGCAGCACTTCGCGTTCGCGCATCAGCCGCTCGTCGTCCGCCGGAGCGAGGAACTTGCGCAGCTCGCGCTCGCGCCGGGTCAGGTCCCGGCAGGTGGTCCGCAGCGCAGCCACGGTCTCCTCCGGCTTGATGAAGATGTCCTTCACCGCGTCGGGAGCCGTGCGTAGCTCGGCGAGGATCTTGTCGCAGATGGCGTCCACCCGGACGTCGCGGTCGTCCTGGTTCGAGACCGGCGCGTTCCGGCGCAGGTCGGCCATGCCCGAACCGATGCTGCCGAAGCGCTGCGCACGCTGCTGCTCCGGGGTCGGTCCCGCGGACACCATCGGCCGCACCGGCACCGTCGCCTGCGCGGCGCTCTCCGTCAGCTTGGGCGCGATCCCGGTGTGCCGCGCGATGACCCGAGTGCCTCGGCTGCCGAGCCCCGCCGCCGGGAAGATCAGCCACCAAAGCATCGGCAGCGCCGAGAGCGCGATGATGAAGAGCACGATGGCGCCGAGCAGCCAGAGATACCCTTCGAAGAGGCTGGCGTTGGCGATCTTCGCCTCGCGCTCCGCGCGCTTGCGCAGCTTGCGCTCGAGCCGCCGCTGCCAGCGCTCGCGACCCCAGTCCGGGTAGGCGGTGCGCAGGTTCTCGGTCCAGTCGCGGACCATCTGGTCCTGCTGGGTCGAACCGCGCGCGATGGCTTCCTGCGCCCTTCGCAGCGAGGCCTGGAGCTGCGTCTGCCAGTCTTGGGGATCGCGATAGCTCATCACCTGGCCTGTAGCGCGACGATTCGTAACACGCTTCCGCCCGCTCTGCTCACGGCATCAGCTCGTCGGCGACCCGGTTCAGGTCGTCCACCGAGCGGACGCTCTCGACCCGGCTGCAAAAGCGCGCGTACAGGGGCATTTCGCTGTCCCCGAATCCCCACGAGTGCCGGTCTTCGGGGCAGAGCCAGAGCAGCCGCTTGCACTTGCGCTTGATTTCCCCAAGGGCCCACGCGTTGGGCGGGTTGTAGTTGCTCCTTCCGTCGCCGATGACGATCACCGTGGTCCTTCGCGTCACCGATCCCAGGTGCGTCGAATGGAACAGCTTGAGCGCGTGGCCGTAGTTGGAATTGGCCGCGAGGTTGATGACCTTCCCCGCCGTCGCCAGCTCCACCGCCGCGCTCACGTCCATGCTCTTGAACAGGTGCGTGACCTCGCCCAGGTCGCTGACGAAGACGAAGCTGCGCACCCGCGCGTAGAGCTCCTGCAGGGTGTAGACGAACTGCAGCATCAGCCGCGAGACGTTGCGCACGCTGTCGCTCACGTCGCAGAGGACGACGATCTCCGGCCGGTCGGCGCGCTTGGTGCGAAAGACGAGCTTGTACGGATCGCCGCCGGTCGCGTAGTTCTTGCGCAGCGTTCGCCGCACGTTGAGCTGCCCGCGCCTGCGCACCTTCCGCCTGCGCGAGAGCCTCGCCTTGAGTCGCTCGGCGAGCCGCCGCACCACGGTGCGCATCCGCCGCACTTCCTCCGGCGTCAGGGTGGCGATGTTGCGATGTTGGAGCGACTGCTCCGCCTTCTGCTCCGGATCGCGGGCCTTCTGCTCGCGATCGGCGACGCGCCGCGCGGCTTCCTCGAGCGCCTTCAAGGTGTGACTGGTCCGGCCCCGCAAGAGCTCGACCGCCTCCGGGTCGACGCCGCGGGCAGCAAGGCTCGCGAGCACCTGTTGCAGCTCCTTTTCGGCCTGCGTTCCCCCGGCGGCGTTGAGCAACCGGCGCGCGTAGAAGCCTCGTTGCAGCGGGCTCTGCAGGCCGCGAAAGTCGACGTTCAGCGTGGCCTGCCGGAGGATGCGCGCAAGCTCCGCGCTCCGGCCGAACGCCAGTGCCTGCGCGAGGGGCGAGAGCTGGGCGAGCTGCTTTGCAATCTCCTCCAGATCCAGCTCGTTCAGCTTCTCCTTGTCGAGCGCGTCGAGGAGCGAGCCTTGCAATCCTTCGATCAAGTCCTTGGCGCCGGTGAAGTAGAGCTCGAAGAGCCGATCGAAGACCGCTGCGTCCTGCCCGCGTTTGACCAGGGTGGCCCGGAGCGCCCCGCGAAACGACGGCCGATCGGCGAAACCGACCAGGAGCGCCGCCTCGGTGGCGTCGGCCACTTCCGACGGCGAGATGCGCAGCCCGTTCTGCCGCAAGAGCTGCGCGAAGTCTTCGAGCCTCTCCTGCATCAGACGGCCGCCTCGAAGAGGGCGACGACTTCGAAATGCGCCGTCTGCGGGAAGAGATCGAGCGGCGTCGCCTCGACCAGCTTGTACCCGCGCTGTGCGAGCATCTTCCCGTCTCGCGCCAAGGTCGGCGCATCGCAGCTCACGTAGACGACGCGCGGCAGCTTCATCGCGGCGAGCTTGTTCACCGCTTCTGCCGCTCCAGTGCGCGGCGGGTCGATTAGCGCCGCGTCAAAGGAGCCTTCCAGCGAAACCTTCGCCGCATCCCCAGCGATCAACCTGACCGGCAGCCCCGCCTCGTCGGCGCTCTTGCGCAAGAGCAACAGCGATGGGCCTGCGCTTTCCACCGCGGTGACGGTGCGGCCGTTTCCGAGCAGCGGCAACGTCAAGGTGCCACTTCCGCAGTACAGCTCGAGGACGCGCTCAGAGCCCTGCAGGAGCCGCAGCACTTCACCCTGCAGCGCCGGGACGAGCGAGCGGTTCGCCTGCGCGAAGGTGTCCGGCCGCGAGCGCAACCGCGCCCCGTTCGCAAGCGGCTGATCGACGATGACCGGATCGCCGATCATTGCCCCACCAGAGGTCACGCCTTTGATCAGCCGATGCCGCGCGAGCTCTTCGAGATGCTTGCGCGACACCTTTCCGTGCACGTCGAGCGCACCGTTCTTCTCGCCGGCGAGGATCGCCACATCGGTCGCGCCGGGAAGATCGCCGAGCAGATCGGCGAGCGTCTGCAGAAGCGGTTCGAAGAGGAGACAGCGCGCAACCGGCTCGATCTGCACGGTGCCCGCCTGCGCGAATCCCCAACCGCCCCTGGCGCGATGCAGCCTCGCCCTTCGCCGATAGTTGAACTGCTTCGGGCTCTCGACGATCGGACGCAGCGCGTAGGAGCCGCGCGCGAACCCGCCGATGCGCTCGAGGGCGTCCGCGGCGAGCGCTTCTTTCCCGCGAAGCTGCTCCGCATAAGCGATCTGCTGCACCGGACACCCGCCGCAGCGGGGCAGGAACTCGCAGGGGGCAGAGACCCGCGAAGGCCCGCTCGACAGCACCCGCAGCGCGCGTGCCCGCAAGAAGCGCCCCGAGTCTTCGAAGACCTCCGCCTCCACGGTGTCGCCCGGCGCCGCGCCCTGCAGGAAGACCACCCGGCCGTCGTCGAGCCTCGCGAGCGTGTCGCCGCCGTGCACGAGCCCTTGGGCGACGACCTTCACGCCCGCGCGAGATCGGCCGCGAGCTTGTCGACCATCTTGCCGACGAGCGCCTTGGTGGGTTCGTCCGGCTCGACGAACTCGATGCCCATTCCGGGCTCGTCCACGCCGGGCCCGGTGCGCTGCGCCCAGGCGACGCGACCGCGGAGCTTGCACTCCGGATGGCCGGGAAGCTGGAGGAGCACGTTCACTCGCGTCCCCGGTGCGGGGGCCAGCGCGGAGTTGACGAAGACGCCGCCCACCGAAAGGTTGGTCCCCCATCCGGTGAAGACGCCCTCGTCGGAGGAGACTCCGACCAGCACCTCGTGGTGGACGCGGTTGCTCTTGCGGGTGGGCGTCGCGGGCTTGTCGCTCATCAGCGCGAGCATAGCATTTCGCGACGCCCGCCTGACTACAACTGGATCTCGCGCAGCTCCGGTGAGAAGCGCAGCTTCGGCTCGCACGCCGCCTGCACGTCGTCCTTGGAGACACCGGGAGCAATCTCGCGCAGCACCAGGCCTTGCGGCGTGACGTCGTAGAGGCCGAGCTCGGTGATGATGCCGTTCACACACTTCTTCCCGGTGATGGGCAGCTTGCACTCTTTGAGGATCTTCTTCGAGCCGTCCTTCGCCACCTGCTCCATCGCGACCATCACCCGCCTTGCGCCGGTGACCAGGTCCATGGCGCCGCCCATCCCCTTCACCACCTTGCCGGGGATCATCCAGTTGGCGAGGTCGCCCTGCTCGCTCACTTCCATCGCGCCGAGGATGGCGATGTCGATGTGGCCGCCGCGGATCATCGCGAACGAGTCGGCGCTGGAGAAGAAGGAGGTGCCTTTGAGCTCGGTCACCGTCTCCTTGCCGGCGTTGATCAGGTCCGGATCGAGCTCGGATTCGGTCGGATACGGCCCGATTCCGAGCATACCGTTCTCCGACTGCAGGATGACGTCGATTCCTTTGGGCACATAGTTGGCGACGAGAGTGGGGATGCCGATGCCGAGGTTGACGTAGAAGCCGTCGCGCAGCTCCCTGGCCGCCCGTGCCGCGATTTGATTGCGATTGAGAGGCATTGGCTAGGCGCTCCTCACGGTCCGCTTCTCGACCCACTTCTGGTAGTTCGATCCCTTGAAGATGCGCTTCACGTACACCGACGGCACGTGGACCGTATCCGGGTCGAGCTCGCCGACCTCGACCAGGTTCTCCACCTCGGCGATGGTGATCCGCGCCGCCGTGCACATCATCGGCGAGAAATTCCGCGCGGTCTTGCGGAAGACGAGGTTTCCCCACTTGTCGCCCTTCCAGGCGCGGACGATCGCGTAGTCGCCCTTGAGCGGCTTCTCGAAGATCATCTCCCTGCCGTCGATCACCCGCGACTCCTTGCCCTCGGCGACCTTGGTGCCCGCTCCGGTCGGGGTGAAAAAGCCGCCGATGCCGGCGCCGCCCGCGCGGATGCGCTCCGCCAAGGTCCCCTGCGGATTCAGCTCCACCTCCAGCTCGCCAGAGAGGAACTGCCGCTCGAGCTCCTTGTTCTCGCCGACGTAGCTCGCGATCATCTTCCGCACCTGCTTGCTCTGCAAAAGGACGCCCAGGCCTTTGTCGGTCGTGCCGCAGTTGTTCGAGACCAAGGTGAGGTTCTTGACGCCCTTCTTGTGAATCGCGGCGATCAGGTTCTCCGGATTTCCGCACAAGCCGAAGCCGCCGGAGAGGATGACCGCGCCGTCCTTCATGTCGGCGACTGCTTCGTCCGCGCTTGTGACCACCTTGTTCATGAGTCTCTCTCGACAATGAGGGCGATGCCCTCGCCACCGCCGATGCAGAGCGAGGCGAGCCCGCGCTTCTTGTTCAGGTCCTTCATCGCATACAGGAGCGTCACCAAAAGCCTGCAGCCCGAGGCGCCGATGGGATGGCCGAGCACCACCGCGCCGCCGCGCACGTTCACCTTGTCCTGGGTGATCCCGAGGATCTTGCTGTTCGCCATGGCCACCACCGCGAACGCCTCGTTGATCTCCCAGAGGTCCACGTCCTTCGCTTCCAGGTTCGCGCGGGTCAGCGCCTGCTTGATGGCGTCGGCGGGCGCGATGGGAAACTCGACCGGCTCGCGGGCGGCATGGCCGAAGTCGCCCAGCCGCGCGAGGATGGTGCGGTTCTCGCGCTTCGCGCGTTCCGCGCTCATCAGCACCACCGCGGCGGCGCCGTCGTTGATGGAAGCAGAGCTTGCCGCCGTCACGCTTCCGTCCTTCTTGAACGCCGGCTTCAGCGAGGTGACCTTGTCCGGCTTCGCCAGCTTGGGCCCCTCGTCTTCTTCGACGAGCGTCTTGTTCCCCTTCCGATCGACCACCTCTACGGCCGCGATCTCGGCCTTGAACGCGCCCGAGGCTTGAGCCTTCTGCGCGCGCTTGGTGCTCTCGATCGCGTACTCGTCCTGCGCGCCGCGGGAGAACTGGAAGTCGGTCGCGCACTTCTCGCCGCACATGCCCATGTGCATGTCGTTGTACGGGTCCCAGAGACCGTCGTGGATCATCAGGTCCTTGAGCTCGGTGTTGCCCATCCGCGCGCCACCGCGCATG
>DASXHM010000393.1:0-2859 GCA_036488495.1 Myxococcales bacterium | reverse complement strand
CCGCCGACGTCGCCATTCGACGCGCGCACCGCGTCCACCACCTGCTTGAGCGTGACCCCGAGAGCTGCCAGCCGGTCCGGGTCGAGCGCAATCTGGTATTCCTTGACGAACCCGCCGACGGATGCCACCTCGGCCACGCCGGGCAGCGATTGCAGCGCGTAGCGCAGCGTCCAATCCTGCAACGACTGCATCTCTTGCAGCGAGACGCGGCCGCTGGTGTCCCGCAGCGCATACTCGTAGACCCAGCCAACGCCGGTCGCGTCCGGCCCGAGGATGGGTGTCACGCCTTGCGGCAGCTTGCCGCCCAAGCTGGAGAGCTTTTCCAAGACGCGGCTGCGCGCCCAATACAGATCGGTTCCGTCCTCGAAGATGACGGTCACGAACGACATGCCGAACATCGATTGGCCGCGCACGGCGGTCACCCGCGGCGAGCCCAACAGCGAGGTGACGATGGGATAGGTGACGTTGTCTTCCAACAGGTCGGGCGCGCGGCCCATCCATTCCGAGTAGACGACCACCTGCACTTCCGAGAGATCGGGAATGGCGTCGAGCGCGGTGTTCTTCAAAGACCAGACGCCCGCGGCGGTGGCGAGACCGACCAGGAGCAAGGTCGCGGCGCGGTTGTGCGCGCACCACGCAATCAGGCGCGCAATCACGGCGAGGCCCAGCGCGGGAGCGCTGCGCGAAGCTGCGCTTCACTCGACAAGAGGAACGTCGCCTGGGTTGCGACCTTGTCGCCTTCGCGCAGGCCGCTCAGGACTTCGTCGTACTCTCCCGCGAGCGCCCCCGGCACCACCTCGACGGCCTGCAGCTTCCCTTCTCCGCGTTGGACGAAGGCATAGCGGTGCTCACCGGAGACCAGGAGCGCGCTGTCCGGCACCGAGAGCCGCGTGCCGAGAGGCGCCTCGATGCGCACGTCCACGAACATCCCCGGCTTGAGCGACAAGCTTTGATTTGCGAAGGAGAGGCGCGCACGCAACGAGCGCGTCTTCTCGTCGATGGTCGGGTAGACGAACTCGACGCGGCCGGAAAGGCTTGCGCCGCCCGCCCACGGCACCGTCAAGGTCGCGGCCTGTCCCGAAGCGATCAGCGGCGCGTCGGATTCGAAGAGATCGGCGACCACCCAGATGCGCCCGAGGTTGCCGATCCGGTAGAGCACCGAGCCGGCGGCCGCGCGCGTGCCTTCGACGACGCTCTTCTCGAGGACGAAGCCTTGATTGGGCGCGCGAAGCGTCACGCGCGGAGCCGCCTTTCCGGTCTTCTCGACGGACGCAATCTGCGCCGCGGTCAGGTTCCACAAGCGCAGCCGTTCGCGCGCGGCGCGCAAGAGTTGATCAGAGCCCGGCACGTGACCTTCGGCGCTGCGCTTTGCGACCAACAGATCCTGCTCGGCGGCATACAGCTCGGGGCTGTAGAGGCTCAAGAGCGGCTCGCCCGCCTTCACCGGCTGCCCCGTCCGGGAGACGAACAGCTTCTCGACGTAGGCGTCGTACTTCAGGACCACGTCCGAGATCTGCGACTCGTCCACTTCCACCCGGCCTGCCGCGCGCAGCGACAAGGAGAGCGGCCTGCGCTCGACCGAACCGTAGACCACGCCGATGAGCTGCTGGCGCTCGGGGCTGATCTCGAGGAGCTGCACGTTTTCGCGGGATGCCGCCGAGCGCTGCTCGACCGTGTACCCTTTGCGCGGCGGCGACACCTTGAAGCGCAAGCTCGCCGCCGGATGCCCTTCGGCTTCGATGCCGAGGGTGAGCGACCAGTCGCCCAGCATCGCCAGTGGATACGTCACGGCATAGCGGCCGCCGCCGAGAGGCTTCGATTCGCCGTCGCCTTTCATCTCCGGCATCGCGCCCATCGCCGGCATGTCGTAGAGGAAGCTCAATCGCGCGTTCTCGACGGACTTGCCTTCCGCGTCGCGCAGCTCGACGCGCAGCGTGTTGTCGCCGGCCACCGGCGGATCCGGCTGGAGGGCGAGGCGCACCTGGAAGTCGCCGGCGGTCAGCGCGGGGCCTTGCGGCTTGTTCGAGCACGCGGACAGCGCAAGCAAGACGCCTGCAGCCGCCGCCTGTGCGAGCAACCCGCGCTCAGTGCTCGTGCGCATGGCCGCCCTCCGATGCCGCGACGAGCCCGAGGTCCGCCCCCGCCGCCCGCTCCAAGTCCGCCAACCGCTGCTCGTACTGCGCGAGGTGCATCGCGCGGTCCAGGTGATGCATCCGCAGGTCGCGCACGCTGTCGAGCACCATCATGAAGTCGACGCGCCCCGCGGCATACCCGGCCTCGGCGCTTTCCACCGCCTGCTGCGCAAGCGGGATGAGCTGATCGTGCAGCGCGATCAAGCGCGCTTCCGACTGGACGTGCGCATAGTGGTCGGCGATCTCGGCGGCGATCTTGTCGCGCAGGGTCCGTTCGGCCGCGCTTGCAGCTTCGATCTCCGCCGCGGCCGCGGACACCCGCGGCTCGTTCTTCGAGCCTCCGAAGATGGGCAGGTTCACTTGCACTCCGGCGAAGAAGAAATTCTCCGGGCCGGCGACGGTGCCGAAGGTGTGCATCGCTGCCGCTGAGAGCGCGATGTCGGGAATGGCTGCTGCGTGGGCGAGCCGGAGCTGCGCCTGCGCGGAGGTGATCGCCGCTCTCGATCCGGCGACTTCCGGGCGCGTCCGCAGCGCCCGCTCCTCCAGCGCCGAGGGGTCGGGCAAGGACGGAAGGACGGCCGGATCCGTCGTGCGCGGCGCGGGTGAGAAGGGATTG
The DNA here is from genome assembly GCA_036488495.1 of Myxococcales bacterium. Lineage (GTDB taxonomy): Bacteria > Myxococcota > Myxococcia > Myxococcales > 40CM-4-68-19 > 40CM-4-68-19. The sequence goes on along the minus strand of DASXHM010000393.1, from coordinate 111 downwards.
CGCTCGAGCAGCGTCGCAAGCCGCGCCCACGCCGACGACTCGTGCTCGTGCGCGATCTCCCGCTCCGATCGAAGCTGCACCAGCGCTGCCTGGGCCTTGAGCAGCTCCACC
>DASXHM010000390.1:0-16258 GCA_036488495.1 Myxococcales bacterium | reverse complement strand
GCGCTTCTGACGCCGCTTTATTCCATAACGCAGTTGGTCAAAATCGAGCTGGCAAGCGGCGGCGACACGAGTAAGTATGCGATCGTTGGCGGACCTAAAGACTTCGTACGGCTCACATCTTCGGCGGATACTACAACGCGTCTCGTCCGGAGCGACGGCGCAATAATTCATTTCTCTATGACAGGCAGTGACGAGGTCGCGTCGATGACCACGCGCCTGTTGGCGTACGACTTCGAATTATATTTCCCAAGTGCTTGCGAACCAAAGTTCGTTCGCTTTGACTTGAATCTCCCTGGGCACCTGAATGAAGACGCCGGGTTGAGGAGCCATCTGCATCCGGGGACCGATGCGTGGGCAGTACCAAGCGCGGTTTTGTCACCGGCGGAGATTCTTTCAACGTTCTTATACGGCATGCAAGGTCGCCGCGTTCGATCGTAGTCTAGCTGGATAGCTGTGCTGGGTCGGCAGCGTGCGAATCAGTCGCACCAGCTATGAACGAGGCGCATAGCCTTTGAGTAATCGGCGGCGTTGCGGCTTCGTCAACAACAACCATGCGATTGCAGCGATCGCGGCAAAGATTGCCCCGCGTGACCAGCGGGGCTGCGCCTGTACACGGTGTGCATGCTCATTTCGGTATCGAGAAGGCGTAGGAGATCGTGCTTGTCGGGGTTCATTACAGTGCTTTCGCCGTATACGCCGCCCGACTGAGCTACGGCCGCACCTTTGGTGTCGTGCTCTTGGCTCATAAGTCTGCCATACGGAGTTGGACCTTTTCCGTCAAACGCGGGCTAATGAATTGCGGCCCGAATCGGCAACTCGCGAATCAAATGCGCCTCGACGTCCAGCAGCTCCGCGAGGCGCTCTTCGCAGCCCGGCTGCTTCCGCGCGAGCCGCAGGAACAGCGAGCAATGCCCCGCTTCGGAATCGGCCAGCCGCCGATAAAAACCGCGCAACTCTTCGTCCGGCAGGTGCATCGACAAAAGCCGCAGCCGCTCCTCGCTGCGCGCCTCGATCAGCGCCGACACGATCAGCCGGTCGAGCAGCCGCTCTGCGTGCGGCTGCCGCACCTGCGCCTGCAACCCCTGCGCATACGGATCGCCCGCATCCCGATCGAGCGAGAGCCCGCGCTTGTCCATCAGCGAAAGCACCTGCCCGAGGTGCCCGGCCTCCTCCCGCGCCAGCCGCGCCATCGCGCGCGGCAGCCCGGGCTCGCGCGGAAACGCCGCCAGCATCGAGAGCGCGTGCGCCACGGCCTTCTTCTCGCAGTGCGCGTGGTCGACCAGCACCTCGTCGAAGCGCTCGACCGCCAGCGCGGTCCATCGAGGCGAGGTCGGGACGAGCAGCATGGCCGCGCCTTATACTGCAAGCATGCGCGTAGGCGTCATCTCCGACACGCACGGGCTCGTCCGGCCGGAGGTCTTCGAGGCTTTTCAGGGCGTCGACCACCTCCTCCACGCCGGCGACATCGGCGGCGAGGACGTGCTCATCGAATTGCGTGCCATCGCTCCTGTGACTGCCTGCGCCGGCAACATCGACGGCTTCCGCTGCGGCGAGGCTGGCGAGACCGCCCGCATCGAGTTGGGCGGCGTGCGGTTCTTCATCACCCACATCCTCGACCGCCCGCAGAAGCCGCGCCGCGAGGTACTGGACGCGCTCGCGGACGACCCGGCCGACGTGGTGTTGTTCGGCCACAGCCACCTGCCGCACGACGAGCGCATCGGCCCCGTCCATTACTTCAATCCGGCCAGCGCGGGCCCGCGCCGCTTCGACTATCCGGTCAGCGTCGGAATCATCGACATCGTGCGAGGCCGCGCAACGGCCCGCCACGTGCCGCTCGACGCGCGCTCGACCGTTGCGCTGAAGAAGCACATGAACCAGCTCAGCAACCGGTGAGCATCAGTAATAGATGAGCCCGAGTTGCACGCCGAGCATCTGCACGTCCGCGCCGCCGCCGGAGCCGCCGTTCAGGTTCATGTTCTTGTAAAAGAACTCCGGCGCGAGATAGAGCCGCTGCGCGACTCGGAATTCGAAACCCAGGCCGCCTTGTCCGGCGATGCCCGCCGCGCTCGATCCGTCGAAGGTCACATCGGCGGAAACGCCGACGCCCAGTCCGCCACGCACGTAGACCATCAAATCCGGCCGCGCGTAGAGGTGGTACTGCAGGAACACCGCGAACATCTCGGTGCGCAAAAACGCGTCGCTGAAGCCGTTTCCAAAGTTCGCGCCGTCGAACGACGCCGAGGCGTAGAGCGCGAACGGCACGCCGAAGCTGTAGCCGAGCCGCAGCTCGCCGTCGTAGCCGAAGGCGTTGTCGCTGAAGCCCTGGTCGTCGGAGGCGATCATGAGCTGCCCGCCGCCTGCGATGCCGAGATAGATGCCTTCCAGCGGACGCCGATCCCATTCGGAGTACGGCCGCGAATAGCCTTGGGCGAAGGCTGGCGCTGCGACGAGGAGCACGACGGCGAAGAGGGAACGCATGCGGCCTCCGGTTGAAAGCGGCGAGCTTGCCTCGTGGCGGCAGCCAGCGCGAAGGCGCGCCGTTCGTCATGTTCGCAAGAGGAACAAATCGCCCGCATGTGCGCCGGTGTGCCGCGAAGGGACGATGGCGGAGAGCGCCTGCAGGATGCGGCCCGCGTCGAACTCGGCCAGCGCACGCGCGGGATTGAGACCGCGCCGCTCGGCTTCGTCCCAAGTCTCGCCGGTGACGTGTGCCCCCGCGGCGTCGGTCGGGCCGTCGCGGCCGTCGGTGCCTGCCGCCAGAAATGCGGCGCCCCGCTTGCCGCGCAGCTTCTGCGCCATGAGCAGCGCGAGGTGCTGATCGCGGCCTCCCGGCGGCGCGTCCTTCGGCACCTTCTGGGTCAGCTCGCCACTCGCGGCGTACGAGCCGGCCGGAAGCGCGGCGAGCCTCGCCACGAACTCGTCCACCGTCCCCGTCACCGGCGAGTCGAGCAGCTTGAATCCCTCCTTCGCCGCCTGAAGCGCGGGTGAGCGCAGATCGCAGATCGCCTCGTGCTCGACGAAGTCGTCCGGGCTGCCCTTCTTCAGCGTCTCCACGAATGGCAGCTCCGGCAGCCCGTATTTCGCCGCCAGCCTGCGCGCGTCGTCGCAAGTGGATGGGTCGGCGGTGGCTGGCCCGCTCGCGACCGCCGGAAAGCCGCCGATGGGAACGTCGACCGCGACGAGCGCGCGGGCCGTTCGCACTCCCGCGGCGTGCAGCGCCTTGGCGAGGCCGCCACCCTTGAGCCGCGAGATGTGGGCGCGGATGACGTTCATCTCCTCGATGGTCGCCCCGCTCCGCAGCAAGAGATCGTTCACGGTCCGAAGCAACGCCAGATCCACGCCCGGCCGCGGCGCCTCCGCCAGCGCCGATCCGCCGCCGGAGATGAGCAGCAGCACCTCCCCGCGTGCCTGCGAAGCGACCCGCAGAAGCTCTTCGCCGGCCGCCACCGACCCCTCGTCCGGCAAGGGATGCCCTCCGCGCAACGCCCGCGCTCCCGGAACGTCGGGCGCGTCTTTCGGCACCACCAGCACGGCGCGTGAGGTCAGCTCGGGCGGGCACATCTCGGCCGCCACCTTGCCGAGGCCGAGGATCAGGTCCGGCTTCCCGCGCATCCGCTCCTGGACGAGCTTGCGCGCATTCAACGCCAAAACCACTCGATCGTAGACGCCGGTGAGCATGGCGTTACTCTACGCCCGTGGAAGCCGAGATCACCTGCCCCTACTGCGGCGAAACCATTTCGGTCTGGGTCGATGAGGGCGGCGGCCCGGCGCAGCGCTACGTCGAAGACTGCTCGGTCTGCTGCCGCCCGCTCGAGCTGTCCGTGGGTCTCGGCGACGACGGGGAACCGCACGTCAACGCGGATCGCGCGGACGACTGAAGAGCCCCGGCAACAGCGCGCCCGCCTTGCCCAGCCGGCATTCGTCGAACGAGTGCGCGTTGTCCGGCTTTTCCAGCCCGACGTAGATGCAGCGCGCGTAGCGGCCGTGGCGGTTCTTGACGTTGCGCAGGTGCGAGACGAAGCCCGCAGCCGGATAGACCGCCCCCGAGCTGCCGACGGTGACGAACAGATCGCACTCGTCGAGCGCCTGGTAGATCTCGCGCATCCCGAGCGGCATCTCGCCGAACCAGACCACGTGCGGGCGCAGAAGTCCGCCGCACTCGCAGCGCGGCAGTTGGTCGAAGTAGAAGCCTTGCGCATCCTCGAACGGCGCGCGATCGCAGTCGCTGCAGCGGGTCTTCGCGAGCTCGCCGTGCATGTGCAGCACCTCTTTCGAACCGGCGCGCTCGTGGAGAGGATCGACGTTCTGCGTGCAGAGGAAGAACTCGGGGTGCTCGGCGAGCGCCCGGTGCGCCGGGTTCGGCTTCACCTCCGCGAGCTGCCTTCGCCGTTCGGAATAGAAGCGCCAGACGAGTCGCGGGTCGCGCACGAACGCCTCCGGCGTCGCCACGTCCTCCACCCGATGTTCTTCCCAGAGGCCGTTCGCATCTCGAAAGGTTCTCACCCCGCTCTCGGCGCTGATGCCGGCGCCGGTGAGCACGAACACCTTTTCGCCCTGCGCGAGCTCGATCGGCTCGAATTGATCGCCGGGCGCGACTTTCGTGAGCGGAACCATCGCGGCGAGAACCGTTGCGCAACCGCCGCCCGCCCGCAAGGATAGACGCGCATGGAACTGGTCGACCAGCTCTCGCGGCAGATGCACGTCCACGGCGGCCTCGCGCGCGCCGCGGCGGTGCGCATGGCCTACACCACCTATTCGCGGCTGCTCTTGCGCTGGCAGGACCGGCCGAACCCCGCCGCGCTGGCGTCGCTTCGCCGCAGGCTCGAGCAGCTCTTCGAGGAGGACTGGCAGGACGCCCACGACGGCTTGACCGCCTCGGAGGCGCTCCCCTGGCGAGAATACGCGCAAGCCTTTCCCCGGCTGCTCGCCGACCTGCCGCGCACCCGCACGCGCATCGTCAACGAGGACTTCGAGGATTTGCCGGAGGACGCCGCGCCCGAACGATATCCGCGCTATTACGCGCGCAATTTCCATTATCAGAGCGAAGGCTATCTCGGCCATACCAGCGCCGCGCTCTACGACCTGCAGGTGGAATTGCTCTTCGGCGGCACCGCGGACGTGATGCGCAGGCGGCTCGTTCCGCCCATCGTCCACTTCGCCCGCGCGCAGGGCGCCTCGCGCAAGCAGCCGATCCGGGTGCTGGACGTCGCCTGCGGCACCGGCCACCTCTTGCGGATGGTCGGCGCTGCCCTGCCGGCGGAGGCGCGGCTCTTCGGGGTCGACCTGTCGCCGCACTACATTGCTCGCGCCCGCGAAGTGCTGCCGCGCGATCTGGACGTCTCCCTCCTCTGCGACAACGCCGAGAAGCTACCCTTTCTCGACGCGTCGTTCGATGCGGTCACGAACCTCTACCTGCTCCACGAAGTCCCGTCGGATGTGCGCGATCGGGTGCTGGCGGAGATGGTGCGGGTGCTGCGGCCGGGCGGGCTCTTCGTCATCGGCGACAGCCTCCAGCTCTCCGACGCTCCGGAGTTGGAGCGCGAGCTGCTCGCCTTTCCGGCGCGCTTCCACGAGCCGTATTACCCGGGCTACCTGCGCGGGAATCTGAAGGCGAACGTGAGCGAACTGGGGTTGCGCGTCACTGGCGAAAAGCACGCCTTCTTGACCAAGATCGTCACCGCCGAAAAGCCGCAGCACTGAGCGCGCCAAAGCCGGGCGGCGTCAGCGCAGTGGGGTCTGCGAAGCCTGGCGGCCTCAGCGCAGGAACGGCGCGATCTGCTCGTCTTCATGCGCCGGCTCGAGCCGGCCGCCCAAATGCTCCTGCAGGAACGCTTCGGCGACAGCGCTGAACCGGCGCGCGTTCAGCGGGTCGGCGAAGCCGTGGCCTTCATTCTCGAAGACGACGTACGTGACCGGGATGCCGTTCGAGCGCAACACTTCGACCATCTGATCGCTCTCGCGCTGCGGCACCCGCGGGTCGTTCGCACCCTGCACGACCAGCAACGGCGTGCGGATCTGCGCTGCACGAAACAGCGGCGACTGCGCGCGCAAGAACTCTGCGTCCTCGCCGATGCGCTGGTGGAGCATCTGCCGCATCGTCTCCCAATAGGGCGGGATCGATTCCAGGAACGTGGTCAGGTTGGAAGGCCCGACCACGTCGATGCCGCAGGTGAACGCGTCCGGCGTGAAGGCCAGCGCCGTCAGCACCGCGTAGCCGCCATAACTGCCGCCGAAGATTCCGAAACGCGCCGGGTCGGCGATGCCTTCGGCGATGGCCCAGTCCCGGGCGTCGAGCAGATCGGTGCGCATGCTGCCCGCCCATTGCCGATCGCCGGCGACGCGGAAGGCCTTTCCGTACCCGGTCGAGCCGCGAAAGTTGATCTGCAACACCGCATAGCCGCGGTTGGCGAGCCACTGCACGTCCGGGCTGAATCCCCAGCGGTCGCGGTGCCAGGGCCCGCCGTGGACGAACAGCACCGTCGGCAGCCGCCGCGGCTCGACGCCCTTCGGCAGCGTCAGATACCCGTGCAGGGTGAGTCCGTCGCGCGCGGGGAACGAAACCGGCTGCATCGCGGCGAGCGGCGCGGCTTTCAGCGCCGGCTGGCTGTCGAAGAGCGGCACCGCCCGGCCGGCATCGCGGTCGTAGAGGACGTACGCGTCGGGCGCAACATCGCGCTGCTCGCGGATCAACAGGCGCCGGCCGTCGGCCGATGCGTCCGCAATCGCGAAGTCGCCGCCCGTCTCAATCGCGGCCAGGTCCGCCGCAAATGCCGGGTCGAGCGCGGTCCACGCGAGCCGATCGCGCAGCACCGCCGCGGCTGCGGGCGCATGGGTGCCTGGATCGACGTAGACATCGGCCACGTCGTACGTCGCGTCCTCGAGCAGCACCGACGTCGAGGCGCTGCGCAGGTCGTAGCGCACGAGCCGCGCGGCATTCGCGGACGCCGAAGTGACCACGTCCAGGGCCCGGCCGTCGGGCGAGAACCCGATCAAGCGCGGCTCCGCGTCGTCGCTCGAAAATCGGGCCAGCTCTCGCCACGGCTCCGCGGCGGTGTCGCGGACCCTCAAGACGGACCCTCCGCTGGAGCGTGCAACCGCGGCGCGCACGACGAAGGCATGGTCGTTCTTCCAGCCGATGACGTCGCCGGGGTTCTCGGTGTCGAGCGAGGCCTGCTGCGTTTTCAGGTCCATCCGCCAGACATCGAAGAAGCGTGCATCGCGCGCATTCGAGGTGAACAGCAATTGATCGGGAAAGCGCGGATCGAGCGCGAGCGGCATCGCCCGCACCTTCTCGCCGGGCGTCAGCTCTCGCGTTTCTCCGCTCGAGAGCGCCACCTGGAAGAGGTGGTAGTTCTCGTCGCCCGCGCGATCCTGCACATAGATGACGTGCTGACCATCGCCGCGGAAGGCGACCCAGGGAATGGGGCGCAAAGGGTCGTGCGCGATCAGGCGATCGTCGTCCGCGCCGATGGTGCCTGCCCAGACGCTCAGCTTGCCCGCGTGCGGCGCCAGATAGACGAGCTTCTTCCCGTCCGGGGAGAGCCGCGGCGAGCTGCGAGCAGGGTTGCCGAGCAGCACCTCTCGCGGAATCAGCGGCGGCAGCGACGCTGTGGTCATGGCGATTCCACCTCCGGGAGCGCGCCCAGATAAAAGCGCCGTCGCCTGCGTCCCTTGGTCTTGCCGGAAGCACCTCGAGCATCCTGGCCACCGACTTTGCCGGCTGCGCGCGCGAAAACGTCCGTCAGCGCCCCGCTGAGCTCGCGAAACTCCGCGTCGGTCAGGTCGAGCGCGTACGCGCGCAGGAGCGGGTCGAGCTTGCGTCGCCCCATCCGCCGCGCGTACCGGTTGAAGTCGCCGAGGAGCAGCGCCGCAAAGGTCGTCACCACCTTGAGGAAGAGCGCCGGCTCCCGGCCCACTTCCTTCATCGAGAGCAACGGCGACACGGCCAGGTCGTAAGTCTTCTCCTCGGCGCCACGCACCCGGCGCGTCGCGCGGACGGAGAGGACGCCGGCTGCGCTCAACATCGCGAGGTGGCGGTAGAGGGTGGCGGCGGAAACGTCGCGAAGCCCGGCTTGCAGGTCGGCTGCGGTCCGTCCACCGCCTCCGGCGAACTCCATCAGGATGCGCAGCCGGTCCGGATGGAGGACTGCTTCGTAGGTGGACGCGGCAACAATTCTCATTTCCGAGAATAGTCTCGGAAATGAGACTGGTGTCAAGCAGGCCCTGCCCAGCTCGGACGCGGAGCGCCGGGCTCAGCCCCTGCCGGCGTCGTCGCGCAGCGCTTCGAAGATGGCCGCCAACACCTCGTCGATGTCGGCCTCGGTCATGCGGTGCACCTGCGTGCACAACCGCAGCGAGAACCGGCCGCGCAGCCTGGTCGAGGAGATGAGAAACCGCCCGGTCGCATTCACCCGCGCGTTGATGCGCTCGTTGAGCGCGTCGAGCTGCGCGCCCTCGGCGACACCGGAAGGCCGCGCCCTGAAGCAGACGATGCCGAGCTGCGCGGGCGAGAGGATCTCGAAGTCGTCCCGGCCGCGCAAAACCCGCTCGGCGTGCTCGGCGCGGCGGATGCCGGCAAGGATGGCCTCGCGCAGCGCCGCCACGCCGAAGTAGCTCACCGACATCCACACCTTCAGCGCGTGCGACGAGCGGGTGAGCTGCTCGCCCAGGTCGGCGAAGTTCACCTCGTGCTCGCGCGCCCGCACATCGGTCAGATATTCGGGATGCACGCTGAACGCCTCTTCGAGCTTGCGCGGCTCACGCGCGAGCAGGCATCCGCATTCGAACGGCACGAACAGCCACTTGTGCGGGTCGAGGGTGACGGTGTCGGCGCGCTCGATGCCGCGCAAGGCCTCAGCGCCCGCCTTGGTCAGCGCACTGAACCCGCCGAACGCCGCGTCCACGTGCATCCACAGCCGCTCGCGCTCGCAGAACCCGGCAATCTCCGGCAGAGGGTCGATGGCGCCGGTGTTGGTCGTGCCCGCGCTCGCCACCACCAGGAAGGGAATCAGCCCCGCCGCCCGATCCGCCGCGACCGCTGCCGAGAGCGCGGATGCGCTCATCCGATATTCGGCATCGGTCTCGACGGCGCGCACGTTCGCGCGGCGGATGCCGGCAATCCACGCCGCCCGCTGCACCGACGAATGCGCCTGTTCGGAGGTATAGAGCGCAAGCCTCGCCACCTGCGAGCCTTCCGAGTCGGCGGCGCAGCGCGCGGCCACCACCGCCGTCATGGTGGCCGAGGAGCCGCCCGAGGTGAGCAGGCCGCTCGTCCCCTGCGGCATTCCCAGCCACTCCCGAAACCAATCCAGGACCACGAGCTCAATCTCGTTCGGCCCCGACGCGACCGACCAGACGCCGGCGAAGAAGTTGTAGCCGGTCGCGAGCCAGTCGCCGAGCACCGCGGGAAAGGTCGGCGAGCTCGGGATGTACCCCATGAAATGCGGGTGCGGCTCGCGCGCATGGAAGGGAAAGACGCGCTGGTCGAGAAAGCGCAGCAGCGACTCGAGCTCGGCGCCGCTCTCCGGCGCAGGCCGGCGGATGGTGCGCTCCGCCTCGGCCCGGGTCAGGCTCGACTGCGCGGGCTGCTCGCGCAAGGTGGCGAGGTGCTGCGCCACCGCGTCGGCCACGCGATGGCCCATCCGCCGCATCGTCTCGTAATCGAGCTCGAGATTCGACGGCAGGCTATCCATGCTCGAAGAAGCCTTTCAAGAAGGGCGCTGTCCGCCGCCCTGCCGCAGCCCTAGGCGGTTCGCGGCGCGGTCGCTTGCGGCAACCTCGCAGCCGACTGCTCTTCCGCGCGCTCTAGCTCGCGCGCGCGCTTCGCCCAGCTCCGCGCCGTGAAGGCGATGGCGAGCAGGATCGGCACGATGCACCCAAGCAGCACCAGGATGCCGATCTTCGCCGCCTGCACCTGCCCCGAATCCGCGGCCCCGAAGCACATCGGGCAGGCCAGGAGCGACGTTCTTGCGACGACCGTGATGACGAGCGCCATCATAGAAACCTCACGTCCTTGAGCTTGCGCAAGAACCAGAAGCCGTACCAGACCAGCGCGCCCGCCGCGACGAACCCCGCGATGCCAAGCACGAGCGTCCCCGTGCTTCCGGTCCGCTGGTAGTCGAGGATCGACCACGCTCCGAACCCGAGCGCGCACACCGTAGAGATGACGACGAAGAAGACGTGGAACGCCTTGAGCGACATCTGCTACCCGCCGGCGGTGATCAGATGCCGGTGCTCGTACACCGTCAGCGAGGGCAACGCCAGGACCAGCGCGAAGAACAGCGCCGTCAGCCCCAGCACCGCGAAGATCACCTTCTTCTCCGAGATGAGGTGCATGAACACCGCGGCGACGAGTCCCGCCTTGATGGAGGCAATGACCAGCGCCAGCGCGATGGCGATCGGCCGCTCGAGCTTGAGATAGGCGACGCCGACCGTGATGGCGGTCAGGCACAACAGCGCCACGAACACCACGTAGTACGAGCGCAGGTGCTTCTTGAACTCCTCCGGGCTCTCGTGGTCGTGGGCCGCAGATGCGTGAGCGGCGTCGGAAGCGTGCGCGTGCTGGTCCATGACGCTCCTCAGAGGAGGTACAGCGAGGGAAAGAGGAAGATCCACACCAGGTCGACGAAGTGCCAGTAGAGGCCGGCATTCTCCACCCGGTTGGTGAAGTGCTCCGGATCCTTGTTCCACATCCGCGCGCCGATGGTGAGCAGGTACAGGTTCACCACGATGCCGCCGACGATGTGCAGCCCGTGCAGCCCGGTCAGCACGAAGTAGATCGCGAAATAGTTGTCGTGCGACGGGAAGTGGCCGAGCTCGAACTTGTGCATCCACTCGAAGTACTTCACCACCAAGAAGGCGCAGGCGAGGAGGATGGTGATGGCCATCCACACCTTGAACATCTTGAGGTTCCGCAGTTTGCAGGAAGCCCAAGAGAGCACGATGGTGATGGAGCTGGTGATGAGCACCAGCGTGTTCAGGGTGCCGAGGGGAACGCTGACCAGATCGCTCGTCAGCCCGCCTTCTGGCGGCCAATGCGGCGCGCCGGTGCGGATCAGGACGTACGAGGAGAAGAGCGCTCCGAAGAGCATCACTTCGCTCGCCAAGAACAGCCAGATGGCGAATTTGCCGTTGGGAATCCCGGTGACGGGATTCGGCTTCACCATGTAGGGAATCGCGGTGTCCGACACTGATCAGCCCTCCGCCACGAACTGCGGCGAGTAGTCGTTGGCATGGCCCGGCACGCTGTACTCGTACGGCTCGCGGTACACGACCGGCTCGGTGAGGAAGTTTCCGTGTCCCGGAGGAGACGGCGCGGCCCACTCGAGCGTGGTCGAGTGCCACGGGTTCTCCGCCACCTTCTCGCCCGTCTTTAAGCTCATGAAGAAATTGACGATGAAGATGAGCTGGGAAAGGCCCAGGCCCCAGGCGCCCCAGGAGATGACGACGTTCAACGCCTGCACGCCGCGGCCGTGCGCGTACACGGTCGGGTCGTAGAGGCGGCGGGAAAGGCCGGCCATGCCCTGGAAGAACATCGGCATGAAGACGAAGTTGATGAAGACGAAGCTGAACCAGAAGTGCAGCTTGCCCAAGAGCGGGCTCATCTGCCGGCCGGTCGCCTTCGGATACCAATAATAAATGCCGGCAAACAACGCGAAGAGCGTTCCCGGCGCGACCACGTAATGGAAATGGCCGATGACGTAGAAGGTGTCGTGCAGGTAGATGTCGCTCGCGGTCAGGCCGAGCGGCAGGCCGGTCAACCCGCCGATGGCGAACATGGGCAAGAACGCGGTCGCGAACAGCATCGGCGTGGTGAAGCGGATGTTGCCGCCGTAGAGCGACATGAGGAAGCAGGTGAGGATGATCACCGACGGGATGGAGATGATCATCGTCGTCGTCTGGAAGAACGTCGACATGGTGGTTCCCATGCCGGTCATGAACATGTGATGCGCCCAGACCACGAACGACATGAAGCCGAGGAAGATGACGCTGTAGACGAGGAGCCGATAGCCCCAGAGGGGCTTTCTCGTGTTGTTCGCGATCACCTCGGCGATGATTCCCATCGCCGGCAGGATCAGCACGTACACTTCCGGGTGGGCGAGGAACCAGAACAGGTGCTGCCAGAGGAGCGGTGAGCCGCCGCCCGCGACCTTGAGCTGCTCCCCGGAGACGACGAGTCCGCTGGGGAGGAAGAACGAGGTGTGCGCCACGCGATCCATCAACTGCAGGACGGAGGCGGCCTCGAGCGGAGGGAAGGCGAGCAGGAGCAAAAACGAGGTGACGAGCTGCGCGTGCACGAAGAACGGCAGCCGCCAGAAGGTCAGGCCCTTCGCACGCATGTGCACGATGGTGACGATGAAGTTGATCGAGCCGAGAAGCGAGCTCGTGATGATCAACACCATCGACAACAGCCAGAAGGTTTGCCCCGCCGGCGCGATGACCGAGAGCGGCGGATAGCTGGTCCATCCGGACTGCGCAGCGCCTCCCGGAGCGAGGAAGCTCGCGATCATCAGGATGCAGCCGGGCAGGAAGATCCAGTAGCTCGCGAGGTTCAGCCGGGGGAACGCCATGTCGGGCGCGCCGATCTGCAGCGGCATCACGAAGTTGCCGAAGCCGCCGACGGCCAGCGGCACGACGCCGAGGAACACCATGATGGTGCCGTGCATGGCGCCGAGCTGGTTGTAGAACTCGGGGGCCATCACCCCGCCCGGCATGTTGTTCTCGCCGAGGAGCTTGCCCAGGACCGGCAGCGGCTGGCCCGGATACGCGAGCTGCCAGCGCATCATCATCATCAGGCAGAAGCCGAAGAAGAGGAACACCAGCGCGGTGACGGCGTACTGGATGCCGATGACCTTGTGGTCCACCGAGAAGATGTACTTGCGCCAGAACGGCAGCTCGTGGCCGTGATCGCCGTGGCCGTGCCCGTGGGCGCTGTCAGTTGCGTGCGCGTGCGTGTCGACGCTCATCGAGTCTCCAAAGGGCGATTACTTGTGTTGTTCGAGCGGCGGGCTCTTCGGCTCGGACGGTCCGTGATCCTGCGGACGGGTGTCGGGGCCAGGACTGTTGCCGGCGGGCGCGTTCTCGGGCGCGGCGGCGGCGGGCGCCTCCTGCGGCGGCGGCGCGTTCTCCGACTCCCACTTGGCGTAGTCTTCCGGCGTGTCGATGAAGACGTCCGCGCGCATGCGGTAGTGGCCGAGGCCGCAGAGCTGCGCGCAGGCGAGTTCGTAGTGGCCCGCCTTGGTCGCCTCGAACCACACCGGGATGCGCTGCCCGGGGATGGTGTCTTGCTTCACGCGCAGGACCGGGATGTTGAAGCTGTGGATGACGTCCTTGGACGAGACCTCGACGATGACCGGCGTGTGCACCGGCACGTGAAGCTGGTTGACGGTGATGATGTCGTCCTTGCCGTCCTTGTCCTCGGGATCGACGCCAAGAGGGTTGTCGCCCGAGATCAGCCCTTCGTCGGTCCGGCCGAACTTCTTGTCCTTGCCCGGGTACTGCAGGTTCCAGGCGAACTGCTCGGCGACGAGCTTGATGTGGAGCGCCTTCGCGTCGTCCGGCGGGCTGTTCTTGTAGGCGAGCCACACCGGCGTGGACAGGCCGAAGAGCAGGAACACCTCGACCACCACCACCGCGCCCTCGATGTACTTGGTGGCGATGGCGTGGATGGGCGCGTAGACCGCGCTGTGGCCCGGCCGCTGCCGATACTTGATCAGGCAGTAGATGAAGAAGATGCCCCATCCGACGAAGAGCAAAGCCATGAACCAGTGCAGGATGAGGATGAGCTGGTCGATCTTCGCGCCGTGTGTCGATACGTCCGGCGGGAGCCACCAACCGTAGACTGTTTCGTCCATGCGGCTTCCTTTGGATTCAGCGGGCGAGCTGCGCTAGCGAAGGCCGGGGGCCGATCGCGCTGCGCGCCGAGACGGAGGCGGTGCACCAGAAGCAGAGTCCCGCGAGGATCAAGGCCGGTGTGAGCGCCCAGAACACGCGCGAGGGACGCTCGGCGCCGGCGGCGGCGTTGCGGCGGCGCGACCAGAGGAAGAGCGCCTCCGTGGCCAGGACCGCGACGGCGGCGGCGCGAGCGATGGTCCAGATGGCGAGCGTAGCGGTAGCGGGCGAAGTTGCATCCATCGGGCTGCGGCGTCGTAGCATGACGGCGGAGGCGACTCAATACTCTTGCCGCTCCTGCTCCCCAGGAGCGCTCTCGGTGTGCGGCTTCCGCGATCTTTGGCCGCAGGCTTCAATCATGCAGGGCCGCGTCGGGACGAGGCCGGACGTGGAGCGCCGCAGCCGGGTCACGCGTTCGACGACGGCGCGGCGGGCGCAGCTACCTGAGCGCTGCCGGCCAGTACCGCAGCGTGCAGTCGCGGACGGCGCTGCCCACCGGGTCGAAAGGCTCGCGCGCCGGCGGCAGCATCTGCATCACGGTGCCATCCAGGCCCAGCGTCAGCGGCCGCGAGACGCAGGCGAAATCGTCGAGCGGAAAGTCGATCCGGCCGCAGGAGCTCCCTTCGAGCGAGACCAGCTCGAGCTGCTGGTCGCACTTCGCCAGGTGCGCTGCGTTGGGCAAGACCGCGTAGCCGCGACCGCCGCGCGCGATCGCGATCCGGGTGTTCGGCCGCTGCGCGAGCCACTCGGGCACCGGCGCGGTCGCGTTCTTCCCGGAAGGCAGCACCGAAACCCATTCGCTCGCGACTGTCTCGTCGAAGACGAACGGAGCGCGCAGGCTTTGCAGCGCAAGTCCGTCGGGCTGCAAGGGCGCGAGCGCGAAGCCGAGCTTGTCGGCGCCGCCGTCAAGCACCACGAATGGCTCGGAACCAATCCCTGCCGCGTCGAACCATTCGCCGGCGAGGGACCCAGGCCCGAACAGCCGCGCGCCGTCGAAGAGCACGAGCGATCGCCCCGCCAAATCTACCGCCACGCTGCGGATCTGGGCGGACGTGCCGAGCGCGACCGGCCCCCAGCGGATGCTGCCGTCGCGCGCGAACATCAGCGCTGACAGCGGCGTCGAGGCGTCCGGCTCCGGGCCGCCGGGCGCGAGCTGGCCCACCGCGAGCAGCCCGCCGTTCGGGTCGGCTGCGAAGAACCCGGTCGTGGCGAGGACGTTCGGTGAGTAGGCGACTCCGCCTTGCTTGTCGAGGACGGCGGCGGCGACCATGGACAAGACCGACGACCCCGAATAGCCGATGAACCCTTTGGCCTGGGCGAAGATGTCTCCGCTCCAGAAGGCAAAGCGGCCCGTCACCTGTCCCGAAGCGTCGAGGAACGTCCACCCCGGGCGATAGCTCGCCCGGTACGCGACGGCCCCGTCGCCGCTCGCGAGCGGAATCCCGCACACCTCGTTGGATGCTTCCGAAATGGGCTCAACGTGGACCACCACCGGTGGAAGGGCGGCAGGCAGGAGCCCTTCGCAGTCCCCCGGGGCGCCGCCGTCCGGGCGGAGGATCGTCGCTTGGGCGATGTCGGCCTCGGCCAGCGTCCCCGCGTCCGGGTCCGTAGAGACCGAGCCACTCGCAGCGCCCGCGTCGGCGGGAAGCGCGGCACCAGCATCGACCCGCGGGGCCTCCGGAATGGTCGCTTCAGGCGATGAGCCGCCAGCGCAGGCCGTCAGCAGCATCGCCATCATCGCACGGCGCATGAATCCCCCCGCCGCTGGCAAGTTGGTAATCGGCTGGCTGTTCGACAACTCCTACGGAGCGGCCGGCCACGACTACCGGTCGATCATCAGCGCGCCGAACACGACCGGCAGATACACGAGTGAGAGCGCGAAGAGCGTGCGAGCCCAGTGGACGCCGGCGCCGCGGCGCAGGCCGAGCACTCCGTAGCCGAGAAAGGCGAGGCCGGCGATCAGCGCCGCCGCAAGATACAGCGCGTGCCCGGAGCCGATGGGAACGAAGAGCAGCGACACCGCGACCAGCGCCACCGTGTAGCGGACGATGTTGACCCGCGCGGCCTCTTCCCCGCCCGGCTCGTTCGGCTGCACGACCAGCCCCGCTCGCGCATACTCTTCCTTGCGAAAGAGCGTGATGGCCAAAAAGTGCGGCACCTGCCAGAGGAACATCACCGCGAAGAGCAGAACGCCCGGCAGGTCGAGCCGCTCGGTGGCGGCAGTCCAGCCGATCAGCGGCGGAATCGCGCCCGGCAACGCGCCCACCAAAAGCGCGGTGGCGCTGCGCTGCTTCATCGGCGTGTAGAGGAGCACGTAGCTGATCAGCGCAATCGAGGCGAGCAAACCAGGCAACGGCCCGACGCCGAA
>DASXHM010000278.1:0-6745 GCA_036488495.1 Myxococcales bacterium | reverse complement strand
CGGCGGTTGACCCGAAGGACTGGCCTAAGCCATGGTGCGCGCCCTCATGGAGAGCCGCCGCGAGGAGCTGTTCCCCGACGCCACCGACACGCAGTGGAACGACTGGCGCTGGCAGCAGCGGCACAGTGTTCGCTCGCTCGCGCAATTGGAACGGTTCGTCGAGCTGACGGAGGACGAGCGGCGCGGGTGCGAGGCGACCAAGGACGTCTTCCGGCTGGGAATCCCGCCGTACTACCTGTCCTTGATCGACCCGAAGAACCCCTTCTGCCCGGTGCGGATGCAGTCCATTCCGGTGCGGGCGGAGGCGGAGGTGTCGGAGGGCGAGCTGCGCGATCCGCTCGGCGAGGACAAGCACCGCCCCGTGCGCGCCATCGTCCACAAATATCCGGACCGGGTGCTCCTCCTCGCGCTCGACCACTGCTCGGTCTACTGCCGCCACTGCACCCGAAGGCGCATCACCAGCGGCGACGAAGGCGGCATCTCCCGCGAGGAGCTGTCCGAGGCCGTCGGCTACCTGCGCGCCCATCCCGAAGTGCGCGACGTGCTGGTGTCCGGCGGCGATCCGCTGCTGCTCGGGACGCCCCGCCTGGTCGAGCTTCTGCAAGAGGTGCGCGCCGTCCCCCACGTGGAGATCATCCGGATCGGGACCCGCATTCCGGTCTGCCTGCCGATGCGCGTCGACGACGAGCTGGCAAAGGCGCTGCGCAAGTTTGCCCCGCTCTTCGTCGTCACTCACTTCAACCACGCGAAAGAGATCACGAGCGATGCCCGGGCTGCCTGTGCGCGGCT
Source organism: Myxococcales bacterium (assembly GCA_036488495.1). Classification (GTDB taxonomy): domain Bacteria; phylum Myxococcota; class Myxococcia; order Myxococcales; family 40CM-4-68-19; genus 40CM-4-68-19. The sequence continues at coordinate 5,956 of DASXHM010000278.1, read as the reverse complement.
CGTCGATCACGGCATCCCGGTCGAGAACCAGGCGGTGTTGATGCGGCGGCTCAATTCGAGCGCCGTCGCGATCAAGGACCTGATGCAGAAGTGCCTGACCATGCGGGTGCGGCCGTACTACCTGCACCAGATGGACGTGGCGGAAGGGCTCGAGCACCTGCGTACGCCCATCGAGGCGGGGGTCGAGATCTTGCGCGACTTGCGCGGGTTCACGAGCGGCCTCGCGGTGCCGCACCTGGCGGTGGACCTGCCCGGCGGCGGCGGCAAGGTGACGCTGCAGCCCGACTACGTGGCTGCTCGCCGCGGAAACGAAACCATCTTCCGGAATTACCTGGGCGAGCGCTACGCGTATCCGGAGCCGCGCGAGACCGACTGCTCGGTGCCGTACGACGACGTGTTCTATCCGAAGAGCGCGGTCGCGATGCCGCCGCGAAAGCTGCGGGTGCTGCCGTGATCGCGAACCTCCTGGAGCAGCTCGGCGCGTGGATCCAGGGCGTCATCTCGGCGATGGGCTATGCCGGCATCGCCGGGCTGATGGGCATCGAGAGCGCGTGCATCCCCTTGCCGTCGGAAGTGATCATGCCGTTCGCGGGGAGCCTCGTGCCCTCGCGCTTCACGCTCCTCGGCTGCGCCTTCGCCGGCGCGCTCGGGTGCGTTCTCGGCAGCATCCCCGCGTACTACGCCGGCGCCGTCGGCGGCCGCGCGCTGATCCTGCGCTACGGCCGCTACATCCTCTTGTCGAAGGAGCACCTCGACTGGGCAGACCGCTTCTTCGCGCAGCGGGGCGACGTGACGGTGTTCGTGGCGCGGCTCCTTCCGGTGGTGCGCACGTTCATCGCCTTTCCCGCCGGCGTGGCGCGGATGCCGATCGGGAAGTTCATCGCCTATACGTTCGCCGGATCGCTCCCGTGGTGTCTGGGCCTCGCCTGGGTGGGAATGAAGCTCGGCCAGCACATCGACGTGCTCAAGCCGTGGTTCCACCGCTTCGACGCGGTGCTGGTGGTCATCGGTCTCGCCGCCGTCGTTTGGTTCGTTCGCAAACAGCTCAAGGCCCGCCGCGCGCTCTCCTGAAGGCTGCGCGATGCCGCTGCGCGGAAGAGGATTTCCCAACCTGCCAGGCCGGCGCCTGCAGAAGCGGCTGGCAGCGCGCTTGCACTTTCCCGCCCCGGGGTAGGACGGGGAGGGCGGCACATGGGGACTCGGTTGGGGGCGGGGATGGTGGCGTTGGCGCTGATGGCCTGTGCGCACGTGAACAGCAAGCGCGACGAGGGGCCGAGGCCGTCCATCGTGGCGGGCAAGTACGCAGTGGAGTCCATCCGATCGCGCGCCCAGCTCGACGGCGTCGACCAGGTGGTGGAGATCAGCGAGGGCGGCACCAAGCTCGTCGACGCAGGCGGTGCCGAGCACCTGCTGACCGAGCGCGGCGCCCTGATGCTGGGCGAGAACGGCGCCTGCCGGCTGGCGTTGGCGGTGTCGGTGGACGGCGAAGAGCCGGGCATCTCCGACCGCGCCTGCACCTGGCAGGTGGATGGCGACAAGTTCTACCTGGGCGAGGCCAGCGGGGCCGGGCCCCGGACCCTGTACAAGGTGCGCCGCACCAACGGGCGCGTGGTGCTGGAAGGCGCGACCGACGTCGACGAGAACGGCAAGGTGCTCGGCGACGCGCACGGCGAACGCATCGTCCTCATCGAGCGACTGCCGGAGTACGCGAGCCGCTCCATCGACCGCACCTCCGAAGAGCAGGCGGCGCGCGAGATCCAGGAGTCCTTGCACGACCTCTGAGCTAGACTCGCGAGGAGTGCTCTACCTCAAGTCCAAGCTGCTCGACGACGCCTCCGTGCCGCACGGTTTTTCGCTGCGCACCGGAGGCGTCTCGCTGCCTCCGTACGACTCTTTGAACCTGGGCTTTTCCGCCGGCGACGACCCGCAGGCGGTCGCCACCAACCTTGCGCGCCTTCGTGAAGCGGCTGGCCTGCACGCCGAGATCGCCACCGCGAAGCAGGTCCACGGAGACCGCATCGTCGATGATCGATTGCGCGAGATCCTCCCCGCGAGCGTTGCGCAGGAAGACGGCGCCGACGCCCTGATCAGCGAGCGCGCCCCCGTCGGCGTGCGCGCGGCCGACTGCGCACCCATCCTTCTCTTCGGCGGCGGCAAGGTCGCGGCGGCGCACTCCGGTTGGAAGGGGACGAGGCTCCGCATCGCCGCGCGCACGGTCGCCGCGATGAAGGTGCCTCCGCGCCAGATCGCCGCCGCCATCGGCCCCTGCATCGGCCGCTGCTGCTACGAGGTGTCGCCGGAGCTTGCCGCCGAGTTTCGCGCGCTCTTCGGCAAAGAAGCGGTGGAAGGCGAGCGCCATCTCGACCTGCGCTTCTGCATCGAAACCGCGCTGCGCGAGGCGGGTGTCGAACGCATCGAACAGGTGGCTGGGTGCACTTCCTGCGACACCAACTCCTTTTTCAGCCACCGTCGTGACAAAGGGCGAACGGGTCGCCATTTGGCCTTCATCGCACCCGCTCAATCATAGTGCTGTTTCTTTGACAGAGCTGGGTGGGGACGTAGATCATGGCGCTCGCGCATTCGCCCCCATCGGAGCCGCTTGCCTTTGCATCGCATTTCATTGCCGTTCGTTGTCGCCCTCGCGGCCTGCGCCGCGGTGCAGAAGCCGCAGCCTTCGGTAGACGCCCTCCGCGAGCTTCGCGCGCAGCTCGACGCGCAGTCGGCGCTGGTCGGCCAGCAGCAGCGGCGTATCGAGGAATTGGAAGTGAAGATCGCGGCGCTCGCCGCCCGTGCGCAAGAGCGGCCCGTCCCCGCGGTTGCGCCCGCGCCCGCGAAAGAGCCGCGCCCGGCGCTTAAAACGGTGAAGCTCGGCGAAGGCAAGGGTCGAAGGCCCGTCATCCGCGGCGATCGCCTGAGCTCGGCCGAGCGCGCGCCGCGCATCCCGGCCTCGGTGGAATTGAAGGAGCCCGACGAAGACGCGGAGGATCGGCTGGAGGCCGATCAGGACGTCGCGAAGCAGTTCGCGGCGGACCGCGCCTGGGCCAACGCCGTGCACGAATTGAACGACGGCCAGCACGCCGAAGCCGAGCGCGACTTCCTCGCGTTCGCCGCCGAGAACCCGCGCCACTCCGCGGCCGACAACGCGCTCGCCCTCGCGGGACTCGCGCGCGAAGTCCGCGGCGACTGCAAGGGCGCCTTGCCGTTGTTCGAGAGCGTGTCTCGGAACTACCCGGGAGGCGACGCGGTGCCGCAAGCGATGCTCGAACGCGGCCGCTGCCTCTCCATCCTCGGGCGCTCCGCGGAAGCGAAGCCTTTGCTCGAACAGCTCGTGCACGACCATCCCGACGCAGCCGAAGCAGAACAGGCGCGCCGGCTGTTGGAACGTTTCTAGGAGGCAAGCGATGCGGACGAAGACGATCGCGCGGATTCGCAGGGCGGCTCTTTCGGGGACTTTGGCGATCGCGCTGCCCGTCTTTGCACAGACGGCGCAGACCGCGCAGGAGGCGCCGAAGGGTCCGCCCGAGAACGCGCCGCAGCGGCCGCAGCCGCCGGGCGATCTGCAGATGCCTGCGCCTCAGCCGGGAACGCCCAACGAGTACACCATCCAGAAGGGCGACACGCTCTGGGATCTGTCGCAGAAGTTCCTCGCCAATCCCTGGTACTGGCCGAAGATCTGGAGCCTCAACCCCGGCATCGAGAACCCGCACTGGATCTATCCGGGCGGCAAGCTCCGCATCGTCCCCGGCGAAGGCGGCGCGCAGGCGTCAGGGCAGGTCGAGAGCGGCCAGCAGCAGAGCGCGCAGGCGCAAGAGAACGCTCCCGAGACCGAGGCTGCGGTCCCGCAAGGGGACCCGAGCGTGTCGGTGAACCTCTCCAATTCGGCGGACCTGGACGTCGTCCGCCGCAACAGCCGCGAATCGAAGTCCGCCGCCAACTCGGTGAGCGTGAGCGGCAAGCTGGCCTTCTCCCCGCCGCCGGTGGTCTCGGTGCGCGCGAGTGGGTTGGTCTCCGCCGAACAGAAGAAGAACGCAGGCACCCTCGACGCGTCGTTCGAGGAGAAGCAGATGCTGTCGCCGTACGACACCGCCTATGTGCTCTTCAAGGGCGAGGTGCCGGTGCGTCCTGGCGAAAAGCTCGTCCTCTTCCGCCCGGCCGGCGAGATCGTCGATCCGGTCACGCACAAGAAGCTCGCCGATCAGACCCGCACGGTCGGCATCGCCAAGGTGCTGAGCATCCGCGGCCACCAGTGCACCATCCAGATCGAACGCAACTTCGAGGAGATCGAGCGCGGCGATCTGGCGCGTCCGTACGTGGCGCAGGAGAAGCGGGTGGCACCGCGGGCGAACGCAGCCGACGTGAACGGGTTCATCGTCGGAGACTCCGGCAAGGAGATCTCCGAGCTGGGCGAATCGAACCTCGTCTACATCGATCGCGGTTCCGCCGACGGCGTGCAGGAAGGCAACACCTTCGCGGTGGTGCGCCGGGGCGACGGCCTGAACGAGTCGATGGTGTCGGCCAAGTCGATGAGCGGCGGCTCGCAAGCCGCCCAGGCGTCCAAGGTCGACGTGCCCAAGGAAAACGTCGGGCTCCTGCTCGTCACCGACACGAGCGAGCACGTGAGCACCGCGGTGGTGGTGAAGAGCGTGCGCGAGCTTTCGCCCGGCGACGCGGTGGAGATGCGGGCTTCCGGCACCACCGGCGGCAGCCGCTGAATTCGACGGGTCGCGGTTGGCCTGCGCGCGCCGCTCCAGTTGACGGGCGGCGGCTTTGCGTGCGAGAGCCGCCCGCGCATGAACGAGAGCAGCGCAAGCTTTGCCAGCGCGGAGACGGGCGTTCTTGCCGCCTGCGCTCTCCACGCCGTTCCAGGCGTCGGCAACGCGTCTTTGCACGCGATGCAGCGAGTGTTCGCGTCGCTGCAAAAGGCTTTCGAGGCGGGGCCGCGCGAGCTGCTCGAGCGCGCGGACGATCTGAATCTGCACGCCGCAACGCGCGAATACCTGGCTGGAAGTCCCGACCTCGAAGAGCTGGGCGGCTGGGCATTGGCGGAGGCGAGACGAGCAGACGCTCGCATCCTTCTCCTCGGTGACGCGCGCTATCCGCAGAGGCTCGCGCAGCTCGACAAGCCGCCGCTCGTTCTGTACGTCCGCGGGCATCTGGCGGCAGAGGCGCGGCGGGTGGCCATCGTGGGAGCGCGCCATTCCGATGAGGAAGGCCTGCGGATCGCGCGCCGGTTCGGCGAGCAGCTTTCACAGGCTTCGGTGCAGGTGGTCTCGGGCGGCGCGCGCGGCGTCGACTCGGCTGCGCATGAAGGCGCCTCGCACGGGCAGCAGTCGGTGGCGGTGCTCGGGTGCGGCGTCGACGTCGTCTATCCGCCGGAGAACCGCAGCTTGTTCGAACGGATGGCGAAGAGCGGCGGAGCGGTGGTGAGCGAGTTCCCGCCGGGCACCCAGCCTCGGCCGGGAAACTTTCCCCGGCGCAACCGCACCATCGCCGGGCTGTCGGAAGCGGTGGTGGTGGTGCGAGCGGCCCTGCGCTCGGGGGCGATGATCACGGCCGAGCAGGCGGTCGTGGCGCGGCGCAGGGTGTTCGCGGTCCCTGGTCAGCCCGGCAACCCCATCTCTGCCGGCCCGGACGAGCTCATCCGCTTGGGCGTGGCCGACCCGGTGCCGACCGCGACGCGCGTGCTCGAGCTGCTCGACTGGCCGGTGCCCGACGAACTGCGCGGTGAAGCGGACAAAGGGCTTCCAGGCGGGCCGGAAAGAACCGATCTGGCCGCGCGGCAATCCAATGCGCTGCGGGCGGTCGGAACCGTCTCGGAAGCCGGCCACAAGCTGCTCGGCCTGCTCCACGAACGCGCTCCGTCCCACGTGGACGACCTCGCCGAAAAGGCGGGTCTTTCCGTCAGCCAGACGCTGCGGAAACTTGCGGAGCTGGAGCAAAAAGGCATGTGTCTCTC
>DASXHM010000267.1:0-15613 GCA_036488495.1 Myxococcales bacterium | reverse complement strand
AAGCTTTTCTTCCTGCCGGCCGCGCACACCGATTTCATTCTCAGCATCATCGGCGAGGAGCTGGGCTTCGCGGGGGTCGCAGCGGTGCTGCTCCTCTTCGGGGTGGTGGTCTGGCGTGGCATCAAGGCGGCACACGCGGCGCCGGATGCGTTCGGCTGTTGGCTCGCGCTCGGCCTCACCTTGCTCGTGGCGTTGGAAGCCTTGGTCAACGCAGGCATGGCGCTCGCGCTCTTGCCGACGAAAGGGATGGCGCTGCCGTTCTTGTCGTACGGGATGACGAGCGTCATCGCCTCCTGCCTCGCCGCCGGAATCTTGCTCTCCATCAGCGGCGGCCCCGGCGGCTTCTTGCAGCGCGGCGTCGGAGCGCAGCGATGAGGCTCCTCGTCGCGGGCGGCGGCACCGGCGGCCACCTCTTCCCCGGCCTCGCGCTGGGCGAAGAGGTGAAGACGCGCCACCCGCGCAACGACGTGCTCTTCGTCGGCAGCGCCCGCGGCATCGAAGCGCGCGAGGTCCCCAAGGCCGGCTATCCCTTGCGCATCATCGACGTCGGTCCCCTGAAGCGGCAGGGCCTGGTCGGCACCATCAAAGGCTTGTGGCGGCTTCCGAAGTCACTCTTCCAGTCGATCAAGATCCTCCGCCAGTTCGATCCGGACGTGGTCGTCGGCGTCGGCGGCTACTCCAGCGGCCCGGTCGTCGTCGCCGCCTGGCTGCTCGGAATTGCCACCGCCATCCAGGAGCAGAACGCGCTGCCGGGCTTCACCAACCGCGCGCTCGGGCGCGTCGTCCGGGCCGTGTTCACCGCCTTCCCCGAAGCGGGCAAAGGCTTTCCGCCCCGCAAGACGCACCTGCTTGGAAACCCCATCCGCCGCGCCTTCCTCGACAATTACCTGCACACCAAGACGCCCGGCGAGCGGCTTTCAATCTTCGTCACCGGCGGCTCGCAAGGCGCGCACATGCTCAACCTGCGTGTCGCGGAGGCGCTGGAGATCCTGGCGCCGCGGATCGGGAACCGGCTGCACGTCCTCCACCAGACGGGCATCAAGGACCAGCCGGAGATCTCCGCCCGCTACGAAAAACTGGCCGCGCACGGCCTCGAAGCCAAAGCGGTTGCCTTCATCGACGACATGCCGCGCGCCTATGCCGACGCGGACCTGCTCGTCTGCCGCGCCGGAGCCACCACCATCGCCGAGCTGACGGTGTGCAAGAAGCCGGCGCTCCTGGTCCCGTTCCCCTTCGCGGCCGACGACCACCAGACCGTCAACGCGAAAAGCATGGTCCAGGCCGGCGCGGCGCAGCTTCTGCCGGAGAAGGAACTGACCGGGCAAAAGCTCGCGGACACGCTGGGCGCGCTCGAAAAAGACCGCTCGCAGCTCGCCCGGATGTCGCGCGCTTCGGGACTGTTGGGAAGGCCGGAAGCCGCCCGCGAGATAGCGGATGTGTGCGTTTCGTTGTGCCGGACGCGGCTCTTGCGGGAAGGGCGGCACCTGCCGAAGGCTGGCAAGTAGATTCCAGTGAAGGTCGGCTATTGATTATCGTAGATCGAATCGAGTACATTCGCGCGGTCAAGCTGGCAAGGGCTCGTCAGGTCGGAGGCGTCAAACGTGTTTCGCGGCAAGAAGGTCAAGATCCACTTCGTCGGAATCGGCGGGATCGGGATGAGCGGCATTGCCGAGCTCCTCCTGAACCTCGGTTACGGCGTGAGCGGCTCCGACCTGAAGGGCAGCGACATCACGAAGAGGCTGCAAGGGCTGGGCGGCGTCATCCTCGAAGGCCACCGGGCGGAGAACGTCGCCCCGGACGTCGACGTGGTGGTGACCTCCAGCGCAGTGCGCAAGACGAACCCGGAGGTGGTGGCAGCGCGCGACCGCGGCATCCCGGTGATCCCCCGCGCCGAGATGCTCGCGGAGCTGATGCGGCTGAAAGAAGGCGTCGCCATCGCCGGCTCGCACGGCAAGACCACCACCACGTCGCTCATCGCCACCGTCGTTGCGCACGCAGGCCTCGACCCGACGGCGGTGGTGGGCGGCAAATTGAACGCGTTCGGCTCCAACGCCAAGCTCGGCAAGGGCGAGTTGATGGTGGTGGAGGCGGACGAAAGCGACGGCTCGTTCTTGCGGCTTTCGCCTGCCATCGCGGTCATCACCAACGTCGATCCCGAGCACCTCGACTACTACGGCACCGTCGAGGCGCTGCAGCAGGCGTTCGTCGACTTCGCCGATCGGGTGCCGTTCTACGGCCTCGCGGTGTTGTGCATCGATCATCCGGTGGTGCAGCACCTGATCCCGCGGCTGGGAAAGCGGCATGTCACCTATGGCGTGTCTCCACAGGCTGACTGGCGGGCAGACAACGTGCGGCTTGCGGCATTCGAGTCGAAGTTCGTGGTCTCGCACCGCGGACAGACGCTCGGCGAAGTCACGCTGCGGATGGTCGGCGCGCACAACGTCCTGAACGCGCTGGCCTGCTGCGCGGTGGCGCAGGAGCTGGGCATTCCCTTTTCGACCACCGCCGAGGCGCTCGGACAGTTCCAGGGAGTGCAGCGGCGCTTCACCGTCCGCGGCGAGCGCAAAGGCGTCACCGTCGTGGACGACTACGGCCATCATCCGGCGGAGATCAAAGCCACCCTGGCCGGCGCGCGCGCGTCGTTTCCGCACCGGCGGATTGTCTGCGCCTTTCAACCGCACCGCTACACCCGCACCCGCGACCTGATGGGCGACTTCGCCACCGCCTTCAACGACGCGGACGCGCTGGTGCTCACCGAAATCTACGCGGCCGGCGAAGATCCGATCCCGGGGATTTCCGGGGCGCGGCTGCACGAGGCAGTCAAAGCTTGCGGGCACCGCGACGCGGTCTTCGCCGAGCGGTCTGCTTTGGCGAGCACCTTGCGAGAGCGCATTCGCGAAGGCGACCTGGTCCTGACGCTCGGCGCCGGCGACATCACCCATGCAGGCGAAGAGCTCCTGGAGCTGCTCGCATGATGGAAGATTTGCGCAAAGCGGCCAAAGGCGAGGTGCTGGAAAACGTGCCGCTCGCGGCGCGCACCAGCGTCCGCGTGGGCGGGAGCGCGCGCTATTGGGTGAAGCCGCGCGATCCTTCGGCGTTGGTTGAAACCCTGCGCGTCCTGTCGAGCAAGGGAGTGGCGTGGATCGTGCTCGGCGGCGGCGCCAACACCATCATCGGCGACGGCGGCGTCGAAGGCGCGGTCATCCGCATCGCCCAGGATTTCTGCACCGAGGAAGTGGAAGAGGCGGGCGACCACGTCGTCCTGACGCTCGGCGCCGGAGCTCCCATCGCGCGCTTTCTCTCGCTCTCGCGCGAGCAGCGCGGCGTCGGTGTTGCCTGGGCGGCGGGCATTCCCGGCACGGTGGGCGGCATGGTGGCGATGAACGCCGGCACTCCTTCCGGTTGCATGGCCGACCATCTGCTCGCGGTGGAAGTGGCAACTCCGGGCGGGCTGCGCTGGATCGAAGCCGCCGAGCTGCGGCTGTCGTATCGCCACTGCGAATTGCCCAAAGGCGCGGTCGTCACGCGCGCGCGCTGCAAGGTCCGCCGAGGTTCGGACGCGGAGCTGCTCGAGCAGCAGCGCATCGCCAAGGCCGACGTCGATCGAAGGCGCGCGACGCAGCCCTTGAGCCAGCCCAATTCCGGCTCGGTGTTCGTCAATCCGTCGGGCAACTTTGCCGGCCGCTTGATCGAGAGCGCCGGACTGAAGGGCTTCCAGAAGGGCGGCGCGCAGATCAGCGACAAGCACGCCAACTTCATCGTCAACCTCGGCAGCGCCAAGGCGGCGGACGTGGTCGAGTTGATCGCGCTCGCCCGCAAGGCGGTGTTCAGCGCCACCGGCATCGAGCTGAAGCCGGAAGTGCGGCTGATCGGCCGCTTCCATCCGCCGCTGCCGCCAGAGCTTCGCCAGGTGGAGGTGCGCGCATGAGCTTCACGGCTTTGCAGGGCGCACAGGCGCGCCGGGCGCGGGCGGAGGAGAATCGGCGGAGCGGCCGCGCCATCTTGAACACGACTTTGCGCACGCTCGCATCCGCGCTGGTCAGCGCGGCGTTCGGCGCTTCGCTCTTCTACGGCTACCGCAGCGCGTCCACTTCGGATGTGTTCGCCCTTCGCAACGTGCGGTTCGTCGGGCTCGTCCACGCGACCGAGAGCGAGCTCCTGGCGAGGAGTGGCCTGAAAGTGGGCGACAACCTCATCCGCGCCGATCTTCTCGCCGCAGCGCACGGCATCGAATCGCATCCGTGGGTTTTAGCCGCGCGCATCACCCGCAAGCTGCCCGGGTCTTTGGAGGTCGCGGTCGTCGAGCATCGCCCGGCCGCTTTGGTGCAGATGGGCGGCCTCTACGTCTTGGACGAGCAGGGCAAGCTGTTCAAGCGCGCCTCGCCTTCCGACGGTCTCGACCTCCCCATCGTCAGCGGCCTCTCGCGCGAGCGCGGCGCATTGGTGGACCCGAGCCGCGAGCTGCGTCTCCTGCACGCGCTGCACTTCCTCGACACCTGGCGCGAGGCCGGCTTTCTCGTCTCCGACCTGTCCGAGCTGCGGCTCGAGGACGAGGACGCGGTGACCGTGTTCGCTCGCGACGGCGGCTCTACCCAGGAAGTGCGGCTCGGTTCCAAGGATTGGCCGCTTTCGCTGCGCAGGCTCGCCTCGATGCGCTCCTTGCTCGCTCGGCGCGGAGAGCACGCAACCAAGATCGATTTAGACAATCCGGCGAGGCCCTCCGAGGCCGCCGCCACGCTGGCAGAGAAGAGGTAGCCACATGGCGCAGAAGAAGGGTGAAATCATCGTCGGGCTCGACATCGGGACCACCAAGATCTGCTGCATCGTCGGCGAGCGGAGCCCGGAAGGCATCGACGTCATCGGCATCGGCACGCACCCGTCGCGAGGCCTTCGCAAGGGCGTGGTCATCAACATCGAGGCCACCGTCGCTTCCATCCGCCGCGCCGTCGAAGAGGCGGAATTGATGGCGGGCGCGGAGATCAGCGCGGTCTATGCGGGTATCGCCGGCGGGCACATCCGCGGCTTCAATTCGCAGGGCGTGGTGGCAGTGAAGGACAAGGAAGTCCGCCAGAGCGACATCGAGCGCGTCCTGGATGCGGCGCGGGCCATCAACATTCCGCAGGACCGCGAAATCCTCCACGTCCTGCCGCAGGAGTACATCATCGACGAGCAGGACGGCATCCGCGAGCCGCTCGGCATGAGCGGGGTGCGGCTGGAGGCCAAGGTCCACATCGTCAGCGCGGCGGTCTCCTCGGCGCAGAACATCATCAAGTGCTGCGGCAAGACCGGGCTCTCGGTGGCGGACATCGTGCTCGAGCCTCTCGCTTCGGCGGAGGCGGTGCTGGCGGACGAAGAGAAGGAATTGGGAGTGGCGCTGGTGGACATCGGCGGCGGCACCACCGACGTCGCCATCTTCTCGGCGGGCGCCATTCAACACACTTCCGTCATTCCCTTGGGCGGCAACCACCTGACGAACGACATCGCCGTGGGGCTGCGCACACCCATGCAGGAAGCGGAAAAGATCAAGGTCAAGTTCGGCAGCGCCCAGGGCGCCAGCATCGACAAGGACGACACCATCGAAGTGCCGTCGGTCGGTGGGCGCGCGGCGCGGGTGCTCTCGCGGCGCATCCTCTGCGAGATCATCGAGCCGCGGGTGGAAGAGCTGTTTCAGCTCGTGCAGCGCGAGATCCAGAAGGCCGGGCAGGAAGACCTGCTCGCTTCCGGAGTGGTGTTGACCGGCGGTTCGACGAACCTGCACGGCATGCCGGAGCTCGCGGAAGAAGTCCTGCAGCTTCCGGTACGGCGCGGATTGCCGCGCGGCATCGGCGGGCTCACCGACGTGGTGACGAGCCCGCAATACGCAACCGCGGTGGGCCTGCTCTTGTACGGCGCGCGCGACGGCAAGGAAGGCGGCCGTTCGTTTTCGGCGGATCCCGCCTCGGTCAAAGAACGCTTCCTCGGATGGGTCAAAGAGCTGTTTTAGGAGACGCCAATGGAAAAAGAGATGGATCTGGGCGCGAGGATCAAGGTCATCGGCGTCGGCGGAGGAGGCGGGAACGCGCTCAACACGATGATCCTCGCCGGGCTCACCGGCGTCGACTTCATCTGCGCCAACACCGACGCCCAGGCGCTGCAGCACAACCGCGCCAAAACCAAGATCCAGATCGGCGCGCAGGTCACGAAGGGCCTGGGCGCCGGCGCCAATCCGGAAATGGGCCGCCAGGCGGCGCTGGAGGACAAGGACCGCATCCTCGCCGCCCTCGAAGGCGCGGACATGGTCTTCGTCACCGCCGGAATGGGTGGCGGCACCGGGACGGGCGGGGCGCCGGTCATCGCCGATCTCGCGCGCAGCGTCGGCGCGCTCACGGTGGGCGTCGTCACCAAGCCGTTCGTGTTCGAGGGCAAGCGGCGGCTGAAACAGGCGGAGCACGGCATCAGCGAGCTCAAGAACGCCGTCGACACCTTGATCACCATTCCCAACCAGCGGCTGCTCGCGGTCACCGACGAGCGCACGACGCTCCTCGACACGTTCAAGAAGGCCGACGAGGTCCTCTTGAATGCCGTGCAGGGCATCTCGGATTTGATCACCATCCCCGGACTCATCAACGTGGACTTCGCGGATGTCCGCACCATCATGAGCAACATGGGGGTCGCGCTGATGGGCACGGGTCTCGCGTCGGGTGAAGCGCGGGCGGTGCAGGCGGCGAAGGCGGCCATCGAGAGCCCGCTCTTGGAAGACGTGCAGATCGACGGCGCCACCGGCATCCTCATCAACATCACCTCCAGCTCGTCGATGACCTTGTCGGAGATCAACCACGCCTGCTCGCTCATCCAGGAGGCGGCGCACGACGAGGCCAACATCATCTTCGGCAGCGTCATCAACGACGAGATGGGCGACGCGCTGAAGATCACCGTCATCGCCACCGGCTTCGCCGCCCGGGACGCGCGCCGCATCGAGCGCACCGACGCGACGCGGGTGGTGCGACCGCCGCCGCAAGGCTCGCTCGCGCTGCCGAACGCGCAGGAGCACGCGGCGCATGCACGCTCTGCGCGCACTCCGGAGATCCGGCCGGCGCAAGCGTCGCCCGGTCCGGCCCGCGTCACGCCGCCGCCTCCGCCCGCGCGCACTCCGTCGGAGCGCCCGGTCCGCCACATCTCCTGGGACGAATTGCGGCAGATGACGGGGGCGAGCGAAGACGAGCTCGACATCCCCACCTTCCTGCGCAACGGCGAGTAGCCGTCCCAGGTGATATCCTCTTGTCATGGAGCCGCTGCCGAAGGATCCAGTGATCGAGGCCTACAAGAAGGACGTCGACCGCAGCTTGATTCGGGAGAATTTGAAGCTCACGCCGGATCAGCGCTTGCGTAATCTCGTCGAGACGCAGCGGTTCGCGGCCGAGTTGCGGCGCGCCGGCCAGAAACAGCGCGCGTGATCGTCGAGCTTGCGAGGCTGTTACCTGTCCTTGCGGAAGGTGGCATTGACTACATCCTGGTCCGTGGCATGGCCGCTGCCGCGCATGGGTCGCCGCGGGTCACGCAGGACATCGACATCGTGTACTCACGCACGCGCGAGAACATCCGCAGGATCGCGGCGGCTCTAGCGCCGTTCCATCCGTATCTGCGCGGGGCTCCTCCCGGACTGCCGTTTCTTTGGGGTGAGGAAACTCTATGGCGGGGGCTGAACTTCACTCTCGTCACCGACCTTGGCAACGTCGATCTACTCGGCGAAATCATCGGCGGCGGCGGATACGACGCCTTGTTCACGCACAGCGCCGTCATCGAAGCGTTCGGGCAGCAGGTGCGCTGCTTGGATTTGGAAAAGTTGATCGACGTCAAGCGCGCTGCGGTACGTCCAAAGGACTTCGAAGCCCTCGCGGAGCTCGAAGCGATCCTCGAGGAGCGACAGATTGGTCGTCGATAGAAATGAGCCGCGAGCGAGGCCGGCGCGCAATCGGATGCGAGCCGGCCACGCTCTTTCACGTCAAGGGCAGGGGTGCGAGCCGATGAATGCCGAGCCGTCCCCGTTCGACTCCGGGTCGAGCGCGTACGCGTAGAGCGTCGAGCCGTGCGGGCAGGACGGGAGCGCCTGGTTGAACCCGTGGTTCGCCGAAATGCCAAACGCGGTCGCCACGTCCGGGCGCGAGGTGGAGGCCGTCACTTCGGTGAAGAACGTGCCGCCCGCTCCGAACGGGCCGTTGATGTAGAAGTCCACGGCGAGCGATTGCGAAGGCACGTCCATGTCCGCGGCCCATCCCTGGATGGTCGAAGTGCCGGCGATCAGCTCGAAGTTGCCGATGGGGGGCGAGGTGAAGCGGAACGCGCGCGTGTCCCCTGCATTGAAGGGCAGCGACGCGAGCGACGAGCAGTTGGAGCACATCAAGGTGTCGGACGGGTACTGCGCCGTCTCGAAGATGCGCGGCATCGTCTGCGGGAAGGTGATGGTCTTGAAGCCGTCGGTGGCTGCGTGGAGGAACATCATGTTGCCCGCGGCCTCGACGATGTCGCCGGCCGGGGCGAAGTGGAAGACGCCGGCGTCCTCGGAGATCTTGCGCAGCATCTGCAGCGGGAGGCTGGGCGCCGCCGCCAGCACCGAAGTGTAGGAGCCGCCAGCGACCGCGATGGTCTTGCGCGCCATCGAGACGCCCCCGGCCACGCTGTACGTCGCAAGCTGCGTCGCGGTGCCGTCGTTGATGCTGAACCACGGCGTGAGCGGATAGGCAGGTCCGCCGGCGATCGCGGTGCCGTTGACGTTGAAGGTCTCGTTCAATCCGGGAGTGCCGGAGCCGACAATCGTATTGATTCCCGTGAACGCGCCGATGTTGCCGACCGAGGCAGCGCCGTCGCCGTTGATGTAGCCGGCGGCGTAGACGAAGAGGAGAGTGCGCCCCGGCGTGCGGAGCTTGGAGTCGACGGCAGACCGGATGTTGGCGGGCAACGCCCACGCGTTCGGCAGAATGGCGAGCTTCACCGAGCTCAGGTCGAGGTTCGAGCTCAACAGGTCGCTCAAGAGGTAGTTGCGGTATGGCGTGCCCAGCCGCGCGAGCGTGTCGTTCAGCGTGACGGCGACGTCGGTGGCGAAGCCGAAGGTGTTGTCGCCGGCGGGCGTGAAGCCGGCCACGTAGTTGGCAGACAGGTCGTCGGTGAACACCGCCACCTGCGGGTTGAAGCGATTGGGCGCGCTCATCTGCAGCTTGTTGACGGCGACGAACGGCGACCAGAGGTTGGCCCAGAGCGTGTCGGAGTCGCTCGGATTGCTCGGGGTGCCGTACCAGCCGGTGCCGGTCAGGTCGACGAACCACGAGCCGTGACCGCGCAAGCCGGCGCTGAGCAGATTGCGGCGCAAGATCCGGATCGAGTCCCACACCGCCTGCGCCTGCGTGTCGGTGGTGGGGATGGTCTTGAAGCCTGCCGAGGCTTCGGTGAAGACGGTGCGGGTGTCGTCCTCGTCGAACCACAGCTTCCCGTGCAGCTTGGGCGAGTCGCCGACGCCCTGCGAATCGAACGGATTTCCGAGCGAGCGCGCGACCCCGTACGAGTAAGGGCCGGCGAGGATGTCGATGGAGTTGCTCGCCTCGAGCGAGGTGACCGCGGTGTGACCGCTGGTGGGCAGCGCGTGATCGAGGCTGTTCAGGTAGCCGTAGTACGACGAAGTGAGGATGAAGTTGGAGGTGAGCGTCTTCGCGGTGGCGGCGACGGCGGTGATGGCGGCAACCGTCTCCTGGGACACGAAGCGATTGTAGTAGGCGGAGCGCAGCGAATTGACGTCAGCCGGGTCGAGGAAGGCCCCGCGTTCGCGGCCGAGGGCGGTTCCGGTCTGGCCGGGCGCCGCGTTGTTGCGCTCGAGGGTGGTGGCGGCGCGGCAGCTCGCCTGCAGCGTCGTCGGAAGCGGAAGCAACGTCCCGGCGCAGAAGCCCGCCGTCGTGGTCGCCGAGTAGTCGCTCAAGTAAAAGACCTGCCGGCCGATGGGGCCGGGTTGCGTCGCCGAGTCATTCACGAAGGGAAAGATGTTGCAGGACGCCGCTCCCGGCGCGCAGAAGCCCGGAGTGCCTTCGTCCATGGTCTTCACGCCGTCCCAGCCGAGCGGCCGCATGAACCATTCGCCGCCATCGGCATAGCCGATGTGCACGCCGACGATGCGCTGCGGATAGAGACCATCGAGCCGCGTCAGCACCCGCTGGATCTCCGACTGTTGGAACTGGATCCACGCCGTGCTCAGCGAAAAGGGATGCGTCGAGCCGGTGTCGGGGACGACCTGGCCCTGCACGTTCTGCATGGTCATCGCCTCGAACGAATTGGCCGGGGCCTCCAAGTAGTAGTGGGGGAAGAGGTACGGCCGCGGGTTCAACTGGTTCAGCTCGGAGGCGAGTTGCACGAGCGAGCTGTCGCTCGTGCTGAGGAGGTCGACCTGCAGGATGGGGACGATGCCCGTCTCCGGCGGCAGATGGCTGAGCTGCAGTCGCGCCTCGTAGAGGAAGGTGGACCAGTCGCCGCGGTTGGCGACCGCCTGGGTCTGCGTGTTGAGGTTGAGGAAGAACGGGGTCGAAGTCTGGCAGGCTCCTCCCTGATCGCAGATCTGGATCACCTTGCGGCCGTTCTTGTTCACGAGGCTGACCTGCGGCCCGGACCATGCCGAAGCCGGCATCGCAGGGGCGAGAGACAATGCCGCGGCGACGCAGGATGCGCTGAGACGATTCATCGATGCTCCTGTTGGGGGTTTTCGCGTCGAACGGCGCGGACTATCCGGATCGGCGCCGGGTGGGGTCAAGCACGGGTTTCAAGCCCGAACAGCCAAGGATCAAGCTTCCGCCCGCTCTGCCCACGTCCGGCGATGAGGGTGCATGTGCGCGTCGCTCAGCCGGCGCTGAAGAGGACGATGGCGCGGGGCGGGATGGTGATGGCGGCGGAGCAGGGCAGACCGTGCATCGGCGCGCCGTCGGCCTCGATGCCGGCCGCATTTCCCACCGCCAGCGGGTTGACCCAGTTGTCGTAGACGTCGCTGTTGAACAGCTCCGCCCAATGGCCCGTGCGGGGCATCCCCAACTGGTAGCCGAACAAGGGCGCGTCGCTCAGGCTCGCGACCACCACGATGTCGCGGCCGTTCCAAGAGCGGTGGAACGCCAGCACCCGATCCGCATTCGAGGCGTAGAACGCGTTGCAGTTGTCGCTCCGCAAGGCAGGCTCGTTCCAACGCAGGCGGATCAAGTCCTGGGTGAAACGAAGCTGATCCACGTACGGCTTGTCGCCGGCGTCGAGCTTCTCCCACGAAGGCCGATTGCTGCTCTTCGGATCGTCCGCCCACTGCTTCGCCTCGAGGAATTCCTGCCCCACGAAGAGCTGCGGAATGCCCGGTGCGGCGAGCAGGATTCCGGTCGCGACCTTGGCGCGGCTCCGGGCATAGAACGACGCCGGGTCACTGCTGTCGGCCAGGATCGGGATGCGCTGTTCCCGGCCTTCGTGGACCGTGTCGTGGTTTTCGACGCACGGCACTGCGTTCCAGACTTGGGGAACGTCCTGCGGCCTGAGCGCGCCGCCAATGGCTTCCATGTCGATTGAACCGCCGAACGGCGTTGCCTTGATTGCACCGACGATGGCGAGGCGCAGCGCATCGTGCTGCACCGTATCGAACCCGGCGCCGGTCACGATCGACTCGCGCGAGGCGGAGTATTCGCCCGGCCAGTATTCCGCGTTCTGCAGCGCGCGGTCGTGGACGAAGCGAACCGTGCCGGTCAGGTCCTGGCAGAAGCGCCAGCCGTTGCCGGTGTTCTTCTGGAGGAGGAGGCTGATCTCGTCGTAGCGCAGCCCGTCGGCGTGAAATTCCGTCAGCCAGAACTTCGCGTTGTCGACGAGAAACCCGCGCACTTCTTCTTTCCACAGCGCAAACGCGAGGCCGCCCGGGCCCATGTCGCCGGACTCGATGAAGTACTGGCTGGCGTTGTTTCCGCCCGCGGTCGATTGGCGGTCCCAGAAGTAGATCGACTCGTCGTCGCCCTCGAAGCCGCCGCCGTGGTTGTAGACGACGTCGAAGACCACCGCGATTCCGTAGAGGTGGCAGAGGTCCACGAGCGCGCGCAGTTGGTCAGGCCCGCTCGCGAGTTGTTGCGCGGTGAGCGTGCGCTGACCCTTCGCGGCGAGCAGTCGATTGACGGTGGTGAGGTGTTGCGCGAGGCGGCCTTTGTCATAAACGACGAAGAGCGGCTCGGGCGAAAAGAAATCCGCTCCGCCATAGCCGAAGTTCGGATGCTGCTCGGCCTCGGTCACCGGCAAGGGCTGCAGCGCGTTGATGCCCAGCGCGGCGAGGTACTCGATTCGTTCGATCACCTCGAGAAACGTCGAGTACTCAGGCGGCGCCGAGGCGAAAGTGCCGACGTAGACCTGGTAGACGATCATGTCGCTGAAGGCCGGCGTCTCGAACCCGCGGTCGTGCCACGGGTAGACGGACGGCGAGCGCAGGATGCAATTCACGTCGATGGGAAAGCTGGGCGTCTTCGTCAGCTCGCGCGCGTAGGGATCGCGCTTGAAGCCCGAGCTGCCCTCGCCGACGACGTAATATTTGTATTCGTCGCCGTCGCCTGCCCCGGCGACAAAGCCCGTCCAATAGCCGTTCGCATTTTTGACGAGGAGCTTGTCGCTGTGATCCTTTTCCCAATCGGCGACGCCGCCCAGGTTCCCATTCAAATAGACGGCCTTCGCCGAAGGCGCCCAGACTTTGAACGTGGCTCCGCCTTCGACGAGGTTCGCGCCCATGGGCGTGTCCGCGCCAATCTGCGCCTGGCTCATGCTGGTCATGTTCCCCCCCTGCCGCGAGCAGCAGCATGTTGCTCGGCGCCGCGCAGGGTGGCAAGCGCAGCGCTAGCGCGGTGCTGGCGGAGGGTCTTCGCGCAGGGTTCCGCACTGGCTGACGTACGTTCGCTTCTCCTGGGCCGGGGGCAGGGGACCGCACGTTTCGCGGATGCGCCGCTCGAGCTCGGCCATCACCGCCATTCCGCGCGCGACGGCGTTGCAATTGGTCGTGCCCATCGAGCCGGTCGAGACGAAGAGGTCGTCGTGGAGCCGGTAGACCGCGCCGTGCGCGTTGTTCGGATCGGCGAAGTCGATCCGCGCGACCCAGAACCACCTCGGTTCGCCGGGCCCCATCGGAGCGTCGGTGACCTTCGCAATCTCGCGGGTCGAGTCGAGCGCCTCCCGCAGGCACGCCTCCGATGCGCGCGCGGCTGGATATTTCCTGGTCACGCCATAGCCGAGATCGCAGGCGGTGAGCAGCAGCAAGGCGACGACGCGCATCAGTACGATCTGTCCCGCCGTTCGTCGCCGCCGATTCCGCGTCAGTCGCCGCGGCGGCCGGAGAGGAAGTCGCCGGTGCGCTGGGTCAGCGTGGCGGTCCGCGCGAGTTGCGCGTCCAGGCTGCCGAAGACTTCGTCGGCGCGCACTTTGAGCGCCTGGTCGTCGCGCGCGGAGGTCTCGGTCATCCGGGCGAAGACGTCGACGATCTTCAAGAGCGCCTGGTGGGCGAGGAGAAGCTCGCGGCCGGCGCGGGCGCCCTTTTGCGTGAAGATGAGGCCGCTCGCGAAGAGCCGGGTGAGCGCTGCGCGGTTGTCGCTCATGGCCGAACGCACGCGCCGCTCCGCCATCTCGCGCTTCTTCTGCGCGCGCACGGACGAGAGGTCCACGATGGCCGCAGTCGCTCGACGCACTTTTCGCCTGCTGGCCACGAAGCCCCCTTCGAGACCCAAGAGTAAGCTGCGTGCGAGAGCACCGTCAACGAGCCACGAGCGACTTTTCTTGGAGTATGCTCCGCGCCCCTTGCCAGGAGGCACGAAGTTGTTCCGCAAGATCTTGATCGCGAACCGGGGAGAGATCGCCTGCCGCGTCGCTCGCGCAGCCCGATCGATGAACATCCAGACCGTCGCCGTCTACTCGGATGCCGACGTCAACGCGCTGCACGTGCAGGCGTGCGACGAAGCGGTGCGTCTCGGTCCACCGCCTGCGCGCGAGAGCTATCTCGACCGCGCCAAGGTGATCGAAGTGGCGCGTCTGACGGGCGCGGAAGCGATCCATCCCGGCTACGGCTTTCTCTCCGAGCAGGCGGACTTCGCGCAAGCGTGCGCCGACGCGGGCGTCGTCTTCATCGGTCCGCCGCCGGCTGCCATGCGCTCGCTCAAGGACAAGGCGCAGGCGCGCGCCGTGATGCGCGATGCCGGCGTGCCGGTCGTGCCGGGGAGCGAAGGCCACGTCTCCGACGAGGCTTCGGCCAAGGCAGCGGCCGCTTCGGTCGGCTTTCCACTGCTGGTCAAGGCGGCGGCGGGTGGCGGCGGCATCGGCATGCAAGTCGCACGGGACGACGCGGAGCTGGTCAAGGCCCTGCGAGCCTGCGCCGATCGCGCTCGCGCTTCCTTCGGGAAGGACGCGGTCTATCTCGAGCGCTACTTCGAATTGCCGCGCCACGTGGAGGTGCAGATTCTGGGCGACGGCCAGAAGACGTTGGCGGTGGGAGCGCGCGAGTGCTCCATCCAACGCCGCCACCAGAAGGTGGTCGAGGAAGCTCCGGCTCCCGCGTTCGCAAACGATCCGCAGCTCTTGCAGAAACTGCTCGACGCCGGGTTACGGGCGGCGAAGGCGGTGGGCTACGCCAATGCCGGCACCTGCGAGTTCCTGCTCGCGGAGGGGAATGTCTACTTCATCGAGCTCAACGCGCGCCTGCAAGTCGAGCACCCGGTGACGGAGGCGACGACCGGCCTCGACCTCGTGCAGCTTCAGCTCCGCGTCGCCGCCGGAGAGCCGCTGCCGATCGGGCACGGCGACATCCCAACGCGCGGACATGCCATCGAGTGCCGGATCAATGCGGAAGATCCGGTGAAGTTCTTTCCCTCGCCCGGGCCGGTGAAGCGGTTCGACACTCCCGTGCCGGCGGACGGCATCTTCCACGGCGGCATCCGCATCGATTCCGGCTACAAGGCGGGCGACACCGTGACGCCCTTCTACGATTCCTTGCTGGCGAAGATCATCTCGTACGCGGAGACGCGCGAGGCCGCGACGCAGCAGCTCGCGCAGGCGCTCTCGCGGTTCCAGGTCGAAGGCGTGAAGACCAACATTCCGCTGCACCAGAAGATCCTCGGCAGCGCGGCCTTCGCCCGCGCCCAGCTCGACACCCACTTTCTCGAGAGGCTCTAGACCATGGACGTTCCCGCGCACATCACCGGCACCGTTTGGAAGATCGAAACCAAGGTCGGCGACCGGGTGAAGTCCGGCGACGTGCTCGTCATCTTGGAGAGCATGAAGATGGAGATGCCGGTCGAGGCGCCCGAGGACGGGACGGTCAAGGAGATCCGCTGCAAGGAGGCGCAGCCGGTCTCGGCAGGCGACGTGCTGGTCGTGCTCGAGGAGGCTTTTTCGACTATTCCGGACGGGGGTCGCCGGCGGGGGGCACCCTCGCGTGTCGCTCCGACAAGCTTCGCCCTCCCGGACTGTCTCGCGCGGCGCGGAACTTCGGGCGAAGCTCGAAGTCGCGTCAGCGCGAGGGTACCCCCCGCCGGCTCTCGCGCGCTTTTGTACAACCTCCGAATGTCCCACGAGCGCGCGGTCGGGCCTGGCCGGTTCTGATGCGGTGTCTTCCGCC
>DASXHM010000194.1:0-12056 GCA_036488495.1 Myxococcales bacterium | reverse complement strand
TATCCGTGCCGACGCTGCAACGGTAGGTGGCAATGCTCGTCGCGCCGGTGACGTTCACGGCACATCGATCGGTCGCTCCGCAGCCCGCGGCCAACAGTGCCAGGAAGATCGCTTTGCGGATCATGATTCCCCCGTCGCTTTCATTCTCAAGCATCATCGAAAAGATGCCGCGCAGTCAAGGTGGCGGCCTAGGATGCAGCCATGAGGATTCTCGTCCTGGTTCTGGCGCTGGCGGCAGTCGCGTTTGCAGCGAAGTACGCGCTCGACCGCGGCGCGGGCCGCTCCGCGCACACCGCTCCGCGCAAAGAGCTCGACAACGTCCGCGACAAGGCGCGCGATCTGGAGAAGCAGCTGCAGAAGGCGGCCGACGACGCAGCCGGCGATCAGAAGTAGGGCCGCCGGAATCAGGTTGTTGGCCGATGCTGATACCGCTCGC
Organism: Myxococcales bacterium; assembly: GCA_036488495.1. Lineage (GTDB taxonomy): Bacteria > Myxococcota > Myxococcia > Myxococcales > 40CM-4-68-19 > 40CM-4-68-19. The sequence goes on along the minus strand of DASXHM010000194.1, from coordinate 11,620 downwards.
GAAGCTCGCTCATGGCAGCGGCTGTCGTGTAGCGAGGGATGAAGCCGAGGTCGCGGCGGATCTTCTCCATCGACATCTGGCTTTGCGTGCACACCATGTCGATCGCGGTATGGGTCAGGAGCGGGCGCGACGTTGCTCCGGTCAACCGCGCGGCGGCTTCGAAAGCCGTCGCCATCGCGCGCGCAACTGGAAGCGGAATGGAGCGCTCGATCTCGCCCTTCCCTGCGATGTGCGAGACTTCGTTGAAATACTGGCGAAACGTCAAAGGCCGGCCGTCGCCGACAATGTACGCCTGCCCCGCGGCTTTCGGGTGGTCCGCGACCAAGAGCAGCGCGTCGACGAGGTTTTCGATGTAGCAGGGGTGGCAGGTGCCGCGGCCGCCGCCGAGCAGGAACATCTTGCCGTTTTGAATCATCCGCAAAGGCTCTTCCAGCCAGGCGCCGTGCGGGCCGTAGACGACCGGCGGCCGCAGCACCGCCACTTCCACGTCGCGTTGCGAGAGCACGAGCTTCTCGCCGGCAATCTTGGTCCGCGAATAGAGATCCTTTCCCGGCCCATACGGCGACGAATCGTCGAAGTACGGCGGCGACGGCACGCCGAAGACGGCAATGGAGCTCAAATGGATGAACCGCCGCACCCCGCGCGACGCTTCGAGCAGCCACTGCGTCCCACGGACATTCGCAGCCTCGAACTCCTCGGCGCGCCCCCAATCCGCAACCTGCCCCGCGCAATGAAAAACCCGGTCAACGCCGGCCGCCGCGCGAATGAGCGAATCGCGGTCGTTGAGATCCCCGACCACCACCTCCACGCCCCCCGAACCCGAACCCGAACCCGAACGAGAACCTGAACCCGAACCAGACCCAAAACCCGAACCCGAACCCGAACCGGAACCTAAAAGTCCGGGATCAACCCGCGCGGCATTCCGACACAGCACGCGCACCTCGCGCCCCTCCCGCAACAGCCGCGCCGCAAGATGCCGTCCGATGAACCCCGTCGCCCCAGTGACCAGATCCACTACGTCGCCCGCTGCGCGCGAAACCACTCGACCGATCGCTGAATGGCCGGCGCACACGGCCCCGCCTCGAACCCCAGCTCCTCGCGCGCCTTCCAGCCGTCGAAGTACAGATACTTCCCGATCAAGGCCGTCATCCCGCGCGTCAGCACCGGCTCCTTGCGCGTCACCCGATCCGCCATCCACTCAGCCGCAGCCCCCACCGCCTTCAGCACCGGCAGCGGCACCCGCAGCTTCGGCTGCGAAACTCCCGCGCACGCAGCGACGCGAGACATGAACTCGCGGTTGGTCAGGTTCTCCCCAGCGAGCAAGTACTGCTCGCCTGGCTTGCCCCGCTCCATCGCAAGCCAAAGCCCGCGCACCACGTCGTGCACGTCGATGAAGCAGGCGCCGCCCGCGACGTAGACGGGCCACTTGCCCTTAGCGATGTCCCAGATGGGCTTGCCGATGGGCGTCGGCCCGTGGTCACGCTCGCCGATGGCGGAGGCCGGGTTGATGATCACGGCCGGCAATCCCTTCTCTTTTGCGAACGCGCGGATGACCTCCTCGCCGGCCTTCTTGGTGCGCGCATAGGCGAAAGGAATGTGTCCCAGGTTGAAGCCCGATTGCTCGTTGCGCGGCTCGGGTGTTTCGGAGGCGCCGAGGGTGATGCAGCTACTGACGTGCACCAGTCGCTCGATGCGGTGGCTCAAGCACTTCTCCGCCACGATTCGGACCGCCTCGTGATTCACCCGCTCGAAGGTGGCCGGGTCCGCGGACCAGTAGCGGTTGAAGCCGGCGAGGTGGAAGACGCGAGTGCAGCGGGAGAGGAAGCGGTCGACGCTGCCGAGGTCGAGAAGATCGCCTTCGACCGCGTCGAACTGCCCTGCCAGATCCGCGATGGGCACGCGGGAAGTCCCGCGCTGGAGGAACACCACCGGCCGGTGACCGCGCGCGATGGCGGACCTGAGCAGGTGGTTTCCGATGAAGCCGTTGCCGCCCGTGATTCCGATGGTCATCGAGGGCGTTGCAATATCCCGCGAACCGCGGGCTGTACAACGGGCGATCTGATGACCCGACGGCCACCAGCCGGAATCGCCAAGCCGCCGTCGGCGCCGCGATTACCCCTTGCCGAGCACCAGATCGATGGCGGCGTCGATGCGCCGGCGGAACTCGTCGTCCGCGTCCATGAACTGCACGCCCATTCCGGCGAGGACTCCGCGCGCGTTCGCCTCCTCGCGGCTGACCCGGTGGACCACGACCGCGCGCGCCGGAACCGCCGGACCTCCGCCGGGCAATTCCATCTCCACCCGGACGATGCTGTTGAGCGGCAGCGGATCTTCCGACTGCACGAAGACGCCGCCGGCGCTGATGTTGGCCGCATACTCGAGCACGAAGTCCTGCACGGTGCCGAACCGCACCGCGAACCGCGCCGGAATGCGCGGGAAGGAGCGGCGCGCATCTTCGGACGGCATCGGGTGCACCGCGATGGCGCCGATGGGCTTGGACGAAGCCGCTCGCTCGCGCCGCGCCAGCATCTCGCCAATCTCCCGCTCTTCCGCCGGCCCGAGCCGCTCGAACTCCGCCCAGAAGCCAGCGTCGCCGCCGCTCATCGCCTCGCGCACGACGCCCTGCACTTCCAGCCCATCGCGACGGCCCGGGAGGTACAGCTTCATCGAGATGGCGGTGCCCTGCGCGGGCGGCTCCAGGCAGCGCACGAACACACCCCGCGCCGACAATTCGCGGGTCGTGGTCTGCACGGCCGCGTTCTTGGTGGCGAAGCGGATGGGAAAGACGAGCGGTACGCTGGGCATTGAAACATCCATTCTATTCAATCATCTCACGGCACGTCGGCTTTGGTTTGGTGCCCGGCACGACGCTGTAGGAAGTGAAATCTCGCACCCCTCGAAATTCGCCCAAGGCTTCCTCGTCGTAGAAGGCGCGGCCAGTCATGCGCGGCAAATCGGCGCAGCACAATTCCACAGTCGCATCGGCCAGGATCTCAGCCGTCCGCCAGTCTTCCGGTGCGCCGAGTTGGAAGTGCCGCGTCGCCTCACTTTCGATCATCGTCACCGGCCACAGCGCACATGCACCGATGCCGTTCTCGCGCTCTTCTTCGGCGATGGCGTGCGCGAGCAACGTCATGCCCATCTTGGAGACGAGGTACGGCCCTTTGCCCGCGACCTTGGCGAGGTTGACCGGCGGCGACATCATCACGATGCGCCCGCGCTTTCTCTCCCGCATGTGCGGGATGGCGGCGCGAGCGCACAGGAAGGCGCCGCGCACGTTGACGTCGTTGACCAGGTCGAACTTTCCCACCGGCCACTCGGCGAGCGGTCCCCAATGGATGGCGCCGGCATTGTTGATGACGATGTCGACGTGCCCGAAGCGATCCACCGCGGCCTGGACGCATTCTTCGACGTCCTCGAATTCGCGCACGTTGCAGCGCACCGCCAGCGCCCGCCGCCCGAGCCGCTCGATGGCCTGCGCGGTCTCGTGGATGGTGCCCGGCAGGCGCGCGTGCTGCTCGTCGGTCTTGGCGGCGACCACCACGTCGCAGCCCTCGCGCGCGAGCGCCAGCGCGACCGCCCGACCGACGCCCCGCGAGCTGCCGGTGACGATCGCAACCTGATCTCGCAGGCGCAAGACGGAGCTCATCTGAGATTCCCCCAACGGAGTGTGGTCCCCCCTCGGGGTCTGCCGCAAGGTCGCCGCGCACGCAAGCGGATCGCGCTGCCCGGCCAGCCGGGTTTCTGGCCCTCTCGCTTTCTCCACGACGAACGGACGGTTGCAGTGGCGGTGGCGCTTGCGCGTTGCGCATCCTCTGCTAGGTTCGCGCACCCCCATGGCGCTCCGCACACCCCTCTACGACGCCCACCTGCAAGCTTCCGCCCGGATGGTCGAGTTCGCGGGCTTCGAGATGCCCGTGCAGTACCAAGGCGTCCTGGAGGAGCACGCGGCGGTGCGAGAGAACGTCGGCATCTTCGACGTCTCGCACATGGGCGAAATCCTCCTCGAAGGACCGCGCGCGCTCGAGTGCGCCAATCGTTTGAGCACCAACGACCTGACCCGCTGCGCGGACGGCCAGGCGCAGTACGGCGCGCTCTGCAACGAAGACGGCAACGTCATCGACGACATCATCGTCTACCGCTACTCGCCCGAGCGGCTCTTCGTCTGCGTCAACGCCAGCGGCCGCGACAAGGACTTCGAGTGGATGCGGGCGCACGCCCCCGAAGGCGTGAAGGTGTCGCAACAGTCCGACGACTGGGCGCAGATCGCCATCCAAGGTCCGAAGGCGGTGGCTCTGGTCGACTCGCTCTGTCAGCCGAAGGCTTCCGACCTGGGCTACTACCACTTCCGCCCCGCCAACGTGGCCGGCATCCCCGGCTGCATCGTCGCCCGCACCGGCTACACCGGCGAGGACGGCTTCGAGGTGTTCGTGCCCCCGCACTCGGCGCGCAAGCTCTGGGACGCGCTGGTCCAAGGCGGCGCGACGCCGTGCGGCCTGGGCGCGCGCGATTCCTTGCGGCTGGAAGTCGCGTATCGCCTGTACGGCAACGACATGGACGAACAGCATTCACCGCTCGAGGCGGGCCTGGGCTGGATCGTCAAGCTCGACAAGCCCGCAGGCTTCATCGGCTCCGACGCGCTCAAGCAGCAGAAGGCGCAGGGGCTGAAGCGGAAGCTTGCGGGGTTCAAGCTGACCGGCCGCGGAATCGCGCGGCACGGCTATCCGGCGCTGTCCAACGGCGAGCGCGTGGGCGAAGTCACGAGCGGCACCCAGAGCCCGACCTTGAAGGAAGCCATCGGCCTCGTCTATCTGCCGGCGGCCCTGTGCAAGGAAGGGACGGCGTTCGAGGTGGAGATCCGCGGAAAGCCGGTACCGGCGGTGGTGGTGAAGACGCCCTTCATCGTCAAGCAGGCTTCCAAGACTTGAAGAGGAGCACATGGCCTATCCGACTTCGCTGAAGTACACGAAAGACCACGAGTGGGCGCTCGTCCAGGGCAACAAGGCCACCGTGGGCATCACCATCTTCGCCAAGGATCAGTTGGGCGACGTCGTCTACCTGGAGCTGCCCGAAGTGGGAGCGACGGTGACGCGCGGCCAGCCGTTCGGGGTGGTCGAGAGCACGAAAGCGGTCAGCGAGCTGTTCGCGCCCCTGAGCGGGAAGGTGACGAAGATCAACCAGGCGCTGGTCGATGCGCCCGAGGGCGTCAATGACGACCCGCACGAGAAGGGTTGGATGGTGGAGCTCGAGCTGTCGCAGCCGAACGAGACCAACGACCTCCTCAGCGCGCAGCAATACGAGGAGCTGATCGCGACTTGACGACGCTGGACCTGCGCGGGCTCTTGTGCCCTCTCACCTGGGCGCGCACGAAGTATGCGCTGTCGAAGCTCCCGCCGGGGGCCGAGCTGCGCGTCACCTTGGACCACAGGCCGGCCGTTCCGGACATCAAGCGCAACGCCGAGGAACTGGGACATGAAGTGGCGCAGACGACGGAGATCGAGGCGGGAGTGTGGGAGCTTGTGCTTCGTGTTTGACCGCCGATCTTGCCTGCTTCTCTCTGCCGCCGTGGCCTGTGCCGGAGGGCAGAAAGTGATGCGCGGTCCCGCCGAGCTGGCCCCCATGCTGTCGCAGGTGATCCGCTTTCCCACCGTCGCCGGGGACGCGCAGGCGAGGCGTGCGCAACAGGAGTGGGTGATGCGCAGCGCGCTCGAGCTGGGCCTCGTCGCGCGCGACGCGGGACCGGTGACCGAGGTGGAGTTGCCGGGGCCGCCGGGAGCCCCGGTTTTGGGGCTGATCGTGCACGGTGACGTGCAGCCGGTGGACGAGAAGCAGTGGACGCTGCCACCGTTCTCCGGGGCCGTGCGAGACGGGTCGGTCATGGGGCGTGGAGCTGCGGACGACAAGGGCCCGCTCGTGCAGGCGCTTCTCGCCATGCACGCGCTGCGGAACGAGAAGCGCAGCATGACCGTGCGGCTCCTCGTCGGCAGCGACGAAGAGAGCGGCTCGAGCGACATGAAGACGTATCTCGCATCGCATGCGCCGCCAGCACTGAGCCTCGTGCTCGATTCCGAGTTTCCGGTGGTGGTGGGCGAGAAGGCCTGGGACGGGCTCGCGGTCTTGCCGGTGAGTGACGCGCAAGCGAACGACAAGCCCTGGCTCGTGGTCGGCCTCACCGGCGGTCTCGCGCCGAGCATCGTTCCCGATCTGGCGCAGATCACGCTGCACTGGCGCGAGGGAGAGCCGAAGTGGGAGGCGTTCGAGGAGCGGCTGCAGGCGAAGCGCATCGACGAAGGCACCTCGCTCGAATTGCACCAGGTCGGGCGCAATCTCGAGATCACCATCCACGGCCGCGCCGCGCACGCCGGCGTCAGCCTCTCCAACGGCCGCAACGCGCTGGTCTCGCTCGCTCGTGCGCTCGACGGAGAACTGCCCGACGGACCGCTCGCCGACTTGATGCGGTTCGCCGGCAAGATCGATCAGAAGGGCGAATTCCTCGCTCTTGGCGACAAGGTCGCCCCCGGCTGGGGCAGCTATTCGGTGAACGTCGCCACCTTGAAGCGCGAGGCGCGGTACAAAAGCCAGCTCGCGCTGATCATCAATCTGCGCCGCCCGCCTCCGTTCACCGCCGCGCAGGCGCGCGAATGGGATTACGCGCAGGTCAAAGCCTTCTCGCCGCGGCTCATCCCCAAGGACTACTTCTTCGGCGACGAGCCGCTCGTCTTCGATCCGCAGGCGAAGATCGTGAAGCGGCTGATGAGCGATTACGAGAAAGCAACCGGCAGCTCAGCGCCTGCCGCCATCTCCGGCGGAGGCACCTACGCCAAGCGGGTGCCGAACGCCATCGCCTTTGGAATGTGGTTCCCGGGAAAGCCTTATCCGGGCCACGGCGCCGACGAGCAGATCTCGATTGCCGATCTGCAGCGCGGATACGACGTGCTCCTCTTCACCTTGCGCGACCTTTTGTCCGGCCCATTGCCGCAAGACCCGTTCAAACCGTAGGAAGCCAAACGATGCGCATCTCCCGCCGCCTTCAGGACCTCGGCCAGTCGGACATCCGCCGCATGACGCGCGAATGCGAGCGCGTCTCGGGAATCAATCTCGGGCAGGGCATCTGCGACCTGCCGACGCCGCCCTTGGTGCGGGAAGGGGCGCTCGCGGCCATCCGCGCGGACAAGAGCGTCTACAGCTTCGCCGAAGGCGCCATCGAGCTGCGCACGGCGATTGCCCGCAAGCTTTCCCGGGACAACGGCATCACCGCCGATCCCGCTTCCGAAATCTGCGTCACGGTCGGCGCGAGCGGCGCGTATACCTCGACCATCCATGCGCTGCTCGATCCCGGCGACGGCATCGTGCTGTTCGAGCCGTATTACGGCTATCATTTGAATGCGGCCGTCGTCGCGGGGCTCGTGCCGCAGTTCGTCACTTTGAATGCGCCTTCGTTTGCGCTCGACGAAGCGGCGTTGGACGCGGCCATCGACGCGCGGACGCGGGCGATTGTCTTGTGCACGCCGTCGAATCCGAGCGGGAAGATGTTCAGCGCGGACGAGATCGAGCTCGTGGCGCGGGTGGCGCGGAAGCACGACCTGTTCCTCATCACCGACGAGATCTACGAGTACATCCGCTACGACGGCCGGCCACACATTTCGCCGGCGACCATCGCGCCGGAGCGGACGGTCAGCATCATGGGGCTGTCGAAGACCTTCAGCATCACCGGCTGGCGGCTGGGATATGCGGTCGCGCCCGCGCCCCTGTGCAAGGCGATCACGCTGGTGAGCGATCTGTTCTACGTCTGCGCGCCGACGCCGCTGCAGCTCGGTGCGGCACGCGGCTTTGATTCTCCGCGCAGCTACTTCGACGATCTCGCGACCAGTTATCTGAAGAAGCGCGATGCCATCTGCTCCGCGCTGGATGCGGCCGGGCTTTCGCCGATTGTCCCGCAGGGCGCTTATTACGTGCTGGCGGATTGCAGCTCGCTCGGGCAGTCGGATGCGCGTTCGGCGGCGATGCACCTGCTCGAGACGTCCGGGGTGGCGTCGGTTCCGGGGAGCGCGTTCTACCGGACCGCCGGCGAGAAGCTGTTGCGATTCTGCTTCGCGAAAGACGACGCGGTGCTGGAGGAGGCGTGCCGGCGGCTGCGTTCTCGGACGGGCGCGCGGCCGACGGCGCCCGCCGACGGGTCGCGGACGGCGGCCGCTGGTCCGGGCGCGTCGCGGACGGCGTTGGGATGAAGTCGCCGCTCCTCCCCATCTTCCTCATCGTCGTCGTCGACATTCTCGGGCTGACGATCATGCTGCCGTTGCTCCCGTTCTATGCGGAGCATTTCGGTGCCAGCCCGACCGTGGTCGGCGTCCTCGTCAGCACCTATGCGCTCTGCCAACTCGTCGCCGGACCCGTGCTCGGGCAGCTCTCCGATCACATCGGCCGAAAGCCGGTCCTGATGGCGAGCCAGATCGGCACCTTCACCGGGTTTCTCGTCCTGGCGTTCGCGCCGAACCTGCTCGTCGTGTTTCTTGGCCGCATCATCGACGGGCTCACCGCCGGCAACCTCAGCATCGCCCAGGCGTACATCGCGGATGTGACCGCGCCCAAGGATCGCGCGCGGGCGTTCGCCATCATCGGCATCGCCTTCGGCATCGGCTTTTTGATCGGCCCCGGAGCGTCGGGATATCTGACCAATCATTACGGTTACGAGGTCCCGATTTTGTGCGCGGCGGCGCTGTCGATGTTGAGCATCCTCGGCACGCTGTTTTTGTTGCCGGCAAACCCGGTCGTGCCCGAGGACGAGCCGGGCCGCCGGCCTCCGTACGGCGCAGGCGAGATGGCCGCCAACGCGCAGCAGGAGATCGAGGCCCCGGTCGCGCCCGGTGGAAAGCGCCTCAAGGTCCTCGATTGGGGGACTTATATCGGCTACTTCCGGCGCCCCGTCCTGGGCGGCCTGTTGTTGGAGTTCTTCCTCTTCACTTTCGCCTTCGCGACCTTCACCGCGGGCTTCGCGCTCTTCGCCGAACGCCGGTACACCTGGCACGGCGCGCCCTTCGGCCCGAAGGAAGTGGGCTACATCTTCATGTACTCAGGCTTCCTCGGCATCATCGTGCAGGGGGCCATGCGGCAGGGCGCGCTGGTGAAAGGCTTCGGCGAAGTGCGCCTCGTGACGATGGGATTTTTATTCGGCGCCGCGGGCTATGCGATGCTCGGCTTCAGCTACGGCATCGCCTCATTGCTCTTCGCGGCCGGACTGTCCTCGTTCGGCACCGGCGTGCTGCGCCCCGCGCTGACCAGCCTCATCACCCAGCAGGTCGGCCGCTCCGAGCAAGGCGTGGTGCTCGGCCTCAACCAATCGCTTCTCTCGGTCGCACAGATCATCGGCCCTGCCATCGCGGGCGCGTTGATCGATTCCGGCCACTTGAGCATCTGGGCTTTCTGGGCGGCGGCAATCATGGCGGTGGCCTTGCTGCTCAACTTCCGCGCCCGCGAGGGCCGAGCGGAAGTCGCCAGCGGTTGACCGCTGCGGCGGAGGAGCGGCGCGGGCGCCACTTTGCTAGGGTCTAGTGGTGGCCAAGCTGCTCATCGTCCTCGGTCTCGCCATTGCGGTGGTCGGCCTTCTCTTGCTGGTGTCGCCCGGCGCGTTTCGTTGGATGGGCCGTCTGCCGGGCGACATCCGCACCGATCACGTGTCGTTTCCGATCGTGACCTGCATCGTGATTTCGATTCTGCTGACGGTACTGTTGAACCTGGCCGCCCGGCTCTTTCGGTAGTCGGCTCACGCCCTGCCACCAATTCTTCTTCCGCGGCTGCGCTGAGCCGTACCGACTTTTTCATTTCTTTGCAGGTCGCCTCGACTCCAATTCAGCGCAAACGGTGGCGAGATCTCGTCCGCTCGAATCACCGCCGAGCAAGTCCGTCGCGCGAGATTCCAGCTCCGTTGCCCAGGCGCGCTCGACCTCGCCTGGCTCGTTTGTCTCGTCTCGGTCGAGGCTATCGATCAGCTCCCGCACGATGCGTCCGCGTTCCGCAGCGGACAATCTGAGGGCCTCGGCGACCAGATCTCGTGCGGCCATGTCCTGATGATAATCCAGGTCGGCGAGGAGCGCAGCCTGGTCGTCAACCACAACTCGCCAGTGCGCGCCCGGTGCGGCTGAATTCGAGCGCTACCCCGCCAGAAACGGCTCCACCGCGGCGAGGAAATCGTCCGGGCGTTCGAGGGGTGGGCAATGACCGCAGTCCTGGATCTCCACCAGCTTCGCGCCTGGAATGCCTGCCGCCACCTCGCGTGCGAGCGCGGGCGGCGTGGCGGCGTCCAAAGTGCCCACCATCACCAAGGTCGGGTTCTTGATGCCCGCCAGCGCAGGCCGCAGGTCGAGCGTCGCGAGGGCGCGGCAGGCGGAGGCGAAGTTGCGCGGGTTGGCCTTGAGCAGGACTTCGCGGCGTTGCGCGAGCGCCTCGGGGTGCGCAGCCAGATACGGCTCGGGGAAGATGCGCCGTACGGCCGTCTGGACAATTGCCTCCATGCCGTTCTTCTCGACCGCCTCGGCCATGCCGCGGAACGGAGCGCGGCCGGACTCCGGGAAGCAGGCGCCGGTGTCGGCGAGGACGAGCTTGCGGATCTTCGCGCCGTGCCGCGCGGCCAGCGCGAGCGCGATGAACCCGCCGAAGCCGTTGCCGATCACGTCCGGCGGCGTCGGCAGCGTCTCGACATAGCGCGCCACCGAATCGGCGAAGTCCTCGACGGTTGGACCGGCCGGCGGTGTGCGGCCGAAGCCCGGCAGCGCCAACAGCGAAACGCGGCGGCTGCGCGAAAGCCTGGGAGCAACCAGCGCGTACGACTCGCGGTCGGTCAACAGCGAATGAAGCAGCAGCAGATCCGGCCCTTCACCACGAACCTCGACGTCGAATTCCATCAGTAGACTCCCAGGTGCTGCGTCAGGAACGACTCGTCCTGTTTGATTGTCTCGGCAGGGCCCGCATAGGCAACCCGGCCGCTGTTCAACGTCACCGCATCATCGGCCACGCTGAGCGCAAGCCGGGTGTTCTGCTCGACCAGCACGATTGACAACCCGCTCTCGCGCAGGCGCAAGAGCACGCGCCCGACCTCCGCCACCATCTGCGGCGCAAGCCCTTCGGACGGTTCATCCAAGAGCAAGAGCCGCGGATTGGTCATCAGCGCGCGCGCGATGGCGAGCATCTGTTGCTCGCCGCCGGACAGCGATCCCGCCACCTGCTTCTGCCGCTCGCGCAAGCGCGGGAAGGTCTCGTACACCTTGGCCAGGTCCCAACCCTTGCCGCGCGCGGCGACGACCAGGTTGTCGCGCACGCTGAGCGAGGGAAAGATGCGCCGCCCTTGCGGCACGAGGCCAACGCCCTTGCGCGCGATGGCTTCCGGCGCGCCCCCCGCGACCGGCTCGCCGAAGACCTGGATGGTTCCGCTCCGGACCTTCAAGAGCCCGACGATGGAGAGGATGCAGGTGGTCTTGCCTGCGCCGTTCCGGCCGAGGAGCGCCAGGACGCGTCCTTCGCGCAAGCCGAACGACACGTCGTGCAGCACGTGGCTGTCGCCGTAATACGCGTTCACCGCCTGAAGCGAGAGGGCCTCACGCGCCAAGGTAGATCTCCTGCACGCGTG
>DASXHM010000154.1:0-1718 GCA_036488495.1 Myxococcales bacterium | reverse complement strand
GTCCGCCTTCTCGGTGAGCTGCAAGACCGCGTCGGCCTTTTGCGCGGCGAGGAGCGAGGTCTGCTTGATCTCCTGCGCGGTCACCTGCGTCTCTTGCAGCGCGGTTGCCTGCCGGGTGATGGTCTGGCTCTGCTCGTCGGTAGAGATGGTCAGCTCGGTGCCGGCGACGGTGAGGAGCTGCACCGACTCCTGCAGCGCCCGCAGCGCTTCCTTCAGTTTCTCCTGCATCTGCGCGAAGGCCAGCGCCAATTCGCCGGTCTCGTCGCTGGAGGTGATCTCGATCTCGTGGGTGAGATCGCCGTCGACGATGCGCTGCGCGGCAACTCCCAGATCGCGCAGCGGCCGCACGAATCGCGCGGCCACGACGATGGCCGCAACCGCAGCGACGATCAACGCGGCGAGCGTGATGGCGACGAGCAGCTTCTGCGCCTCCAGCGCCGCCTGATCGGCGAGCGCCGGATCGACGCCGACGTGGATGACCGAGCCGGTGACGACCTGGGCCGGCACGTCGATGTACGTCTTGCCGTCGATGACCGTCTTGCGGATGGTCTGCGCGTCGCTCAAGACCAACTCGTCGGCGAGCCGCGGGCGGTCTCCGAAGGTGTGCGCGAGCACCGCGCCGCCCTGACCGATGATCTCGATGTAAGCGAGGTTTGCGTCCTTGCGCACCGCCGCCACCGTCGACGCGAGCGAAGCGTCGGGCATCTCCACGATGGACTGCGCGAGCGTCTCGGCGATGGCCTTGCCGCGCGAGGTCGCCTCCCGCTGCAGGGCGCCGCGCATGTACCAATAGTTGGCCACGCCCGCCGCCGTCGCGAGGATCGCCAATGCGCCCAAGACGAGCGCGGCGATCTTGAGCTGCAGCGGGTACGACCGGGTGCCGTTCATCGAAACGCCTTTCTGCAGAGCTGGATGATGGCCGGGGCGATGCTCTCCAAAGGCAACAGCGCGCGTGCGCCGCCTGCGTCGCGGGCCGCCTGCGGCATGCCGAAGACCACCGAGCTGGCTTCGTCCTGCGCAAATCCGGCGCCGCCTGCGCGGGAGATAGCGAGCAAACCCTGCGCTCCGTCGTCGCCCATGCCGGTGAGGACGAAGCCCGCCGCTTGCTGTCCGTGCCGCGCGAGCGAGCGCAACAGCCGATCTCCGGAAGGACGGTGCAGCCCCTGCGACGCAGGCGTCTGCACGTGGCCGCGCTCGTCGAGCTCGAGGTCCTTGCCGTCGGGCGCGAGATAGGCGTGCCCAGGCTTGGCGAGAGTGCCGGGCGAGGCGATCTCGACCTTGATCTTGGCGATGCTGTTGAACCAGCGCTGCAGGCCGCTCGTGAAGCCGTCGGCGATGTGCTGGGCGATGAGGAGCGGCGCGCCCAGGTCGGCCGGCAATTCCTTCAGCACCTGTGCGAGCGCGGGCGGACCGCCGGTGGAAGCGGCGATGCCCACCATCCGCACTCCGCCCACCGCTCCCAGCGCCGCGTGCAGAGACGAGGCTTTGCGATACCGGCGCACCACCGGCACTTCCGCCATCAGTCGCACCGAGGCGGCGACGTGCTTGCCCCAGGCGCGCAATTCATCCGCGCCGCCGCGCGGTTTGGCGATCAATTCCAGTGCGCCCGCATCGATGGCGCGCATGGAGAGATCGACCTCGCGATCTTCGGTGACCGCGCTGATGACCAGGACGCGCGCAGGCGAATTGGCCATGATCGCCTCGGTCGCGCGGAGGCC
>DASXHM010000018.1:0-5569 GCA_036488495.1 Myxococcales bacterium | reverse complement strand
CCATCAGCTCCTTGCGCTCGGCCGGAACGCTGAAGACGGTCTTCGCGATCATCGGCGCGTAGGGGCCCGAGCGGTAGAAGAGGTCGGGCAGGAGCACGTAGTAGCCGTGGCCCGCCATCTTTTCGGCCATCTCGAACAAGGCCGGGCGGATGCCGATGCCGTCCATGAAGAAGAGGATGGCCGGCCAGGGGCCCGCGCCTTGCGGCTTGAAGACGTACGCCGGGCATTTGCCGTCCTTGGTCTCGATCTGGATGTTGTCCATGCCGCGTCTTGTATCAGGTGCGGACGAGCCTTCGGGGGACGCTGACGATCATCGGAGCGCCCGTGCCCGGCGCCTTCACGATCGAAAGCGTCACCGAGGTGCCTTCCGGGCCGCGCAAGAGCTGCACCGCTTCGCCGAAGCTCATCGGCCCGACCGGCGCCCCTTCGATGGCGACGATGCCGTCGCCGGGAACCAGCCCCGCCTCCGCCGCGCCACCGCCGGCCACCACCTGACCGAGCCAGATGGCGTCGCCTCGTTTTTGCAGCACCGCCCCGATGCCGGCCAGTTCGAGCCGCGGCTCCTCGCCGTCCTGCAGCGGGGTGAGCTCGACCGTCACGGGCCCCGCGGTTTCACCTTCGGCGATGCGCGGCAAGGAGAAGATGCGGCCGTGATGGCCCGGAGCCGTGGCGGTGATGGCGAGCGCGTTTTCTTCCAGAGCCTCGAGCGCGAACTTGCCGTCCGGTCCGGCGATGGTGCCGTTGCGGATGGGAACTCCCGCCACGGCGTCGAGACCCTCGACGAAGACTTCCGCGCCCGCAATCGGCTTGCCGCTGCCGCGCTCGACCACGATGCCGGTCACGCGGCCGCCCTGGCCGAGCGCGAAGTCCAGCGTCGCGGTCTGGCCCGCTGAGACGGAGACTTGCTTCGCGGTCACCGGCGCGTGCCCTTGCGCGATGACGCTGACGAGGAGCTGGCCGGCCGGCACTCCTTCCATTCGATAGCGCCCGCCCGGATCGACCACCGACAGCGTCTGCGGCTCTTGACCTTGGACGAGCAGGGTGAAGGCTTGAATCGGCGCGCCGGATTTCTTGTCGGTGACCCGGCCTTCGAGGGCGCCGCCTCTGACGAGCCGGAGCTGGACGTTGCCGGGCGCGGCGACTTCGGCGGTGGCGGGCGCAAGGCCGCGATGGGTCGCGGTCACCATCCACACCGCCTTGGCGAGACTGTCCAAGCGGAAGCGTCCCTGGCCATCGGTCCGCGCGAGCACCGGCGGCTGCGCGAAAGCGAGCTTCTCTTGGGCGGAGATGGCGGCGCCTTCGACGGGCTGCCCGCGCTCGTCCAGCGCCACTCCTTCGATGAACGCCGGGGCGGCTTCGCGCGGCGTCAGACGGATGGTGAGCTTCTTGCTCATCCGCACCGCAAGATCGACGACTGCGCGGCCGACACCGGAAACGGCGCTCCGCGCCTCGAGCACTGCCCCGTCGGGCGCGCTGAAGCTGAAGGCGCCCGACGAATCGGTGACGTAGCGCGTGGTCAAAGGCACCACCGCGCTTTCGCCCCCGAGAAGAGAGACGGCCGCTCCCGCGACCGGCTTTCCCCCTTGGTCGAGCACATGCCCTTCGTACAAAGCGGCGGGATCGAGCGCGACCGTGATGCCGCGCACCACTTCGCCCGGGCGCGCTTCGAGCTGCACCGGGCTCTCTCCCCACTCCGGCGCGAAGGGCAAAAATCCTTTCGCGGTGGCGGCGGCGAGAAACCACCGTCCCCTCGCGCGCGGCTCGAAGCGAAAGTTCCCCTCACCGTCCGCGGACACGGCCGAGGTTTCTTCGTCGCGCGCGAAGGTGAGCTGCGCCTGCGGCAGGCCAACGCCCGTCAACGACGAGACCACCCGCCCTTCGAACGCGCCCATCGGCGCCACAGCGGCAGCAGCCGGCGATGACTGTGGCGCGACCGAAACCGGCCCCCGCTGCGGCACTGCGCGCTGCGAAAAGACGCGCGGCTTCTTCGGCGTGAGCGAAGCGGCCGGCGCATCCGCTGCGGCCGGCTGGTGGGCTTTGCGCAGCAAGAGCAGCGCAACCAGCGCAGCCGCAAGGAACGCGAAAACAATCCAACGGCGCCGCATGAGCGGGAAGGCTACTCCAAATCGAGCGACTGGTACTGCGCCTGCGCGTCCAGCACGGTGCCCCACACCTTGTGCGAGGCCTGGTGCTCGGAGAGGCCGAAGCTCAAGGTGGCGCCGATGCCGAGGTCGATGCCGCGCATGGTCTCGAGCGTGTCCACCAGCGACTCGGTGGTGAACTCCGGTCCGGCCCGCCGCAGGCCTTCAATCAAGAGTTGCGCCGCGATGTAGCCTTCGAGCGAGATGAAGTCCGGCTTCTCTCCCAGGGAGTACTTCGGGAGCAGCTCCTGGTAGCGCGAGACGGCCGTGGAGCGGCTGGTCGGAAGCGGCACCACCTGGGTGACGATGACGCCTTCGGCGTCCTTCGGGCCATACGCCGTCAGCTCGTCTGCCAGCGCCTGCGAGCCGACGAAGCTGACGCTGGTGAAGATCATGTCCGGCCGCTGCGCCTTCACCCGGTCGATGAACTTCGCGGCCGCCTTGTAGGTGGGCACCATGATGACGGCGCGGACAGGTTTTTGCGCGGTCAGGATCGCGTTCACAGCCTCGTCCACGTCGCTGGTGTTGCGCTTGTAGCCGACGCGCAGGGTCTTGGCCGGATCGCGATCGTACTTGCGCAGCATCTTCGCCACGCCCGCGAAGCCCGAGTCGCCGTAGCCGTCCTGCTGGGCCATGACGGCGATCTCCTCCGGCTTGATGCGGCGGACCTCGACCAGGTACTTCATGGTCGCGGCCGTCTCCTCGGCGTAGCTCGCGCGGTAGTTGAAGACGTAGCGGTCGGGCGGATCGCGCCGCAGAAGCCCGGTGCCGGTGAAGGCGCCGAAGAAGAGCATCTTCTTGTCGAGGACCAAGGGCAGCGCCACTTCCGCGGTGGGCGTTCCGACATTGCCGATGAACCCGAACACTTTCCGGTCGTCGATCAGCTCGCGCATGACGGTCTTCGTCCGCGAGGGCTCGTAGCCGTCGTCGAGCGCGATGAGCCGAAGCTTTCTGCCGTTGACGCCGCCCTGGTCGTTGGCGGCCGAGAAGGCGACGTCGATGCCGGTCTTCATCGAGCGGCCGAGCTCCTTCGCAGGCCCGGAGAACGGTCCGCTCATGCCGAAGACGATCTCGGTGTCGGTCACCCCCTGCGGGCGCTTCGCTGCGGCGGCGGCGGTCTGTGCGCGGGTCTCGGCACCCTGGCGGTCGGCGTCGTCCTGCGCCTTGCGCTGCTGCATCCGCCACACCACCGCGCCCACCACCGCAAGGAGCACGATGGCGACGGCCGCGTAGACGGGCGCCTTGCTCTTCGGCGGCGGAGGCGGCTGCGAGCGCACCATCGGGGGCGCGGTACGCTCCGGAGGCGGCCGCGAGCGAACGCCGTCCGAGCGCGGAACGTCGGGCCGCGAGACGCGCGGCGCATCGGGGCGCGAGGTGCGCGGTGCATCCGGACGGGACACGCGCTGCGGAGGAGGCGCGGACGACCCGCCCGGCGGAATGCCCACCAAGAGCTGCGCGCCGTCGTCCGGACAGGTCGTTCCCGACGAATAGCGCCGGTTGCAGACGGGACAGTAGCGCGGGCCTTCGCTTGCCATGCGCGGTCGCTCCTCGCCTTCGGGTTCCGCGAGGCCGAGCGCCTCTGCGTTGAGCGCCTCGTCGTCGGAGACCAGCTCCTCCAAGACGAGCTGGCTCCACGGCTGGAAGACGGTGCGCTCGGGAGCGCGCACGTTCAATTCGACCTTGAACTCGCCGTCCTTGAGCCGCAGCGCGCGGCGCACCGCATCGACGCCGCTCAGCTCCCCGAAGCGCGCGTCGACCACGTCGCCGCCTTCGAGATAGAGGACACCGTCGTGCTCCGGACCGGCCGGCGAGACGATGCGCACCGCCGCCGTCTGGCGGCTCATTGCGTAGAATTGGATCAGGTCGGTGAACGACGTCTCCGACAGATTTCCCGTCAGCGCCACGAAGCGAGCGTACCGCCGCGCGCGCTCTACGTGAAATTCTCGACTTTGGCGGCTTTCGACGCAGCGCGTTCAGCGCCTGTCAGTCCGCGTCGTACTCGTGCTCACCGCGCTCACCTTTCGTGCGCTGCGCATTCTCCCGCGCCCGCAACTCGACCCGGCGGATCTTGCCGGAGATGGTCTTCGGCAGGGCCGCGAATTCGATGCGCTTCACCCGCTTGTAGGGCGCAAGCCGCTCCTTGCAGAAGGCGAAGATGGCCTTCGCCACCTCGGGCGACGGCTCGATGCCGGGCTTCAGCACCACGAACGCTTTGGGCACCGCCAGCCGCACCGGATCCGGGCTCGGGATGATGGCCGCCTCGGCGACCGAAGGATGCTCGAGCAGGGCGCTCTCCAGCTCGAAGGGGCTGATGCGGTAGTCCGAGCTCTTGAACAGGTCGTCGCCGCGGGCGAGGAATTGATAGTGGCCGTTCGGCGCCCGGGTGGCCTCGTCGCCGGTGCGGTAGTAGCCGGAGGCCATCACCGCGGAAGTGCGCTCGGCGTCGTCGAGGTAGCCGACCATCAAGCCGGACGGGCGCGGCGAAAGCTTCAACGCCACTTCGCCTTCCTGCGCCTCCTTGCCGGTCGAATCGAGCAGCGCCACGTCGTAGCCCGGGAGCGGCCGCCCCATCGAGCCCGGCGTCACCTCCTGGCCTGGCGAATTGCCGATCAACGCCGAGGTCTCGGTCTGGCCGTACCCGTCGCGGATGGTGATGCCCCACGCCGCCTTCACCCGCTCGATCACCTCCGGATTGAGCGGCTCACCGGCGCTGGCCAGCTCGCGCAAGGCCTGCGGCCTCTCCCCGAGCGCATCGAGGATGACCATGCGCCACACCGTCGGCGGCGCGCACATGGTGTTCACCTTCGCGTCGCGCAGGACCGAGATGAGGCCCTGCGCGGAGAACTTCTTGTACTCCCACCCGACCAAGCACGCGCCCGCGTTCCAGGGCGCGAAGAAGCTGGACCACGCGTGCTTCGCCCAGCCCGGCGAGCTGACGTTCATGTGCACGTCGCCCTCGCGGATGCCGAGCCAGTACATGGTCGAGAGGTGCCCGGCGGGGTAGCTCTGGTGGGTGTGGAGGACGAGCTTCGGCTTCGCCGTGGTCCCCGAGGTGAAGTAGAGCAGCAGCGGATCGGTGGCCTTGGTCTTGCCGTCCGGCTTGAAGTCCGGGCTCGATTGATAGGCTTCGGTGATTGAATGCCAGCCATTGGCGGTACCGGAAACGATGCGGGTGTAGTCGCCCGGCACTTCGTCGAATTTGGCGGCGGAGCTCTGCTCGACCAGCACGTGGCGGACCTGGCCGCGCTGGAAGCGGTCCGACAGGTCCGCCTTGGTGAGCTGGGTGGTGGCGGGAATGATCACCGCGCCAAGCTTCATCGCGGCGAGCATTCCTTCCCAGAGGGCCAGCTCGTTGCCGAGCATCAAGAGGATACGGTCGCCGCGCTTGACGCCCCAGGAGCGAAGCGCATTCGCCACCCGGTTCGACG
>DASXHM010000148.1:0-2546 GCA_036488495.1 Myxococcales bacterium | reverse complement strand
CCGGCGCCGCAGGTGGCGGCTGCGGCGGAAGCGCGAGCAGCATGGCGAGCATCAAGGACGTCATGGCCTGGCTTCCTTCCTATTGGACGAGCGGATTCAACTTCATCACCGCGCCTTGCGTGGACGTCAGCGTCCCGGTGGAGGCGAAGTCGATGGCGTAGAACATCAGGTTGTCGCCGCCCTGGCAGCTCGTGTTGGTGCTGCTGCGGCAGAAAGCCGGATTGAGGAGTCCCGCGTTGGCGGTGCCGCAGTTGGGGCGCTGGGTCGCGTCTTCGCAGACGGTGCAGGCGCACTTCGCGGTGTTGAGCGGGTCGATCAGGTCTCCCTTTCCTTCGGTGGTGTGGAAGAGCCCGAGGAAGTGGCCGGTCTCGTGCGCCGAGATGTACGCGACCTGGTCCGCGCCGCAGCGCATGGTCAGCGCGCCCGTGCACCCAGTCCCGGCGAAGAGGTTCGCCGAGCTGACGATGGCTCCGCTGTGCACCGTGCCTGCGAAGCTCGCCATGCCCGGGATGGTGCTGTCGATGCCGATGGTCTGCTGCCCGCTCGAGTCGTCGATGGCGTCCACCAAGAACAGGTTCATCGCGTTCGACGGGTTTGCGCCGGATAAGGTGAAGAGCTGGTCGATCTGATCGCAGGGGCCCTGTCCGGTGGAGTTGGCGCCGACGGTGATGACCGAGTAGGTCGCGCGGTCGGCGGCGCTGACGTCGAAGAAGCGCACGTTGCCGAGCGTGATTCCGACCTGGCTGTAGATGGCCGTGAAGGTCTGCACCAACCGTTTGACGCTCGGATCGGTCCCGGCATTCGCGACCGCTGCCGTGAACGGCTGCCCGCTCGCGGTGGTCGCGGAGCTGACGATGTAGAAGTTCACGTCCAGCCTGGGTGCCGCAGGCGCGGCCGGCCGCAGGATCACTTTCACGTCGTACTGGTCCGCGGTGGTGCCGCCGTCGCTGCAGCCGAGGCCGGTCGCGCATTCGTAGGAAAAGTCGCCCACCCGGAACGACCAGGCGCCCGGCGCGACGCCTTGTGCGAGCGACGTCGCCGTGTTCGGGAACGTCATGGTGGCCGCGACGGGGCTGTCCTGGCTGTACTCGACGTACTTGTCGGCGAGGGTGATGGTGCCGTCGGCGTTCTTGGTGCCGCCCTGGAAGTCGTCGTAGGCGAGCCCGCCGTCGGGAAAGTGGATGAATCGCGGCACCGCCGAGTTGTCGACGACCTGGCCGCCGTTCTGGGTCAGGACCACCTGCAACGGCACCTTGCCGACCGCTTGCTGGACGATGCTGACGCTGGCGGTGCCGGCCGGGACGGTGAAGGCGATGTCGTCGCCCACCGCATGGGTGCCGAGCTCGATGACGCCTCCATCCAGCGCGGCCGGCTGGGGAACGGGCAGGTTGCAGGAAGCCGGGATGACCGGTGTCGTCTGCGGCGGCGAGTCGTGCGAGCACGAGGCGACCAGAAGCGCGCAAGCGGAGAAGAAGAATATGCGGTTCACACCAACTCCTTATCGCAGTTCACGGCTCCTCCGCCCCGCGTTTCGCATTTGCAGCCGAGCGCCGCGCCATGGTAGCCGGGGCCGTCCCGGTCTTCGGGAGAGAAGGGCAGATGGCGGACCGCGTTCTGGTCGTGGATGACGAGCAGAGCCTCCGGAAGGTCTTGGCGGCCACGCTTTCGCGTGAGGGCTACCAGGTGGAGGTGGCAGAAGATGGGGAAGAAGCGCTCATCGTGCTCGAGCGCGACGGCGCCGACGTCATCGTCACCGACCTGGTGATGCCCAAGATGGACGGCCTCTCGCTCTTGCGGCGCGTGGTTCAGAAGCATCCGGACGTCCCCGTCATCGTCGTCACCGCGCACGGCAAGATCGACAGCGCCGTCGAGGCGATGAAGGCCGGCGCCTTCGACTTCGTCACCAAGCCCTTCGAAAACGCCGAGCTGAAGGCGATCATCGCCAAGGCAGCCCGCCAGTCCGACCTGAACCTGCGCAACGTCGTTCCGGACGCGCAGGAGGAGCGGCGTTTCACCGAGATCATCGGGCGCGGGCAGAAGATGCTCGAGCTGCAGCAGATCATCAACAAGGTGGCGGACGCGCCTTCGACGGTGCTCATCCGCGGCGAGAGCGGCACGGGCAAGGAGCTGGTGGCGACCGCGCTGCACGAGAAGAGCAGCCGCAGAGGCGGCGCGTTCATCAAGATCAACTGCGCCGCCATCCCCC
The DNA here is from genome assembly GCA_036488495.1 of Myxococcales bacterium. GTDB lineage: Bacteria > Myxococcota > Myxococcia > Myxococcales > 40CM-4-68-19 > 40CM-4-68-19. The sequence continues at coordinate 340 of DASXHM010000148.1, read as the reverse complement.
GCGAGCTGGTGGAGGCGGAGCTCTTCGGCTTCGAGAAGGGCGCCTTCACCGGCGCGGTACAGTCCAAGCCCGGCCGCTTCGAGCTGGCCGACGGCGGGACGCTCTTTCTCGACGAGATCGGCGAGATCCCCATCGAGATGCAGGTGAAGCTTTTGCGCGCCATCCAGGAGAGCGAGTTCGAGCGCGTCGGCGGCGTGCGGACGACCAAGGTGCAGGTGCGGCTCATCGCGGCGACCTCCCGGGATCTTTCGAAGGAGATCGTCGCCGGAAGGTTCCGCGAGGACCTCTACTACCGGCTGAACGTCGTGCCCATCGAGCTCCCCCCGTTGCGCGAGCGGCG
>DASXHM010000404.1:0-18627 GCA_036488495.1 Myxococcales bacterium | reverse complement strand
CCGCCGCCGACGTGAACGACGCGACGGTGACGCACGTCCACGACCTCGGCCGCGGCGGCATCATCGTGCAGTTCCAACAGACCATCGACGGCATCGAGGTCTTCCGCGAGCAGGCGCGGGTCTCGATGGCGCGCGACTTGTCCCTGGTCGCCATCTCCGGCTTCATCTCGCCTTCGGTCCCGACCTCCACCTCGTTCGATCTCTCGGCGGCGGACGCTGCCGCAATCGCCTTCTCCGATCTGTCGGGGACGACGCTCGCACCGGGCCAGATGCAAAGCCGCGGCGCGCTCGACGGCGGCTATGAAGCCCTCGACCTTTCCCCGGTGCTCAAGCGCACTCTGGCCGGCGCCACCACACAGCCCGCCCGCGCCAAGCCGGTCTACTTCCACACCCCGGACGCGATGGTGCCGGCCTATTACGTCGAGGTCGACAGCGCCATTCCCGGCGGCTCCGAGCTGTACGCGTACGTCATCTCGGCCGCGGACGGCTCGCTCCTGTATCGGCATGACTTGACCGCGTACGACGTGGCGCCGAATGCGTTCACCTACCGCGTCTGGGCCTTCCCGCCCGACGACCCGGACAATCCTTCCGCGCCCTTCGACGGCCCGCACGGCAACAACCTCGACCCGCACCCGACCGGCACGCTCGACGGCTCGCAGCCCGTCATCACGCTGCAGAACGACGTGACGATGGTCTCTTCGCCGTACGTCAGCGACCCCTGGCTGCCCATCGGCGCGACGCAGACCATCGGCAACAACGTCGAGGCCTACGTCGACCTCGTCAACCCGGACGGGTTCACGCCGAACTCGGCCGACTTCCACGCCGACATCACCGGCCCGAACGCGTTCGCCCGCACCTACGATCCGAACCTGCCGAACGACGTGAACCAGCAGAAGGCAGCGATCGTGCAGATGTTCTACAACGACAACTTCTTCCACGATTGGTACTACGCCTCCGGCTTCACCGAGGCGGCCGGCAACGCGCAGGACAACAACTACGGGCGCGGCGGCGTCGCGGGCGACAGCCTGCGCGCGGAAGGCCAGGACGTCAGCGGCCGCAACAACGCCAACATGCAGACTCCGGCGGACGGCGGCCGGCCGCGCATGCAGATGTTCCTCTTCGACGGCATCGCCAACCGGCACCTGTTCGTCTCCGGCAATCCGGCGCTGGCATCTGACTTCGCGACCGGCATCCCTTCGGGCTTCGGCATCGCAAGCCATGACGTGACCGGCGAAGTGGTTTGGCTCAACGACGGCATCGGGTCCGCGGTGTACCCGCCGGCCAACACGGCCGTCACCACCATCCACGACGGCTGCGACTACACTCCGGGCCCCGGCGGCGCCGTCGATCCGCACTGGGCGAACGTCACCGGCAAGATCGCCTTCATCGACCGCGGCGGCACCGCGGCGAACCCGGCCATCGCCTGCGGCTTCCAGGTCAAGGCGTTCAACGCCACCCAGGCAGGCGCGCTCGGCGTCATCATCGCCAGCACCACTCCGCACGCCGCACCCGCCGCCATCGCCATGGGCGCCGGCACCGGCGCGGGCAATGGCCCGGTGACCATTCCGACCTACCAGCTCTCGACGCCGGACGGCGACGCCATCCGCGCCCAGTTCGGCCCGGACGGCCGCGGCGTGGGCGGTCCCATCATCGCCCGGCTGCTGCGCGATCCGGCGGTCGATCGCGACGGCACCATCGACAACCAGGTGATGGCGCACGAGTGGGGCCACTACATCTCGAACCGCCTCATCTCCAACTCGAACGGCCTCACCACCAACATGTCGGGCGGCATGGGTGAAGGCTGGGCGGACTTCCACGCCATGCTCCTCACCGTCAAGGAAGAGGACGCGCAGGTCGCCTCGAACCTGGCGTACAACGGCGTCTACGCGCTCGCCATCTGGGTCGAACAGGGCGGCGTCAACGGGCCGCAGCAGAACCAGGGCGCGTATTTCGGCATCCGCCGGGTGCCCTACTCGACCGACCTCTCCAAGGATCCGGAGACGTTCAAGAACATCCAGGACAACTCCGCCATCCCCCAGGGTGTGCCGCTCTCGTTCTGGCCGGCGCCCGGGACCACCGCTGCGAACGGCGGCAACTCGGAAGTGCACAACACCGGCGAAGTGTGGGCGACCATGCTCTGGGAGTGCTACGCAGCGCTCTTGCGCGACACCGTCGGGCCCACCCCGCGGCTGTCGTTCCATGAAGCGCGCAACCGGATGAAGGACTACCTGGTCGCGGCGTACAAGCTGACCCCGCCGCAGCCCACCTTCCTGGACGCGCGCGACGCGGTGCTGGCGGCGGCCTACGCCTCCGGCAACCTCGCCGACTTCAACCTCTTCCAGAAGGCGTTCGCGAAGCGCGGCGCCGGCTTCGGGGCCATCTCGCCGGACCGCTTCTCCGCCACCAACAACGGCGTCGTCGAGTCGTTCCAGGTGGCGCCGAACCTGGTCTTCGTCAACGGGCTCGTCACCGACGACGTCGTGAGCTGCGATCAGGACGGCAACCTCGACAGCGGCGAGACCGGCACCCTGACCGTGCAGCTCCGGAACGACACCGGCAACGTGCTCTCCGCCACCACCGCGACCGTGACCGCCATCGGCCCGAATGCAACCAACCTCAGCTTCCCGGCGGGGACCAGCATCAGCTTCCCGTCCGCGTCGCCGGGCCAGGTGGTGAACGGGACCGTGCGCATTTCGCTCGCGAGCGGGCTCGTCGGGGTCCAGCCGCTCGACTTCCAGATCCAGTTCTCCGACGCGGCGCTGCCGGAATTGGGCGTGCAGACGGCGCTCTTCTCCAAGCGCGGCAACTTCGACGACGTGGCCGCGCAGTCGTTCACCGAGGACGCGGAGAGCACCACCTCCGACTTCACCGCGGTCACGCTGCTTCCGGTTGCGGGCGCGCAGAACCTCGTGCCCGGCTGGGTGCGCCACGAGAACTCCGCCTATGACCACGACTTCATGGCGGCGGACCTGAACGGCGTCTCCGACGTGTCCTTGGTCTCGCCGGTCTTGAACATCGGCACCTCGCCTTTGAGCATCAGCTTCCGCCACCGCTACAAGTTCGACTCGACCGGTGCGACGCTGTTCGACGGCGGCGTCCTGGAGATCTCGACCGACGGCGGCAGCACCTGGGCGGACGCGACCTCGTTCGCCGGCGTCACCGTCGCTGGCCAGGCGTATACGGGCGCGCTCAACGGCGGCTCTCCGCTCGGCCGGCGGCGCGCCTTCGGCGGTCAGAGCCCGGGCTATCCCGCGTTCGTGACCAGCACCTTCAACCTGGGCACGCAGTTCGCCGGGCTCCTCGCTGGCACCACCACCGGGCTCTCCTTCCGCTTCCGCCTCGGCACCGACGCACGCAGCCAGAACACGGGCTGGGAAGTGGATGACATCACCGTGGCGGGCGCTGCGACGCGGCCGTTCCGCGCGCTCCTTCCCAACAAGTGCAACCCGGCGGTGGGCACCGGGCAGACCAACCGCCGTCCGGTCGCGGCCATCTCGGCGCAGCCGGCAGTTCCGGAGCGGACGACCGTGACCTTGAGCGGCGCCGCCTCGACCGACGCCGATGGCGACGCGCTGTCGTTCTTCTGGGCCCAGCTCAGCGGCACGCCGGTGACCATCACCACCCCGGATCCGGCACATCCGGAGATCGTCTCCTTCGTGGCGCCGGACGTTCCCGCGGCGGGCGGGTCGGTGGTGATGACGTTGACCGTCTCCGACGGCACCGCGTTCAGCGCCACAGCCACCCGGACCGTGCCCATCACCAACGTCGACCGGCCGCCGGTCGCCAGCGCGGGCGCGCCGCAGACGGTGAACGAAGAGTCGCTCGTCACCCTCGACGGCTCGGGCTCGACCGATCCGGACGGCGACGCGCTCTCCTTCGCTTGGACGCAGACGGGTGGACCGACGGTCGCGATCATGGGCGCGAACACCGCCAGGCCCACCTTCGTGGCGCCGGATGTCGGCCCGCAAGGCGCATCGCTGACGTTCTCGGTGACGGTCACCGCCGCCGGGGTCGCGCGCGCGGCCTCGACCAGCGTCAGCGTGCTGAACGTCAACCACGCGCCCTCGGCGTCGGCGGGTCCGAACCAGTCGGTGGACGAGCGCACCGTGGGGCAGCTCCACGGCAGCGGCCTCGATCCGGATGGCGACGCGCTGACGTACTCCTGGACGCAGCTCTCGCCGGCGGCGCCCGCCGTCGTGCTCAGCAGCCCCAGCGACGCCGAGCCGACCTTCACCGCGCCGGAAGTCACCGCCGACACGCCGTTCGTCTTCCAGGTGGCGGTCTCCGACGGCATCGCGCCGCCGGTGACGGCGACCGTGACGGTGACGGTGCGCAACGTGAACCGCGCGCCGATCGCAGTGGCGACCGCGCCGGCCATCGCCGATGAGCGGTCGTCGATCACCCTCGACGGCAGCTCGAGCTTCGACCCCGACGGCCAGCCGCTGACGTACTCGTGGACGGTCGCGAGCGCCTTGCCTGAGGGGGCCGGACTGCGGAACGCCAACTCCGCGCTCGCCACCTTCGACACGGGCGATGTTCACGGGGACTTCTCCGCGACCTTCCACCTGGTGGTCAACGACGGGTTCTTGGACAGCGCACCGGCGAGCGTGACGGTGGTGGTCCGCAACCTCAACCGCAGGCCGGTCGCGAACATCACCGCGCCCGACACGGTGGCCGGGCGCGACGTGGTGGTGCTGAACGGGCTCGGGTCGTTCGATCCGGACGGGGACGCCATCGTCGCCTACCGCTGGACGCAGACCGGCGGGTTGAAGGTGGACTTGAGCGGTGCGGATACGGCCAAGGCGTCCTTCGTGGCGCCGGACGTGAACAACCCCACCGCGCTCACCTTCGCGCTCGAAGTCAGCGACGGCAGCGCGCTCAGCGACAAGGCCTCGGCGACGGTGACCGACCTGAAGCGGCGCGGCAACGGGCGCGGCGAGGGCACCACGACCACCGCGCTGGTGGCGGCGGCGGCGGGAGGCTGCTCCACGGGCGGGACCAGCTCGTTCGGCGGCCTGTTCGTGCTGATGGGGATGCTCGCGCTGCGGCGGCGCAAGAAGGCGTGACGTAAAACGCCGGCGGGGCCTTTTGACACGGCCCCGCCGGCTTCGAGCTTCAGATGGCGGGCGGCGACGGCAACGTCAGCCGCCCGTTTTTTCTTCAGCAGCCCTGCCCGTCAATGTCGCAGATCAGGCCGGACACGCGCGGCGTGCCGAACCCCGTCACGTAATCCCAACCGGGCAGCGTCACGTAGGCGCCGTTCGTCGCCGGCAGCCCCGTCGACGTGTCGATCGAGCTGACGTCGAAGAAGTCGCGCGCGTAGCTCGAGCTGTTGCCGACCCGGTAGAGGGCGAAGTTGGCAAAGCCGTTGCCGGAGGGGTTGGCCTGCGCCGACTGGATGCGCGTCCACATGCCCGCCCACAGCGGCGACGACAACGAGGTCCCCGCGCCGACCGACGGCGCGCCCTTGGCGATGATCGAATAGCCATTGGTCGCCACATCGCCCGACTGCGCGGCCACGTCCGAGATGCCGCGGCAGATGACGGTGGGATCGGTCGTGCACGGCAGCGTCAATCCGGCGGTGCCGGCCTGGTACGACGGCGCCGGGGTGAAGAGCGTCGAGCCGCCGCCGGAGAACGCCCAGCCGTACTCGCGAACGCGATTCCCCGCGCCGTCCGTGTAGAGCACGGTGCCGCCCACGCCGACCACGAACGGCAACGACGCCGGCGAGTTCGTCAGCGGCGCGCCCTGGTTCAAGATGCCGTTGCCGGCGCCGATGATGGCGGCGAACACCACCGGGCAGGACGAGCCGGTGTCGCCGGTCGAGGCGAAGAGCGTCTTCCCTTCCAGCGCGGCCTGGCGAAGGATCTCGGTCTCCGAGGCATCGACGTTGTTGCCCAGGCCCTGTCCGGCCGGAAGCGCGGGGTTGAGGAGCGGCATGCCGGCAATCGGGCTCACCACCGGAATGGTCTCGCACTCTCCGAAGGAGGCGGAGGCCTGGAGCGGCCCGGTCGCGTCGTCGGTCCAGGTCTGCATGATGCCGGTGACGGTGGCGTCGGTCAGGTCGCTGCCGAAGTAGAGCCGCAGCTCCGCGGCGTCGGGCGCCATGCCGGTCGAGGCCTGGGTGTCGATGTTCCATTCCTCGGCGCCGGAGTCGTCGCTGAAGTCGGTGGCGCCGGCCGGGTGCACCACGGTGACGGGAACCTGGGGCAGCCCGAACTGCGCCTCGAAGGTGCGGAGGTCGGCGATGATGTCGTCCGACTGCCCTTCGCCGAAGATGCCGACCTTCTGGCCTGCCCCGCGGAATGCCGCCGGCTGCTCATAGGCGGTCCACAGGTCCTGCGGAGTGGTCACGCCGGTGCAGGTGGTGCCGACGCAAGTGTCCTGCGCCGGAGTGCGGGCCGGCAGCGAGTAGTGCTGCAGCGTGTTCAGGCCGACGATGTTGAAGACGCCGAGCGAGAGCGGCACGACCGGCGCCTGGGTGTTGGCGACGAACGTGGTGCCGGAGGCGGTGAAGGAATGGGTCGCGGTCTTGAGGAGCGCGTCCACGTGCGCGACGTCGCCTTCCACCGTGTACACGTCTCGCGCCGCGGAGATGCCTTGCACCGTCAGCCCTCCCGACGAAAGCCAGGAGCTCACCTGCGCCGACTGCGCCTGGGGAACGCCGAACTGGGCTGCGAACTGGGCCGGGGTGAGGAAGCTGCGGAACTGGGCGCTCGCCGGGTCGTGCACCGACTTCAAGAGCGCCGCCTCACCCGCCGGGTCCGGGCGGCGGACCGAGAAGACGAGGTGCATCACCTGCGATGGATTGGCCGGACCGAGGTCGGTCGCGGTAGCGAGGCCAGGCAAGAGGTTCTGGGTGACGGTCAAGGAGCCGAGCCCCAAGAGGTCGGGCGAAGGCGAGGACTTCGCGGCAGGGCCTGGCCCTTCGCACGCGGCAACAACAAGAAGCGCGCCGAACAATACGGCCTTTCTCATGTGATCTCCCCGGGTGGCCGCGGCCGATGGCCGGCGGTAAATAGGAAGTTGGTGCCGGGCGACAATGAAAACAATCGACTTCAATCGATTGCCGGATAAAAACCGGAAGGGCTCCGTGCCGAGCCACGACGGCCAGATTTGCAGCCATTACCCAGATGCGCGCGCGGCTTGTCTCGCGGCGTTCTGCCCTCTGCGCCTTTCGGCCGCTCGCGCGCACTGCGTCCAACCGCGCGGCTGACCTTCTCCCGCGGGACGCGGATGCATCTTCCACTTGCTGCGCTCACCTTGCAGGCTCAAGGAGGAGTTCAAAATGAGGAAGTTGACCAAGGCAATGCTCTATGGCGCATCCGCTCTTTCCCTCGCAGCCTGGCCGGTGATGGCGCAGACCGGCGGTACCGCCACTCCGTCTCCGAACAGCAAGGGCGTCACCGGTTCCGGCGTGACCCAGACCGGCTCCAACTCGGGCTCGACCTCGGGCTCGACCGGCAGCTCTTCGGGCAGCGACAGCTCGCTCGGCACGTCGGGCAGCTCGTCCGGCTCCACCGGTTCGACCGGCACCGACAGCGCGAGCGGCACCTCCGGCACCTCCGGCACGTCTGGCACCATCGGCAACGACACCAGCGGCACCTCGACCACCTCGTCGAAGTCGAAGAAGAAGGGCGACACGTCCTCGACCAGCAACACGAGCTCGAACGGCGCCGACACCAGCAACTCGAGCAGCAACAGCTCGAACCCGAAGTAATCAGCTCGCTCTACGATGACGCGCGGGCCGGCAGCTTCAGGCCCGCGCCTTTTTTTGACCACTGCCGCCGCAGGCGGCCTGGCAGGTACGCGTTACTCCAAGCTCGGCAGCGTCAATTCGAACAAGGTTCCCGGCCCGCCCGACTTGACCGTCAGCGACCCGCCGTGCGCGACGGCGATGCCGTGCGCGAGATACAGGCCGATGCCCAGTCCGTGTGAACCTTCGCCGGCGACGTAGCGCTCGAAGATTCGCGGCAGGATCTCGCTGGGAATGCCCGGGCCTTCGTCGGTCACCCGCAGCTTGCAATCCTCTCCCACCGTCTCGATGTCGATCCGCACCACGCCCTCGGGCGGCGAATGTTTGATGGCATTGGAGACCAGGTTTTCCAGTGCGCGTGAAAGGCGATCCGGATCGCCGTTGACCATCGCCGACTGCGGGTAGCGCTCTTCGATGCGGGTGCCGGTGCGCCGGAGCGTGGCGACGGCCTCTCGCGCCAGCTCGACCAGATCGACCATCCGGACGTCCAGCGAGAACAAGCCGCGCTCGAGGCGGCTGACGTCGAGCAGGTTGTTGCTCATCTGCAAGAGCCGCTTGAGCGCGCTGTCGAGGATTTTGGAATCGCGGACGTCCATTTCGCGCCGTTCGCGAAGCGCGCGCTCGCGCACCATCGCAAGCCGTCCGGTGGCGGAGCCGAGGATGTCGCGCAGATCGTGGGCGAGCACGGTGAGGATGTCTTCGGCCGCCTTCCGCCGCCCTTGCTCGACCGCGCGCTTGCGCATGGTCTCGGTCAGCTCGAGCCGGTGCATGATCGAGCCGATCCAGCGCGCTGCCGCGACCAGGAAGCGAAGGTCGTCCTCGTCGAATGAGTTTGGCGCCGCAGCGCACACCTCGAGAGTGCCGCGCCGGACGGAGTCGGTGTGGAGCGGAACCGCGAGCCGCGATCGCACCCCGAGCCCGTCGACGAGCCCGCGCAATTCTTGTGCGTCCTGGTCGGCCTGGTTGCAGAGGTGCAGCTCGCCGGTCGTGTAGACGATGACCGAGCGCCCGCCGTTCGAGATCGGAAGCCGATCGAGGCCCAGCTCGTGCTGCTTCTTGCCCATCGGCGTTTCGCTCGTGCCCTTGGCGACGAGCGTGTCGTTGGAAGGCTCGTAGACGAAGACGTCCACCTTGTCGCTGCCGAGGGCGCGCTGGATGATGTCGCTCGCCTGCGTGAGCGCCGTCCGCTCGTCGGTGGCCTGGATGTCGAGGAGCTGTTCCAGCGTCGCAAGCAGGTTGCGCGGCGCCGTCACGGCGGAGGCCTGAGGCGCTCGGGTCATGGCTCACCTGCCGTCGCACGCATGGGTCCACATGAAGCACGATTTTCAAGTGCCGCAAGGGGAAAATTACGGCGCCCGTCAAGTATTGTTGACCGCGGCGATGGCCTCCTCGGTGAGCCGCTGCCGCAGCGTCCAGAGCTTCTTCCACGGATCGCGCCGCATCGAGCGGAGCCGCTCCGGCACCGTGCGCACGGTGAACGCGAGCGGATTGAGCTTTACGGTCAGCTCGTCCCAGTCGATGGGGAGGGAGACCGGCGCGCCCGGACGCGCCCGCGGCGAGTATGCCGCGACGGAGGTGTTGGTGCGGTTGTTGCGCAGGTAATCGAGGAGGATGTGGCGCTCGCGGCCCGCTTTCGGGTTGCGCACGGTGAACAGCTTCGGATCCTGCCGCACGAAGGCTTCGGCGAGATCGCGCGCGAAGGCGAGGCACTCGCTCCAGTCGCGCTCGGGCTGGATGGGCGCGACCACGTGCAGCCCGTTGCCGCCGGTGGTCTTGACGAAGCTCTGCAGCCCGAGGGCTTTCAACGCCGAGCGCATCCGCAAGGCCGCTTCCACCACCGCGCGCCACCCGACCAAGGGGCCCGGATCGAGATCGACCACGATGCGGTCGGGCAATTCCACCGCGCGGTCGCGGGTGTTCCAGGTGTGGATCTCGATCGCGTCCATCTGCACCAAGGAGAGCAGCGCTTCGGGCGTGTCGGCGACCAGGTATTCGCCGAGCTTGTGCTTCTCCTGGATGCGCACCCGCCTGAGCGCCGGTGGCGACCACAGCTTGGAGTGCTTCATGAACATGCAGCCTTCCGAGATCTCGCCGCCGCAGCGGAGCAACGTCAGCGGCCGTCCTTGCAGGTGCGGCATTTCCCATTCGGCGACTTCGTCGTGGTAGCGGGCGAGGTCGAGCTTGGTCAGGCCCTCGGCGGCGAAGACGACGCGATCCGCGTGGCTGAGCGAAACCCCGCGCACGACCGGGCGGCCTGGACGTTCTTCCGCGACTTCTTGGGCTGGTTTGTCTGCGCGCAGCCCTTGGAACGACGGATGGCGCAAATGGCCGCCCTGCGTCCACTCGCTGAAGGTCACTTCCGCGACTAGCTCCGGCCGCACCCAGAACGCGTTCTTTCCCAGCCAGCCTTCCGGCCGCTGCGCGAAGGGACATTCGCGCACGCGTATGCCGTCCAGCGTCTTGCGCAGCGCGCGAGCCGATGCGGCGGAAAAGCCGGTTCCGACTTTGCCCGCAAAGCGCAACGCGCCGTCTTCGAAGACGCCGACCAACAGCGCCGCGATGCGCTCTTTGACGCCTTCGGGTTCGGTGAAGCCGCCGACCACGAACTCCTGCCGGCGGATGCACTTCGTCTTCAACCAACTCGCGGCGCGGCCGGTGCGGTAGGTTGAATCGAGGCGCTTGGAGACGATGCCTTCGAAGCCGAGCCGGCACGCCTCGCGAAGCACTTCCGCCCCTTCGCCTTCGAAGGCCGTCGAGATTCGGATCAGGCCCTGTGCAGTGCGCACGTTGCCTTTGGCCGAACCGGCGAGAACCTTTTGCAAGAGCTCCCGCCGCTCCACGAGCTTGGTGCCGCGGAGATCCCGGCCGTCGCATTCGAGCAGATCGAAAACGAAGTAGACGAGCTCGCCGCGCCGCCGGCCGCCGAGCGAATTCTGGAGCGCCTGGAAGCTCGTGCGCCCATCGGGCAAGAGAATGCACACCTCGCCGTCGAGGAGCGCGCTCTCGACGCGAAGGCGCACCGCGGCCTCGGCGATCTCGGGAAAGTCCTTGGTCCAGTCCTGTCCCTTGCGGCTGATCAGCGAGGCCTGTCCCTTCTCGATGCTGCAGCCCATCCGGTAGCCGTCGTACTTCACTTCGTGGAGGTACTTGCGCCCTTTGGGCGGCTCCGCAACCAGCGTCGCGAGCTGCGGCCGGTAATCGATCACCTTCCGCTCCGCGTTGCGAAGCCATTCCGCTCCGCCGTGCCGCTCTCGTTTCGCTCCGCCGTTCCGCGCTTCAACGGCTGCCGCCCGCGCGCGCGATGCGCAGCCTTTTGCCATGCGCATCCATCATTTGAGCTGCGGCACCCTCTGCCCGGTGGGCGGAAGCCTGATGTCCGAGCGGAAGTGCCGGCCGTTTCGCGGCGCACTCGCTTGCCATTGCCTCCTCCTCGAAACCGGCGCGGGCCTGGTCCTGGTGGACACCGGCCTCGGGCTCAACGACATCGGAAACCATCGCATCGAATCGTTCTTCCGCTTCCAGTGCAAGCCGAACGTGTCGGAAGCGCAAACCGCCGTGCGCCAGGTCGAGGCGCTCGGCTTTTCCAAGGACGACGTCCGCCACATCGTGATGACGCACCTCGATTTCGACCACGCCGGCGGCCTGGACGACTTTCCCAACGCTCAGGTCCACGTCCACGTCCACGAGGCGGAGGCCGCAAGCGCGCGCCGCTCGTTCATCGCCCGCGGCCGCTACCGGCCGGCGCAGTGGGGATCGCACGACCGCTGGACGCTGTACCGGCAGGGCGGAGATTCCTGGTTCGGCTTTCAGTGCGTGCGCGACGTCGGCGTTCCCGACGTCCTGTTGGTGCCGCTCGTCGGGCACACCTGGGGGCACTGCGGAGTCGCCGTGGCCGAGCCGGGCGGCGGGTGGCTCCTGCACGCGGGAGATGCGTTCTTCGATCGCCGCGAGATCTCGCAGAAGCCGCGCTGCAAGCCCGGCCTGCGCTACTACCAGCTCCAGATGGAGGTGGACCGCAAGGAGCGGCTGCGCAACCAGCGGCGGCTCCGCCAACTCGTGCGCGAGCACAAGAGCGAAGTCCGGGTGCTCTGCTCGCACGACCCGGTGATGTTCGAGGAGTGGGCGCGAAAGTCTCCGGAAGAAGGGCGCGCGAGCTCCGGGATCTCGACCGATCAACCTCGCGTCTGAGGCTTGGCGAACATCGTCGATTCACCTCAGTGCGCACGAGCTGAAAGCGGCGCTGACAGAATCGTTTGAGCTCAAACGATCCGGCTTTCGGCTCAGGCGAGCAGACGCCCGCGCGTTCCCTGTGATTTGGGCGGTCCATGCGTAGCCTCAAGCCATGGCGAAAACCGTCGGCGACCAGATCCACGAGCGGCTTCGTCTGTGGGGCGTGAAGCGCGTCTTCGGCTACCCGGGCGACGGCATCAACGGCATCATGGCGGGCTTCGAGCACGCCGACAACGAGGGCCCGCGCTTCGTCCAGGCGCGCCACGAGGAGCTGGCGGCCTTCATGGCCTGCGCCCATGCCAAGTTCACGGGCGAAGTCGGCGTCTGCCTCGCCACTTCCGGCCCGGGCGCCATCCACACCTTGAACGGCCTCTACGACGCCTCGATGGACCACGTGCCGGTCGTCGCCATCGTCGGCCAGGCCGCCACCGCTTCGATGGGCGGCGCGTACCAGCAGGAAGTCGACCTGCAGACGCTGTTCAAGGACGTGGCGCACAACTTCGTCGTCACGGTCGCGAGCCCCGCCGGAGTGCGGCACTCGATCGACCGCGCCTTCCGCATCGCGCTCGCCGAACGCTGCGTGACCTGCGTGATCGTCCCCAAGGATCTGCAGGAAGAGAAGGCGGTGGAGACGGCGCCGCACGAGCACGGCACCATCCACTCCAACGCCGGCTACACCTCCCCGCGGGTGATCCCGCGCGACGAAGATCTGCGCCGCGCCGCCGAAGTGCTCAACGCCGGCGAGAAGGTAGCGATGCTGATCGGCGCGGGAGCCGTGGGCGCTGCCAACGAGGTGCTGCAGGCCGCGGACGTCCTCGGCGCCGGCATCGCCAAGGCGCTCCTCGGCAAGCACGCGCTCCCCGACGACGCGCCCGGGTGCACGGGCGGCATCGGTCTTCTCGGCACCAAGGCTTCCTGGGACCTGATGAAGGGCTGCGACACGCTGTTCATGATCGGGTCGACCTTCCCCTATTCGGAGTTCTTGCCCGAGGAAGGAAAAGCCCGCGGCGTGCAGATCGATCTGAAAGGCCGCAACCTCGGCATGCGCTATCCGATGGAGGTGTGCCTGGAGGGTGATGCGGCGGAAACGCTGCGCGCGCTCCTGCCGCATTTGAAGCGAAAGCCCGGGCGCGCCTTCCGGCAGTCGCTCGAGTCGTCGATGAAGGACTGGCGCGAGTCGCTGGCAGCGGAAGCAGCGGTGGCGGCAAAGCCGCTCAATCCCGCTTTCGTCTTCTCCGAATTGAACAAGCAATTGCCGGAGCGGGCAATCTTCACCGCCGACGCCGGCTCGACCGCCACCTGGTACGCGCGCTATCTCGATTTTCGCCAGGGAATGATGGGGTCCTTGAGCGGCAACCTCGCCACCATGGGGCCGGCGATGCCGTACGCCGTGGCGGCGAAGTTCGCCTATCCGGATCGGCCCGTGTTCGCGCTGGTGGGCGACGGCGCCATGCAGATGAACGGCAACAACGTGCTGGTCACGGTGAAGAAGTATTGGAAGGAATGGCGCGACCCGCGCTTCACCGTGCTGGTGTTGAACAACCGCGACCTCAACATGGTCACCTGGGAATTGCGGGCCATGTCGGCGGAGCCGAAGTTCAAGGCCTCGCAGGAATTGCCTGACTTCCCCTACGCCGCGTACGCCGAGTCGCTCGGGTTCCTCGGGCTGCGGGTGGACCGTCCGGAAGACGTGCGCAAGACGTGGGAGATGGCCATGCGCGCCGATCGGCCGGTGCTGGTCGAGGCGGTGACCGATCCGGACTTCCCGATGATGCCGCCGCACGTCACGCTCAAGCAGGCGAAGTCGTATGCGGAGGCGGTGGCAAAGGGCGATCCGAACGCGCGCCACATGATCGCGGAAACCATCAAGGCCGCTGTCGCGAGCGTGTTCGGCAAGGAATGATCGGGCGCCTGACGGTCTCCGTCTACGACGTGCCGGTGGAACATCCGCCGGAGTCGGACGGAACGGCGCGCTGGTCCAAGACGACGCTGGTGGTCTGCGAAGTTGGCGACGGCCTCGGCTACACCTACGCCGACCGAGGCACCGCCGCCCTCTTGTCGGAGGTGGTCGGAAAAGCCGTCGAAGGCATCTCGCCCTTCGATCCGCGCAAGGCCCGCGAGGCCGCGCGGACGGCGTTGCGCAACCACGGCGAAGGTGGCGCCTCCGCCATGGCGCTGTCCGCGCTCGACCTCGCGCTCTGGGATTGGAAAGCGAAGCTGCTCGGGGTTTCGCTGTCGAAGTTGCTCGGCAAGGTGCGCGACCGGGTGCCGGCCTACGGCAGCGGCGGGCTCACGTCCTACTCCGAGGCGCAGCTTCGCGAGCAGCTCGGCGGCTGGGCGGACCGTGGGTTTTCGGCAGTGAAGATGAAGGTCGGGCGGGAGCCCGCGCGCGATCTCGGGCGGGTGCGCGCAGCGCGAGAGGCAATTGGACGCCAGTGCCAGCTCTTCGTGGATGCGAACGGCGCTTATGGGGTGAAGGAAGCGCTGCGCTTCGCGCGCGCCTTCGATGAGCTGGGCGTGACCTGGTTCGAGGAGCCGGTGGTGAAGACCAATCTGGACGGCCTTCGGCTCTTGCGCGAGCACGCGCCGATGGAGATTGCCGGCGGCGAATACGGGTATGAGCACTCGGACTTTCTCGCGCTGATGCCGGTCTTGGACGTGCTGCAGGCCGACGCCACTCGCTGCGGCGGCATCACCGGCTTCCTTGCCGCGCACGCGCTCTGCGAGGCCTACGAAAAGCCGCTCTCCTCGCACTGCGCGCCGTCCTTGCACGCCGCCCTCGGCTGCGCCCTGCCCGCCTTTCGCCATGTGGAGTGGTTCGTCGATCACGTGCGCATCGAAGAGATGCTCTTCGACGGCGCGCCCAAGCCGGACGGCGGCAACCTCGTTCCTTCCGATGCGCCCGGGCTGGGGCTCGTTTTCAAGAAGCAGGACGTCGAGAAATACCGGAGATAGAAATGCCTTCCTTGCAAAAGCTGGTGGCGCTGCGCGCTCGTCCGAAGGAGAAGCTCCCGGACGTCGACGTGCGCAAGCTCGAGCGCAAGCTTCGCTCGCGCATCGAGGGCGAAGTGCGCTTCGACAATCAGAGCCGCGCGCTGTACGCGACCGACGCGTCGAACTACCGGCAGGTGCCGATCGGCGTGGTGGTTCCAAAGACGGTGGACGATCTGATCGCCAGCTTGGAATGCGCACGCGAAGTCGGCGCGCCCATCGTCGCCCGCGGCGGCGGCACCTCCCTCGCCGGCCAATCGTGCAACGTCGCCTTGGTGATCGACACGTCGAAGTATTTGAATCGGTTGCTCTGGCTCGACCGCGAAGGCAAGCGCGCGCGAGTGCAGCCCGGCCTCGTCCTCGATCGACTGCGCGAGCGCGCCGAAAAGCACCACCTGACCTTCGCCCCCGATCCTTCGACGCACAACCACTGCACCCTGGGCGGGATGCTCGGGAACAACTCCTGCGGCGTTCATTCGGTGATGGGCGGAATGACCTCCGACAACACCGAATCGATCGACGTGGTGCTGTACGACGGCACCCGGCTGACGCTCGGCCCCAATACTCCCGAGGAGATTGAAGCGGCCTGCCGCGAGCCCGGCCGGCGCGGCGACATCTATCGAAGGTTGGTCTCGCTGCGCGACACCTATGCGGACGAGATCCGCTTGCGCTTTCCGATGATCCCGCGCCGCGTCTCCGGCTACGACCTGCCGCAGCTTCTGCCGGAACGGAACTTCAATCTGGCGCGGGCGCTGGTGGGAACGGAATGCACCTGCGCCTTGATCCTCGGCGCGACGTTACGGCTCGTGCACAGCCCGCCCGAGCGCGCATTGCTGGTGATTGGCTATGAGGACGTCTACCACGCTGCCGATCACATCCTGGACGTGCTCGACGCAGGCCCCATCGGCCTGGAAGGAATGGACAAGGAATTGGTGGATGACTTGACCTTGAAGTCCATCCACCCGAAGGACCTGAACCTGTTGCCGGAAGGCCGCGGCTGGCTGATGGCGGAGTTCGGCGGCGACACGCGCGCGGAGGCCGAGGAAAAAGCACGCAAGCTGATGCATCGCTTGCGCAACGGGCCCAAGACGCAGCTTTTGAGCCCTTCGGAGGCTCAGAAGCTGTGGAAGACGCGCGAATTGGGCCTCGGCGCGACTGCGCGGAGGCAGGACGGCAAGGAGAACTGGGAGGGTTGGGAAGACAGCTCGGTGCCGCCGGAGAAGCTGGGCTCGTACCTGCGGGCGCTGCGCCAGTTGTTCGACAACTTCGGATATGACGGCGCGCTCTACGGCCACTTCGGCCAGGGCTGCGTCCACACCCGCATCAATTTCGATTTCCACACCGCGGAAGGCATTGCCCACTATCGCAAGTTCATCCGCTCCGCGGCGGAGTTGGTGGTGGCGCACGGCGGATCGCTGTCGGGCGAGCACGGCGACGGACAATCGAAGGCGGAGTTCTTGCCCATCATGTACGGCGAGAAGCTCGTCAAAGCCTTCGAGGAGTTCAAGACGGTTTGGGACCCGGATTGGAAGATGAACCCGGGAAAGATCGTCCGGCCCTACAAGGTCGGCGAGAACCTGCGCGTCGGCCTCGACTACCATCCGCCCGAGCCTGACACGCATTTCAAATACAAGGACGACAACGGTTCGTTTGCGAAGGCGACCACCCGCTGCGTGGGCATCGGCGAATGCCGCAAGACCGACAAAGGCACCATGTGCCCGAGCTACATGGTGACGCTGGAGGAGAAGGACTCGACCCGCGGCCGCGCCCACCTGCTCTTCGAGATGCTGCAGGGTGAGCCGTTGCTCGAAGGCTGGCGCAGCGAGGCGGTGAAGGATTCGTTGGACCTGTGCCTCGCCTGCAAGGGCTGCAAGGGCGAATGCCCGGTCAACGTGGACATGGCCACCTACAAGGCCGAATTCCTCTCCCATTATTATCAAGGCCGGCTGCGCCCTCGGGCGGCGTATGCGATGGGCCTCGTCCATTGGTGGGCGCGCATCGCCTCGCGCATGCCTTCTGTCGCCAATTTCCTCTCGCACGCGCCATTGACCTCGCAGGTGTTCAAGGCGGTGGGGGGAGTCGCGCAGGAGCGGAACGTCCCGCGGTTCGCCGCGCAGCCGTTCCGCGCCTGGTTCGAGGCGCGGCCTCGGCGGACGGACGGCGAGCGGGTGATTCTCTGGGCGGATACCTTCAACAACTTCTTCCACCCCGAGGTGGCGCAGGCGGCGGTGGAGGTGCTGGAGGACGCGGGATTCGCGGTCAGCATCCAAGCCGAAAAGCTCTGCTGCGGACGGCCGCTGTACGACTACGGCATGCTCGATCTGGCGAAGCACAAGCTGCGGCAAATCCTCGCCGACCTGCACGAGGACATCCGCCGGGGAACGCCCATCGTCGGGCTCGAGCCGTCCTGCGTGGCTGCGCTGAAGGACGAATTGATGGGGCTCCTGCCGCACGACCGCGATGCCTTCCGCCTCTCGGAGCAGGTGCACACGCTGGAAGGGTTTCTCTCCAAGCGCAAGTACCGGCCGCCGGCGCTGGTCGACAAAGCCGTCGTGCACGGCCACTGCCATCACAAGGCGGTGCTGCGCTTCGAGGACGACGAGCCGTTCATCAAGAAGGCGCTGCCCAACGCGGAGATCGTCGATTCGGGCTGCTGCGGCATGGCCGGCTCCTTCGGTTTCGAGGCGAGCCACCGCGACATCTCGATGAAGATCGGCGAGCGCAAGCTGCTGCCGAAGGTGCGCGAGGCGTCCGAAGAGACGCTGCTGGTCAGCGACGGGTTCTCCTGCCGAGAGCAGATCGAGACCACCGGAAGGACCCCGATGCACCTCTCGCAGGTGCTGCAGCGCGCGCTGCGCCAGAGCCGGGGCGTGCCTGAGCGGTCGCTGGTGGCCGATGCGCGCTTGCGGACGCGACGGCTCGTCCGGCGCGGGGCCGTCGTGGCAGCCGCCTGCGCGGCCGTGTACGTGATGGCTCGCCGGGCAGCGTGAGCGGGGCGGGATGCGTGGCGGGGCGGCGCTGGCCTGAAGCGCGCCGGCATCCATGGTGCCGACCGCGCGTCGTGCATAGCCTCGGCGCATGAAATACACGCGCTTGGGGAACACCGGGCTGCAAGTGTCGCGCATCTGCCTCGGCTGCATGACCTACGGCGATCCGGACAAGACGCTGCCCGGAGAGCAGCTCGGCTGGAAGTGGGCGCTGCGCGAGCCGGAGTCGCGTCCGTTTTTCAAGCGCGCCATCGAAGCCGGCATCAATTTTTTCGATACCGCGAACGTCTATTCCTTCGGCGCCAGCGAGGAAATCACCGGCCGGGCGCTGCGCGACTTCGCGAAGCGCGACGAAGTGGTCATCGCCACCAAGGTCTACAACGTGATGCGGCCGGGCCCGAACGGGCGCGGCCTTTCCCGCAAGCACATCTTCCACGAGATCGACGCGAGCCTGCGCCGGCTCGCCACCGACTACGTCGACCTCTACCAAATCCATCGCTGGGACGATTCCACGCCGATCGAAGAGACGATGGAGGCACTCCACGACGTGGTGCGGGCGGGAAAGGCGCGGTACCTGGGCGCGTCGTCGATGCCGGCTTGGAAGTTCGCCAAAGCGCAGCACGTCGCGGAAAAGAACGGCTGGACGAAATTCGTCTCCATGCA
>DASXHM010000364.1:0-5532 GCA_036488495.1 Myxococcales bacterium | reverse complement strand
TTCGAAGGGCTCGAGCGCGCGACCGGCCTCGACATCGCCGCGGCCATCGTGGAAGAGGCGATGCGGAAGAGCGAAGGAGGTGCTCGTCCACCCCGTCCGGGCAAGGCGGCAAGCGGACGACCGCGAGAGTGAAGCTTGGTTTCTCTTCGGATTCTCGCCGCGCAGCGATTCGTCTTGCTCGGCCCCGCGCCCATCGGCCATGCTCTTCTCATGGCGATCCGCCCCTCCACGGGCGTCCTGGTCGAGCGGCGGCACCTCGAGGCTCCGCTCGAGCTGGTCCTCTACCACGACGTCCTCTGCGCCTGGTGCTACGTCGCCGATGCGCGGCTCGAATATCTGCGCGACGAATACGGGTCGCTGGTGCGTTTCCGGCTGCGTCCGTATCCGCTGCGGCCGGACACGCAGATCCCCGACAAGAAGCAGCGCTCGGTGCTCGCGCGAGTCGTCCGCAGGGTCACCCGCGAGCCCGAGGGCGCGCTGGTGAAGGCGGATCTGTGGACCGGGCGCGATCCGCCGGCGAGCTCCATCCCTGCGCTGGCTGCGTTGGAAGCCGCGCTGCCGCAGGGACCGAGCGCGCAGCGCGAGCTGCTCGTCGCCATGCGCAAGGCGGCTTTCCACGAAGGCATCAACATCGCCCGCCGCGACGTGCAGGTCGAGCTTGCCGCGCAGGCCGGTCTGGACGTGTCGCGGTTCCTCGACCAGCTCGACGATCCGCGCCACGCACAGGAAGTGGCTTCCGCGGTGGGAGAGGCGGAAGCGATCGGCATCCGCGGCGTTCCCGCGCTGGTCATCGGCGGCGAGTGGCTGATGCAGGGCTGCCGCGAGCTCGCCGAGTACCGGCACGTCATCGACAAGTACTTGCATGAGCGCGTCGCCCAAGCACCTCTGCGCCTGATGCACTAAGGTGCGGGGCCCATGGCTCCCGTCCTTGCGTCCCTGATCATCCTCGCCGGCCTGGCCTTTTTCGCCTGGACGATGTCGTACCGCATCCGGCCGCTTCTCTTCTCGCGCAAGGACGACCGCCTCGACGACCCCGCCCAGCGCACCGAGAAGCTGTTCGTCTACGGCTTGGGCCAGAAGCGGATGCCGTCCAAGCCGGAGCGCCCAGCGGGCGCGGCGCACGTGTGGATCTTCGTCGCGTTCATCGTCGCGCAGCTCGGCACCTTGACCTCGTTCGGGCTCGCCTACGACCCGAGTTTCCACCTGCCCTTTCTCACCCACGAGACGGGGCTTGGGCAGGGTTACCTGTTCGTCAAGGACGTGATCGACCTGCTCGGCACCGCGGGCTGCGGCATCTTCCTCTACTTCCGGCTGGTCGAGCGGAAGGAGCGGATGACGCTCTCGTGGGAGGGCACGTTCATCCTCTGCATGATCCTGGGCGTCCTCTGGAGCGACGTCCTCATCGACGCCGCCGGTACCGTAGCCTGGGCGAAGAGCGCGGGCGAGGTTCCTTGGTACCTGCCGGTCTCCGGGCGCTTCGCGCACCTGTTCCTGGGAGGCGTTTCGCCTGCAGCCGCCGGGACCATCATGACGGTGGGCGTGCTTCTTCACATTGCCATCGTGATGGCGTTCTTGAACTTCCTGCCGATTGGAAAGCACTTCCACATCATCACCGGGCTTCCGACGGTCTACTTCCAGCGCCTGACGCCGCAGGGTCAGCTCTCCAAGCTCGATCTCGAGAACAGCGAGAAGTTCGGCGTCGCCAAACTGACCGACCTCTCGTGGAAGGAAGTCCTCGACACCTATAGCTGCACCGAGTGCGGCCGCTGCCAGACGTACTGCCCGACGTACGTGACCGGCAAGCCGCTCACCCACAAGGAAGTGAACCGCGCCATCCGCCACCACGCCCAGGAGATGGCGGAGACGATGCCGCTCCCGATCCGCCAGCTCGCCCGGAGCATGAACCGCATCAAGCCGCTGGCAATGCCCGCCGCCCATTCAAACGGCCACGAAAACGACGACGGCACCAACCACGAAAACGCGAACGGCAACGACCACGAAAACCCGAACGCGAACGGAGCCGTAGCCACGAACGGCCTGCAACTGTCCGCCGAATATCTCGACAAGATGCCCCCCTTGGTTGGCGAGGGCGGCGTCCTGCCGGACGAAACCATCTGGGCGTGCACCACCTGCGGCTGGTGCGAGCAGGCCTGCCCGGTCTTCATCGAGCAGCTCCCGCGCATCGTCGACATGCGGCGAAACCTGGTCCTGATGGAGAGCCGCTTTCCCGACGAGGCCGCGCGCGTCTTCAAGGGAATGGAGACGCAGGGGAACCCGTGGGGGATGGGCAGCAACCGCCGGGCGGAGTGGTGCGCGGATCTCGACGTGCCTGTCGCCGCAGCGCTCGGGGATGCGGTGAAGGAGCACGAGTACCTCTTCTTCGTCGGCTGCGCGGGCAGCTTCGACGACCGCCAGAAGAAGGTCTCGCGCGCCTTGGTGAAGATCCTGAAAGCGGCAGGAGTTTCGTTCTGCATCCTCGCCGAGGAGGAGACCTGCAACGGCGACTCCGCCCGCCGGCTCGGCAACGAATACTTGTTCCAGGCGCTGGCGCAGCAGAACGTGGAGACGCTCAACCGCTACGGGGTGAAGAAGATCATCACCCAGTGCCCGCACTGCTTCAACACGCTCGGCAACGAGTACCCGCAGTTCGGCGGCCACTTCAAAGTCCTGCACCACAGCGAGGTCATCGCCCAGCTCGTCGAGGACGGGCGGCTCCGGCCCGGCGAAGCTTCCCTCGACGAGCCGGTCACCTACCACGACAGCTGCTACCTCGCCCGCCACAACGGCATCAGCGAGGCCCCCCGGCAGACCTTGGTTTCGCTCGGCATCCAGGTGAAGGAGATGGACCGGAACCGCACCGAGACGTTCTGCTGCGGCGCCGGCGGCGGGCGCATGTGGCTCGAAGAGACGCTCGGGCAGCGCATCAACCAGAACCGCGTCGAAGAGGCGGCGGCGACGCTGGGCGGCAAAGGCATCATCGCGACGAGCTGCCCGTTCTGCCTCACCATGCTGAAGGACGGCATCGGCGAGACCGGGCGCAGCGATCAGATGCAGGCGAAGGACATCGCCGAGCTGGTGGCGCAATCGTTGCCGTAGCAATGAACGTGCGGCCGTTCGCGCTGTCGGATCTGGAAGGAGCGGCGCGTTTCGCCCAGGCCGCGCGGGAGCGGGATCGATTCGTCGAGCCATTTGGCGAGCGCCTCTCCTCGCTGGCGAACGGCGAGCGAGCGCGGCTTTCCGTGTGGCGGGTGCTGGACGGCGACGACGGCAAAGTGCGCGGAATCGCCTTCGCCGCCGCTCGTGATTCGGCGACGCTCGATGTCTACGCGGCGGTGGACCCGCTCCTGCGCCGGCAGGGTTTCGGGCGTGCGCTTTTGGGCGCGGCGCTTGGGCTGCCGGTGAAGCTGCGAGCGCGAGTGGCCGAGGAGGCGACGGCCGGACGCGCGTTCCTGTCGGCCGTCGGTTTCGCGCACCGCACCAGCCAGCTCTCGCTGCAGCTCGCGCGGGTGACGCGTTCGCAGCGCGCCGTGTCCTCGGCGACTGTTTCAGGACCTCCGCCGCCGGCAATCGCGGTCCGGCCTGCGCGGCGCGAAGACGAGCCGGCGCTGCGGCGGCTGTCGAACGAAGCCTGGGCAGGTGCGCCGGATGTGTTCGCGGCGCAGCCGGAAGACGAAGTCTTCGCGGATGACCGCACCGTCTGGCTCGCCGAGCGCGGCGGACATCCCGTGGGCTACCTCGCGGGTAGAAAGCTCGACAGAGCCATCGCCATCGAAGAGCTGGCGGTGCTTCCCAGCGCGCGGCGGCTCGGCGTCGGAAGCGCGCTCGTCCGGCAGGCGCTGGACGGCCGGGACGGCGCCCTGCTTTCAGTCGCGGAAGACAATCTCGCCGCCCGCGCCCTGTACGAACGGCTCGGGTTCACCGCCTCTCTTCGCCGCCTCGTGTACGAACGCGAACCGCTATAAGCCTTCCGGGAGGTTTGAAACCGCATGCACGTTCTCGTTGCGCTCGCCGCCCTGAGCCTGGCCGTGCCGCCGCCCGATCTCAAATCGCAGGGTGAGGCGGGCCTGAAAGCCATCCGCGCAGACGCGCTCTCGGCCCACGTCCGCTTCCTCGCCGACGACCTGCTCGAAGGCCGCGGCACCGGCACGCGCGGCCACGCCATCGCCGCGCGCTACGTTGCCGCCGAGCTGCAGGCGATGGGCTACGCGCCCGCGGGCGACGGCGGAAGCTATTTCCAGAAGGTCCCGTTCATCGGCATGACCGTTCAGCCGGAGGACTGCGCGCTGGTCGTCGACGGTGCGCGGCTCGAGTACGGCAAGGAAGTGATCTACATCCCCAAGGCCGGCTCAGCGTCCGACGAAGTGACCGGCGAGCTCGTCTTCGCCGGCTACGGCGTCAGCGCTCCCGAATACCGCTACGACGACGTGCCCAAGGACTTGAAAGGCAAGATCGCGGTCATCCTGTACGGCGCGCCGCACGGAGGCCGGCCGGACTTCTTTCCCACCGCGGCCAGCGCGGTTTATTCGGACAACATCCGCAAGGCGCGCCTCTTTAAGGAGCGCGGAGCGGTGGCCGTCCTCACCGTCTTCACCCCCGCGGTGGCGCAGCACCTGCCGTTCCCGTTCTTCGTCCGCCAGGCGCCCTTCGAGCAGATGGTCTTCCGCGAAGGTGACAAGCCGGGGACAGGGTATGCAATCCCGGCGGCGCGGCTGCCGTACACGATGCTGCAGCGGCTGCTCTCGAAGAGCGGCAAGAGCGCGGACCAGATCTTAAAGACGCTCCGGCGGGGAAGGTGAAGCCGTTTGCGCTCGGTATCCGCGCCACCTTGCGCACCTCCGCGGTGGTCCGGAAGTTCGATTCGGAGAACGTGGTGGGCATCCTCCGCGGATCCTCGCGAGCCGCCGAGAACGTGGTGGTCAGCGCGCACATCGATCACCTCGGCATCGGCCCGGCGATGAACGGCGACACCATCTACAACGGAGCGATCGACAACGCCTCCGGCACCTCGGGCATGCTGGAAGTGGCGCGCGCGTTCGCCGCCCTTCCGCAGCGGCCGCCGCGTTCGATCGTCGCGCTGGCAGTCACTGGCGAAGAGAAGGGGCTGCAAGGGTCCGAGTATTTCTCGCTGCATCCGACGGTGCCCATCCAAAGCATCGTCGCCGACGTCAACCTGGACGGCGTGAACTGGCAGTTCGAGCCGTTCGACATGGTCGCGCTCGGCGCGGAGCACAGCACGCTCGACACCGACGTGCGGGCTGCGCTCTCGGCGATGAACATGAAGGAGAGCCCGGACCCGGAACCGGAGCAGGTCTTCTTCATCCGCTCCGACCAGTACTGCTTCGTCAAGCGCGGCATCCCCTCGGTCTTCCCCGGCGCGGGCTGGCAGGACGCGAGCGGCAACATCCAGGAGCGCAAGGCCTACGACGACTGGTGGACGAAGAACCGCTACCACCAGCCGAGCGACGAATGGGACCCGAAGGCGAACTACGAGAACATGGCCAAGGAGACGCGGGCAGACTTCCTCATCGCGCT
>DASXHM010000362.1:0-12078 GCA_036488495.1 Myxococcales bacterium | reverse complement strand
GGTGGGCATCAACGGCGGCCGGACCGGCATCGCGCAAGTGGCGGAGGGTCAGGCGCAGGTCACCGTGCAACTGCAGCCCGGCGGGGTGATCAACGGCCATCTCGTGAGCGGACCCGTCGATCAGTTCCGCGTCGACCTGACGCTCGCGCAAGGCAGCCCGCTCGGCGGCGGCGGCCCGTCCGCGGCGCAGTCGCTCCAGTTCAGCGGCGACCGCTTCAGCTTGCACGACGTGCCGGGGACGAAGGTGCACGTCACCGTCACCACCCAGGACGGGCGCTCTGCCGCGCAGGACGTCTCGCTGTCTCCGGGTGGTGAGGCCGACATCGAAGTGCCGCTCGAGCCGCTCTCGACGGTGACGGGAAGAACGGTGGACTCGGTGACGCAAACGCCCATTTCCGGCGCCACCGTGTTTCTCGATCAGCCGCGAGGCACGGTCGCCCCCGCCTCGTCCGGACCCGAGGGCTCGTTCACGCTGCAGGCGCCGTCCGGCGAGCATACGCTGCACGCGTTCGCACAAGGATATCCGGGGGTCTCGCAAAACTTCACCGCCGAGGCGGGCGCGCCGGTTGCGCTGGGGAACGTCCCGATGGTCCGGCAGAAAGCTCCGCCCGGGACCATCGGCGTCGCCTTGCGCGGATCGCCGCCGATCATCTCGTTCGTGGTGCCGCAAGGTCCCGCCGACCTTGCCGGGCTGCACGTGGGCGATCAGATCGTGGCCGTCGACGGCGTTCCGGTCGCCACGCTGGACGACGCCAACATCCGGATTTCGGGCAGGCCGGGGGTGCAGGTGACGCTGACCTTGCTGCGCTCTGGCTCGACGATGACGGTGCCGGTGACTCGGGCAGGCCCCTGATCTTCCAGGCCGTCGCAGCGTCAGCGCGGAGTTGGTCGCCGCGCACTCAGCCGGTCAGCCCGGCTTCATCAGCACCCGATCGAACACCGCGTCCACATGGCGTAGCTCGTGCTGCAGATCGAAGCAGCGCTCGAGCTCGTCCGGCTGCAAGAGCTTCTGCACGTCCGGATCTTCCTTCAACAGCGTGCGAAAATCCTTGTTCTCGTCCCACACCTTCATCGCATTGCGTTGCACCACCACGTACGCCTGCTGCCGCTCCATGCCCTTGTCGATGAGCTGCAAGAGCACCGGCTGCGAGAAGACCAGCCCGCGCGTCGCCTGCAGATTCTCCATCATCCGATCCGGATAGACGCGCAGGCCTTCGACGAGGCCGGCAAAGCGGTGCAGCATGAAGTCGAGCGTCACGGTCGCGTCGGGCCCGATCATCCGCTCGACGCTGGAGTGGCTGATGTCGCGCTCGTGCCAGAGCGCCACGTCCTCCATCGCCGAAACCGCGTAGCCGCGCAGCATGCGGGCAAGGCCGGTCAGGTTCTCGCTCAGAATCGGGTTGCGCTTGTGCGGCATGGCCGACGAGCCCTTCTGCCCCTTGCCGAACGGTTCCTCGGCCTCGCGCACTTCGGTCCTCTGCAGGTGGCGGATCTCGGTCGCGAACTTCTCCAGGGATGCGCCCACCAGCGCGATCGCGGAAAAATATTCGGCGTGCCGGTCGCGCTGGACGATCTGCGTCGAGGCAGGGGCGGGGTTGAGCTTCAAGAACGACATCGCCCGGTCCTCGATGGCGGGAGTCAGGTGCGCGAAAGTTCCCACCGCGCCGCTCAGCTTGCCGACCGAAATCACGTCTCGCGCGCGCGTCATCCGCGAGCGGGCGCGCTGCAACTCGTCCACCCAGACGATCAGCTTCCATCCGAAGGTGGTGGGCTCGGCGTGGATTCCGTGCGAGCGACCGATGCAGGGCGTGCGCTTGAACTCCTTGGCGCGCGCGATGACGGCTGCGCGGGCCTTGTCGATGCCGGCGATGATCAGGTCGGCGGCGTCTCGCAAGAGCATTGCGAAGGACGAGTCGAGCACGTCCGACGAGGTCATTCCGAAGTGCAGGTGGCGCGCCGCCGGGCCGATGCGCTCTTCCATGAAGGTGAGAAAGGCGATCACGTCGTGCCGGGTGACCTTTTCGATCTCGTCGATGCGCGCGGCGTCCTCGGCGGTGAAGGTGCCCGCCTTCTTGGTGCACTCTTCGATGGCGTCTTTGGGCACGAGCCCCGCCTCTGCCATGGCGCGTCCTGCCGCGAGCTCCACCGCGAGCCAACTCTGGTAACGGCGCTCGGGGGTCCAGAGCGCGGCCATCTCCGGGCGGCTGTATCTCGGAATCATGCGCGGCTAACTACACGCTCGCGCGTTCGCTGTCAGCGGCTACCCGAAGAGCGCGAGTTGGCGGGCCCGGCGCAGCGGCTCGGCGGCCTTGGGTTGCAACAGCACCGGGTCGAGCGGGCGGGATTGCGAGCCGATGACGAGCTGCGCGCGGCTGCCGTACTTCGTCAGCACCGCCTCCGCCGCTTTGCGCGCGTGCCGTTCCGAGTTGTTGTGCTCGGAGAGGTGCGCGAGCGTCACGTGGGCGAGCCCGCGGTGCATCACGTCCGACAAGAGCCGCGCGCCCTGCTCGTTGGAGAGATGCCCCACGTCGCTGCGGATGCGCTGCTTCAAGGACCACGGATAGGGACCTTCGGAGAGGAGCCGTGGGTCGTGGTTCATTTCCAAGACCAACGCGTCGAGATCCTGCAGCGTCCGCACGAGAGAGCCGGGCACGTGCCCGAGGTCGGTCACCAAAGCCGCGCGGACGAGACCGTCGTCGACGACGTAGGCGACCGGCTCGCCCGCATCGTGCGGCACGGAAAACGGCGTGACCCGCAGTCGCCCGAGTTGCACCGCCTCACCTGGGCGCAGCTCGCGGCGAAGCTCCTCGGCCGGAGCATCGCGCAACCCGCGCAACGTGCCCCGCGTCGCGTGCACCCGGACACCCAGCTTGCGCGAGAGGACGCCCGCCCCGTAGCAGTGGTCTGCGTGCTCGTGGGTCAAGAAGACGTCGGTCAGGCCGCGCGCATCGAGGCCGACTTCGCGGCAGCGCCGCACCGTCTCTCGCAGCGGGAGGCCTGCATCGAGCAGGATGCGGGTACCTGCCGCCTCCACGTACACGCAGTTGCCGCCGCTACCGCTCGCCAGCACGCAGAGGAGCACTGAACGCATGTACGCCAGCTCGCGGCGGCTTGCAAGCAGAGCGGTCGCGCTGCTACACAGCGGCGCGCTTTGACGCAAAGGAGCAGGGATGGCTCGCGTGAAGAAGAGCATCAAGAACCGCAGCAAGGTCAAGAAGGCGTACCTGAAGCGAAAGCGCGCCCGCCGCAACAAGAGCCTCAAGCGCGGCATGCGCGCTCGGTAGCCCGTCGCTGAGAAGCCGTGCGGGTGCTCGTCCGCGTTTTCGTCAAGGAAGTCGCGCGCGTGCCCGGCGTAGTGAAGGGCTAGCGCACCGTCATCGCGAGACCATCTTTCGGCCGCAGCGTGATGCTCGGATCCAGCTCGACGGGCGCGCCCGGCGCTAGCTCCAATTTGATTCGCCGCGCGAGCGTCGCCAAAACCAGCTCCGCCTCCATCATGGCAAAGCCGCTGCCGATGCACTGCCGCGGCCCGGCGCCGAAGGGGTAGTAGGCGCCCTTGGGCGGCTCGCGCTCGAAGCGGCGGGGATCGAAACCTTCCGGGTCTTCCCAGAAGCGCGGGTGGCGGTGGGTGATGTACGGGCAGACGAAGGCGATGCTCCCCGCCGGCAGGTCGTACCCGCCCACCTGGTCCGGCCCCTCGACAGATCGTGAGATCAGCCAGGCCGGTGGATAGAGCCGCATCGCCTCCTGCACGACCATCTTGTTGAAGCGCAGCTTGGGCAGGTCCTCGAGGGTCGCGCTGCGGTTCCCGAGAACGCTGGTCAGCTCCTCGCGCAATTCGCGCGCGACCTGCGGAGCCCGGGCGAGGCACAAGAACGTGAAGGTCAGCGCCATCGCGGTGGTCTCGTGCCCGGCGAGGAAAATCGTCATGGTCTCGTCGCGGAGCTGGCGGTCGTCCATCGATTCGCCAGTCTCGGCATCGCGCGCGTGCATCAGCATCGAGAGCAGATCGCCTCGGTCCGCCGGATTGCGCCTGCGCTCCTGGATCATCCGCACCACCACCGAATCGAGCGTCTGCAGCGCTGTTCGGAAGCGGCGGTTTTCGCGGCTGGGAAAGAAGGGCGGCACTTCCAAGACGCGCGCGGTGCGCAGGTTGGCGATGTGCAACAGGTACGCGAGCGACCTGCCCACTTCGTCGGCGGCGTGGCTCGGGTCGTAGCCGAGCAAGGTCTCGCCGACGATGCGCAAGGTGAGCCGGCTCATCTCGGATGCGAGGTCGAGCGTCTGACCGCGCTTCGATTCGAGGCGAGCCGCGCAGTCCTCGGCCGCGCGGACCATCGCCTCCGCGAAGCCGGCGATCTTCTGCCGGTGGAAGCCGGGCTGGGCGATGCGCCGTTGCCGCTTCCAGAAGTCGCCTTCGGCGGTGAGGAGGCCGTTGCCGAGCACATAGCGGAGGTTCTTGAAGCCGCGCGTCTGCTTTCCGTAGTTCTTGTTGTTCTCGGCCAGGATCTGTTGCGCGCCGGACGGCGATGCGACGAGGTGGACGACCATCGGGCCGAAGCTGAAGCGGACCACGTCGCCGTATTCGCGAAACGCCTTCAGCATCAGGCGCAATGGATCGCGCCGCACTTCCGGCAGGCTGCCGAGGAAGAAGCTCCCCTTCGGCCCCGGCGCAACCCGGCCACGGCTGCTCCGAAAGGCGAGATCCGCAAGCGTCAGCATGGCGCGATTCTATCCACGGCCGGTGTGGCCGAAGCCGCCGGCGGCGCGCGCGCTTGGCGGCAGCGTGTCGGCTTCGCGAAGCTCGGCGCGTTCGACCGGGGCGATGACGAGCTGGGCGATGCGATCGCCGCGGGCCAGCGCCACCGGCTTCTGCCCCAGGTTGACGAGGATGACCGCCACTTCGCCGCGGTAGTCGCTGTCGATGGTGCCGGGAGAATTCAAGCAGGTCAGCCCCTCGCGCAGCGCGAGGCCGCTGCGAGGGCGCACCTGGCCTTCGTAGCCGGCCGGGATGGCGAGGCTGATGCCGGTCGGGACCAGGGTGCGCTCGCCGGGGGCCAGCACCACGGCTTCGTCGGCGCGCAGATCGAGGCCGGCTGCGCCGAGGGTGGCGTAGGCGGGCAGGGGGAGCGGCTCTCCGCGCGCGGGCGCGGTGCGCATCAGATCGATTTGCACGGGCATCGGTCGCGCACCATAGCGCAGCCGGCACGGCAACGACTCTTGAACGGCCGTCGGCGAGAACGTGCTTCCGCGCGCGCCCGCTTCGTGCGAGAGCGAAAGCCGCATGGACGTCGCCATCGCCGGAGGCGGCCTCATCGGCCTCGCCAGCGCGCTCGAGCTTGCCCGGCGCGGCCTGCGCGTCACGGTCGTGGACGCCGGCGAGCCGGGGCAAGCCTCCTGGGCGGCAGCGGGGATCTTGGGCCCGCAATCGGAAGCGCACGAGCCTTCTCCGCTGGTGGAGTTGTGCGTCCGCTCATACGAGCTGTATCCAGAATTCGTCCAAAGCCTGGACGCCGACGTCGGCCTTCGCCGGAACGGCACCCTGCACGTTGCTTTCAGCGACGCCGAGGCCCACGAGCTTCGCGCGCGGCAGGCCTGGCAGTCGCAGCGCGGGCTGCGCATCGAGGAGCGCAGCCATCCTGGCGCCGCTCTGGCGCTCTTCTTCCCCGACGAAGGCCAGGTCGACAACCGCAAGCTGCATCAGGCCCTCGGCGCGGCTTGCGCCAAAGCGGGAGTCGCGTTCGAACAGCGCAAGCTGCGATCGCTCGACGAGCTGAAAGCAACCCGCAAGGTCCTCTGCGCGGGAAGCTGGGCGCGGGCGCTCGCGGAGGTGCCGGTGTTCCCGCAAAAGGGGCAGCTCGTGCTGCTCGATGCGGCACCGCCAGCGCAGGTGATCTTCGGCGGCGGCGGGTACGCCGTTCCGCGCGGCGGCCGGACGATCGTCGGCGCCACCGGCGAGGACGCAGGGTTCGACACGCTGCCGACGACGGAAGGCCGCGCTGTGCTGCTCGGCATCGCCGCTCGCCTCGGCTACGCAGACCCCCCCATCGTCGACCATTGGGCGGGCCTGCGTCCGGCCACCGCCGACGGCCTGCCGTACTTCGACAAGCTGCCGGACAAGACCGTCGTCGCCGCCGGCCACTTTCGCAACGGCGTCCTCTTGACGCCCATCTCGGCGCGCATCGTGGCGGCACTCGTTTGCGAGGAAACGCCGCCCGTGGATCTGCTGCCCTTCTCGCTTGCGCGGCGCTAAAGTCCCGCGGCATGAGCGAATCCGAGCGCATCGTCCAAGTCCCCCCGGAGTTTGCCAAACAGGCGCGGATCGGCAGCATCGACAAGTATCGATCGCTCTACGAGCGATCGATCAAGGACCCCGACGGGTTCTGGGCTGAGCAAGCCGAACGCCTCACCTGGCGGCAACGCTTCAACAAGGTGTCCCAGTTCGACTTCAAGAAGGCCGAGATCGCCTGGTTCTTGGGCGGCAAGTTGAACGCCTCGGAGAACTGCCTCGACCGCCAGTTGAAGACGCGCGGCAACAAGACCGCCATCCTCTGGGAGGGCGACTCGCCCGATGACCAGCGCAAGCTCACCTACGCCGAGCTGCACCAGGAGGTCTGCAAGTTCGCGAACGCGCTGAAGGGCCTCGGGGTCAAGAAGGGCGACCGCGTCACCATCTATCTGCCGATGGTCCCGGAGTTGGCGGTGGCGATGCTGGCCTGCGCGCGCCTCGGCGCCATCCACAGCGTGGTCTTCGGCGGCTTCTCGGCGGAGTCGCTCAAGAACCGCATCCTCGACTGTAAGAGCAACATCGTCATCACCGCCGACGGCGGCTATCGCGGCGGCAAGATCGTGCCGTTGAAGGCCACCACCGACGAGGCGCTCAAGGACTGCCCGGACGTGCAGACGGTGGTCGTCTTGAAGCGCACCGGCAAGGACGTCCCGCACATGCATGGCCGCGATCGCGACTGGCACGAGCTCGTCGCCAAGGCCAGCGCCGACTGCCCGCCGGAAGTGATGGACGCGGAAGACCCGCTCTTCATCCTCTACACGAGCGGCTCGACCGGAAAGCCGAAGGGCGTCATGCACACGACCGCCGGCTACCTGCTCTACACCGCGCTGACCCACGAGCAGATCTTCGATCTGCGCGAAGACGACGTCTATTGGTGCACCGCCGACTGCGGCTGGGTCACCGGCCACAGCTACGTCGTCTACGGGCCGCTCGCGAACGGCGCGACCACCGTCATGTTCGAAGGCGTCCCGCAGTATCCCGATTGGGGCCGCTTCTGGGACCTCGTCGACAAGTACAAGATCACCATCCTCTACACCGCGCCCACCGCCATCCGCGCCATCGCTCGCGAAGGTGAGGAGCCGGTGAAGAAGCGCAGCCGCAAGTCGCTGCGGCTCCTCGGCACCGTGGGCGAGCCCATCAATCCGGAAGTGTGGCTCTGGTATCACCGAGTGGTCGGAGACGGACGCTGCCCCATCGTCGACACCTGGTGGCAGACGGAGACGGGCGGCATCTTGATCTCGCCGTTGCCGGGAGCGATCGCGCAGAAGCCGGGCTCGGCGACGCTGCCGTTCTTCGGCATCGAACCGACCGTCGTGGACGATCAGGGCAAGGTGTTGGAAGGCGCCACGACCGGCAACCTCTGCCTCTCGCGGCCGTGGCCCGGGATCATGCGCGGCGTCTACGGCGACAAGGACCGCTTCTTCAAGACGTACTTCTCGACTTTCCCCGGCCGCTACTTCACCGGCGACGGCTGCCGCCGCGACGAGGACGGCTACTACTGGATCACCGGCCGCGTCGACGACGTCATCAACGTCAGCGGCCACCGGCTGGGAACGGCGGAAGTGGAGAGCGCCTTGGTCTCGCACGCGGCCGTTGCCGAAGCGGCCGTGGTGGGCTACCCGCACGACCTCAAGGGGCAGGGCATCTACGCCTACGTCACCTTGAAGCAGGGCGTGCAGGCCACCGAGGATCTGCGCAAGGATCTCATCCAGCATGTCCGCAAGGGCATCGGGCCGCTCGCGCAGCCGGACATCATCCACTGGGCGCCCGGCCTTCCCAAGACGCGCTCGGGGAAGATCATGCGGCGCATCCTGCGCAAGGTGGCGGCGGACGAATTCGATGCGCTGGGCGACATCTCCACCTTGGCCGATCCGTCGGTGGTGGAGACGCTGGTCAAGGAAAAGAAAGCCCGCCCGTAACCCGCCCGGATTCCAGCGATGACTGTCGATCGCGTGGGGGGTCGCCGGCGGGGGGCATCCTCGCGAGGCGCTCATGCAAGCCTCGCCGCTCCCGGACTGCGGCTCACTGTCCCGGAACTTCGCGCGATGCTCGAAATCGCGCCGTCGCGAGGACGCCCCCCGCCGGCTCTCGCGCGCTGAATCGCCGTAGCAGAGCATCCCAGGAGCGCGCGGTCAGACCTGGCCGGTTCCAGCGTGCTGTGCCTCGCAGGCTCGCGCCCAATCGCGTCCGTCAGCACCGCGAAGTGCTCCGACGGGTTCGGGCAGTCTCCTGCGCCGCATCGTCGGCCTGCGGGAAGCACGCGCAGCGTAAAAGGCCGTCCGCGCGCCGAGGGGACATTCGGATGCAGCACGTCAGCGCGCGAGAGACGGCGGGGGGTGTCCTCGCGACGGCGCGATTTCGAGCATCGCGCGAAGTTCCGGAATGGTGAGGTGCAGTCTGGGAGCGGCGAGGCTTGCATGAGCGCCTCGCGAGGGCGCCCCCCGGCGTCGACCCCCACTGCATGAGCGGCGCGCGAGGGCGCCCCCCCACCGGCGACCCACTGCATGAGCGCCTCGCGAGGGCGCCCCCGCCGTCGACCCAGAGCCTCAGAACGAGATGCTGGCGCCCGGCACTCCCGCGTCGACCACCTCGGCGCGGCCGACGACACCCTGCGCGGTGGCGTACGCCATCATCGCAGTGGCGACGGAACGGGCCTCGTCCGACGTGCACAGCGCGCACACCGTCGTTCCAGCGCCCGACAGCGCCGCACCGCAGGCGCCGGCTTTGCACGCGGCCTCCAGGATTCCGGGAAGCCAGGGCAGAAGCCCGGATCGCGCCGGCTGGTGCAGCCGGTCCTGCATCGCTTGCGCGAGCAGCTCGATCTGTCCGGAGGCGAGAGCGGCCACCATCATCGCGCTGCGGGAGAGATTGAAGACGGCATCCTCGAGCGGCACCTCGCGCGGCAGGACCGCGCGCGCCGCGGAAGTCGCCAGCTCCTGGTCGGGGATGTAGAGCGCGGCTTTCAAAGAGCGCTTCAACGGAATGGCGCAGGAATAGACCCGCCCGTCCGCATCGCGGAGCGAGACCTGCGCTCCGCCGCGCAAGGACGGCACCACGTTGTCCGGATGGCCTTCCATCTCCACTGCGGCCTGCAGCACCGCGTCGTAGCCGATGTCGCCGTCGAGCAATTGATAAGCAACCAATGCCCCGGCCAAGGCCGCCGCGGCCGAGCTGCCCAGGCCGCGCTTCAATGGAATGGAGCTGTGGATGAAGAGCTCGGCGGCGAGCGAAGCGGGTTCGCGGTTGGACTCGACGGCGGTGCGGTGCGCGGCCTGGATGACGCGATTCTGGCTGTCGAGCGGAAGCCGGCCGGAGCCTTCGCCGGAGAGCTTCCCGATGCGCAGCCGATCGCCGCCGGGAAGCACTCGCACCATCAGATCCGGCCCGGACAGCGCGAGGCCAAGCGAGTCGAAGCCCGGTCCCAGATTCGACGTGGAGCAGGGCACCACCACCGTGAAGGGGTTCATCGAAGTGCTTCCTCCAGGGCGGCGAGGTCGTCCGGAACGCTGGCAGCGAGCGGCTTCGCGGCGCCGATGGCGGTCTGGGGGTCTTTCAAACCGTGGCCAGTCAACACCGCGACGATGGTTTGCCCCGCGAGCGATTCTCGCTGCCCGAGCTTCAGCAATCCCGCGATCGGCGCGGCGCTGGCGGGCTCGCAGAAAACGCCGGCCTCGCGCGCGAGGCGCTGATAGGCCGAGACGATCTCGTCGTCGGTGACGGCGGCGAAGAGCCCTTTCGACTCGCGCTGCGCTTCGACGGCCGTCGCCCAGGAGGCGGGATTTCCGATGCGGATGGCGGTGGCGAGCGTCTCGGGATGCTCGATGGGCGAGCCGGAGATGAACGGCGCAGCCCCTGCGGCCTGGAAGCCGAGCATGCGCGGCGTCTGACCCAATTCGCGAAAGCCGCGCCAGTAGGCGCTGATGTTGCCGGCGTTGCCGACGGGCAGGGCGAGCGCGTGCGGCGCCCGTCCGAGCGTCTCGACGATTTCGAAGGCTGCCGTCTTCTGCCCTTCGATGCGGTGCGGGTTGACGCTGTTGACGAGCGCGATGCCGGTGCGCTCGGCGATTTCGCGCACCCGCTTGAGCGCGCGGTCGAAGTTGCCCTGCAGGACGACGATGCGCGCGCCGTGCGAGACGGCTTGCGCCAGTTTCCCGAGCGCCACCTTGCCGTCCGGAACCACCACGTTGCAGGCGATTCCCGAAGCCGCGCAGTACGCCGCGGCGCTCGCCGAGGTGTTTCCGGTGGACGCGCAGACCGCCGCCTTGGCGCCGCCCTCGACCGCCTTGGCGATGGCCACCACCATGCCGCGGTCCTTGAACGAGCCGGTCGGGTTCTGCCCTTCGAACTTGAGCCACAAGGAAGCGCAGCCGATGTCCTTCGCCAAGGAGTGCGCGCTGACGAGCGGCGTGTCGCCTTCGCCCAAGGTCAAGGCAGGCGTGCGCTGCGTGACGGGAAGATGCGCCGCCCAGCGGGCCAGGACTCCTCGCCTCACAGGATGCTCCCGCGCATGCCGCGACTCTATCAATGTTCCGGGGGGCATCTTGCACAATCGTCGCTGCTGTCCCTAGAAGAGTGCGAATGTCCGGCGAACTCGTCACCCTGACCCACAAGCTGGGCATCAAGGACGACCGGCGGGTCCTCGTCCTCGATCCGCCCACCGGATTCGTGCACAAGCTCGATCCGCTCCCGAAGGGCGCGTCGGTCGCGACCAAGATCGTCGGGCTCTTCGACGTCATCGTGGTGTTCGCGTCTTCGCGCGCGGTATTGGGCGAGCTGTTTCCCAAGGCGAAGCACGTGATGGCGCCGCGCGCTTCCATCTGGGCCGCGTTCCCGCGGAAGAGCAGCGGCTTCTTCACCGATCTCGACGAGGGCCTGGTCCGCTCGGTCGGGCTCGCCGCCGGACTCACCGACAACAAGATCATCTCGGTCGACGAGATCTGGTCGGCCTTGCGCTTCATCGAGAAAGACCGCGAGCGGTTGCCGTTGCCCCAACAGGCGGCCATCTCCTCGCCGCAAGCGTGAGGCTCGATTTCGCGCAAGCGGAGAACGCGCTCACCCGTGCCCTGGAGGCGCGGCAGGGTTCCTACATCGATCTGACCGTCTCCAATCCCACCGCGGTCGGCCTGCCGCTGCAGGTGGTGCAGCTTCACGCGCCGCCGCATTACGATCCGCAGCCGCGCGGGCTCTTCGATGCGCGGGAGGCTGCGGCGGAGGTGCACGGAGTCGATGCCGAGCGCATCGTGCTGACCTCCTCGACCAGCGAAGCGTATTCGTGGCTCTTCAAGCTGCTCTGCGATCCGGGCGACGAGGTCTTGGTTCCACAGCCCTGCTATCCGCTCTTCGAATACCTGACCGCGCTGGAGGGGATACGGGCGGTGCCGTACGAGCTGCGGTACGACGGCGAATGGCACCTTGATGCGGCCGCGCTGCGCATCTCCGGTCGGACCCGCGCGGTCCTGATCGTCAATCCCGGCAATCCCACCGGCAATTATTTGAAGCGCAGCGAATATGACGAGCTTGCGCGGGTGTGCGCGCCGCGCGGAGTCGCGCTCGTCAGCGACGAGGTGTTCGCGGAGTTTCCGGTAGGTCCCGACCCGCGAAGAGTGGCGACGGTTGCCACGCTCGAGGACGTGCCCGCGTTTTCGCTGTCCGGCTTGTCGAAGATTGCCGGGTTGCCGCAGCTCAAGCTCGGTTGGATTGCGGCGAGCGGGCCGGGGTGGCAGGAGTCGCTGCAGCGGCTGGAATTGATCGCCGACACGTACCTGTCGGTGTCGACGCCGGTGCAGCTC
>DASXHM010000361.1:0-8088 GCA_036488495.1 Myxococcales bacterium | reverse complement strand
CTTCTTCATGGTGACGAGGAACGAGTCCTGCTCGCGCTCGAACTTGTCCCGCTCGTACTTCTCCATCCCGAACGCCTGCACGATGCGCACTCCCTGGAGCGCCTCGTGCAGCGCGGTGTAGAGCCCGCCGATCTGCGCCTGCCCGCGGGTGGCAATCTTCTTGAGGCGCTTCGCGAAACGAACGATGGGAACGACCGTCAGCGGCACCGCCACGAAGGCGAGGAGCGCGAGCCGCCAATCGAGCGCGAACGAGAGCCCGAGCAAGACCAGGACCTGCATTCCGTCGCGCAGGTACGAGGCGATGCTGTAGGTGACGGCGAACTCCAGCGCGGCGACGTCGCTCGCGAACCGCGCCAGCAGATCTCCCGACGAGCTGCGGGCGAAGAAGGCCGGGGGCAGCGCGAGCAGCTTTTCGTGGAGCTGCAGCCGCAGGTCGGCCACCACTCGCTGCCCGAGCATGCCCATGCAATAGAACTGGGTGAAATAGGAGACGCCGCGCACCACCGCGATGCCGAGGATGCAGATGGGCAGCGCCTTCAGGATGGTCTCGCGCGGCAGCGTCTCCGGCCTGGGCAAGAAGGGCAGGGCGCTCTTCAGCGCCGCGGCGTCGAGCATGCCGCCCTTGAAGACGAACTGCAGCATCGGCCCGAGCAGCCAGGAGAAGGCGCCGGTCGCGGCCGACAGCACCACCATGGCAGAGATGGCGACGGCGAGCAGCGAAAGGTGCGGCCGCACCGCCGCGATGAGCCGCCGGTATTCGCCCACGAGCGCGCTTGTAGCACGCGGCGCCGTCGCGAGCGGCTTCGCAGCTTGTGGCGCGCGCTGCGCTTCTGATACGCACGCCCGCGCCGATGGAGCGCCTGGGCCGACTGCTCTTCCGCTATCGCAGCTTCACTCCCGTGCCCGCCCTCGCGCTGGCGGCGCTGCTCGTCTTTCGCAGCCGCGGCCCAGCCTCCTTCGGGTGGGTCGTGACCGGTTTCGCTTTGTGCCTCGCAGGCCAAGCATTGCGCGCCTGGGTGCTCGGTCTCGTCCCCGACGGAACCAGCGGCCAGAACGAAAAGCTCATCGCCGTCAGCCTGAATACTTCCGGCCCGTACGAGCTGACGCGCAATCCGCTCTATCTGGGAAACCTCGGCATCGTCGTCGGGCTCTGCCTGATCGCGCACGACCTCTGGCTTTTGCTTTTGGCGGTCGCGCTATTCGCGCTGCAATACTGGTTCATCATCGCCGCGGAAGAAGAGTTTCTCCTCTCGCGCTTCGGCGCGGAATACGAGGCTTACAAAGCCCGCGTGCCGCGCTTCTGGCCGCAGGTACGCGCAGTGCAACGACGGCCGTGGAACTGGCCACGCATCGTCCGCAAGGAACACAACCCCTGCGCCGCCTGGCTCGCGCTCTCGGTCGTCTTGCTCTGGCTCGACCACCGCGAAGACGCCCGGCCGTACGCGCTCTCGCTGGCCGTCATCGCCGCGCTCTGGCTGTCAGCCAAAGCCTGGAAGCACCATTGGCTCTCGGGCGGCTTCGTCAGCGACGTCCGCCGACGGCTGCGCGAAACCCGGCGCTGACAACGGCACTGACAAAGACCGGCCACGGGATCGGCCAATCGGCGCGCTTTTTTGTGGCACGGCGCGCGAAAAACGTCTCTAAGATCACGCCGAAGCGGTGTCGCCCGAAGATCGGCCAAAACTGTGTCCAAAATACCAGAATCGGTGAGCCTGTTCGAGCCCGCACTGCTCGATGCGGTCTCTCCGTCGATCGCGGATCTCGTCGCCGAGCTCGCGGCTGCTTCTTCCACGTTAGGCCGAAGCCTTCATCCGAAAACCGCAGCCAACCTCGCCGACTTGGTCCGGTTGATGAATACGTATTACAGCAACCTCATCGAAGGCCATGACACGCGGCCACGAGACATCGAGCGCGCACTTGCCGGGGAGCTCGACGAAGATCACAAGCGTCGGAATCTCCAACTGGAAGCTGCCGCTCACGTCCGGGTACAGCAACAAGTCGACGAGTTGGCAGCGCAAGGCACGCTTCCCGAGCCCGCCTCAATCCAGTTCGTCCTCTGGTTGCATCGAGAATTTTATCGCGAAGCGCCGGACGAGATGTTGACCGTGAAGTCGGAAAATCGCGTGGTGAAGATGGTTCCCGGCGAGTGGCGATCTGAATCCGCGCATGACGTTGCAGTTGGGCGTCACCTCCCACCATCGAGCGATCGCGTGGAGGCGTTCATGACCGCGTTTGCCGAACGCTATCGATTGAAGTCGATGGGAATGGCGTCGCGCGTCCTGGCGATGGCTGCTGCTCATCATCGGTTCAACTACATTCATCCATTCCTCGATGGGAACGGCCGCGTTTCGCGGCTGATGACGCATGCGATGGGCCTGTATGCAGGAATTGGTGCTCACGGGCTGTGGTCGGTTTCGCGAGGGCTGGCTCGCGGCATTGAAAGCCGCAGCGAATACAAAAGCATGATGGATCACGCCGATTCTCCTCGACGAGGAGACCTCGACGGGCGCGGGAACCTGTCGAGGCAAGCGTTGGAGGATTTCACGGCTTGGTTCTTGCGGATCTGCCTCGACCAGGTTCGATTCATGTCGGCGCTCTTCGAAATTGATTCACTCGCGAGGCGGCTGAACGCTTACGTCGAGCGAAGCGAAGGGAAGCTCCATCCGGCGGCGTCGGCGCTACTCGAGCAGGGCCTCGTGCGGGGCGAAGTCGAGCGCGGCGAGGTTTCGCGGATCGTCGGACTCCCACCTCGCACCGCGCGGCGTGTCCTCACGGACGTCATCAATGAAAAGCTTCTTGCTTCGGAGACGCCGAAGGGCCCGGTCTCTTTGCGCTTCCCTGCGGCGGCTTTAGAGACGCTATTTCCGAGTCTCTATCCAGTCGCCTGACCGCGCCGACCTACCTCAGCCGCGCTCTTCGGCCGGCTGCCGGACGAACACCGGGTCCGACCAGCCCGCCACTCCCCGTCCAATCGCCCGCAGAATCACCGACACCTCCGCGGCCGACTCCGCCCGGCGCTCGGGGCGCTTGTCGAGCAACCGGTGCGCGAGGCCGACCAGCGGCAACGGCGCCCGGGGATTGATCTTCAAAACGTCCGGCGCATCGCGATGAATGATCGAATCCAGCAATTCATACTGATTGGAAGAAGTGAACGGCGCGCGTCCGGCGAGCAATTCATACAAGCTCGCCCCCAGCGAATACAGGTCGCTGCGCGAATCCAATCGCTCGCCGCGCGCCTGCTCGGGCGACATGTAGCGGTACGTCCCGACCACCCGGCCGTGGTCGGTAATCTGATCGTCGAAGAAGCCCTTGGCGAGCCCGAAATCGACCAGCACCGCGCTGCGATCCGCGCGCACCAAA
This sequence comes from Myxococcales bacterium, assembly GCA_036488495.1. GTDB lineage: Bacteria > Myxococcota > Myxococcia > Myxococcales > 40CM-4-68-19 > 40CM-4-68-19. The sequence goes on along the minus strand of DASXHM010000361.1, from coordinate 4,728 downwards.
ATGTTCGCGGGCTTCACGTCCCTGTGAACGAGCTTCTGGCTGTGGATGAACGAGAGCCCATCGCACACCTGCGCCAGCGCCTCGCACAATCCGTGCAGCCGCTCGGGATGGTTCTGTTCCACCTGCTCGTCGCCGCTCAGCATCGACTCGATGCCGCTCACCATCGACAGCTTTCGCGCGCGGGCCGCGGCCAATAAAGCGCTGGAGTCGGGCTCTTCGAACAAGACGTCCAGATCGACGCCCTCGCTGACCCGCGGCGCGTCCTCGGGCTCGAGCGCTTGCGGCTCGGTCACCACCGTCAACCACTCGCGCAGGAGCATGCCGTCGACGAACTCCATCGTCAGCCAAGGAGTGCCGTCCTCCTCGCCGGAGTCGAGCACGCGCACGATGTTGGGGTGGTTCAGGTCGCGCAAGGCATCGAACTCGCGGCGCAACCTTCGCGCCTGGGCGGGGTCGGTCCCGGGCGGCAACATCTTCAAGGCGACGACATCGTGCGTGCGCGTGTCGACCGCGCGAAAAACCGCTCCGAGCCCGCCTCGCCCCACCTGCTTTTCCAGCCGGAACGGCCCGAACCGTCGTTGCATCGTTCCTACCGTAACCTGAATGGAGCGCGAGCGCTGCGTTCCTTGCTATGGTGCGCGCGTTTTGCATCCCAACCTCGCACAGCTCAAAGCCGAAGTGTCCGAGCGGCCGCTCCCCCGCCACGTCGGCATCATCATGGACGGCAACGGCCGGTGGGCAGAATTGCGCGGTCTGCCGCGGATTGAGGGACACCGCAAAGGCAGCGATTCGGTGCGGGAAGTGACCCGCGCGGCGCGCCGGCTCAACATGCAGGCGCTCACGCTGTACGCGTTCTCCGCGCAGAACTGGGAGCGCCCGGCGGATGAAGTGGCAGGCCTGATGGACCTGTTGCGCGACTATCTCAAGCAGGAGCGGGCGGAGATTCTCGAAAACCAGATCCGGCTGCACGCCATCGGCGACCTCGACCGGCTGCCATCGCGGGTGCGCGACCCGTTGGAAGAGCTGCGGGCGGCGAGCGCGAAGAACGACAAGATGACGCTGACGCTCGCCCTTAGCTACGGCGGCCGCGAGGAGCTGGTGGCGATGGCGAAGAAGATCGCCGAGGACAAGCTCTCGCCCGCGCAGGTGGACCACGCGGCGGTGGAAGAGCGGCTCTGGACGTACGGTCTCCCGCCCTTGGAGTTGGTCGTGCGCACGAGCGGCGAAGTCCGCGTCTCCAACTTCCTGCTCTGGCAGATCGCCTACGCCGAAATCCACCTCACCGAGACGCTCTGGCCCGACTTCGGCGAGCGCGATCTGCTGCTCGCCATCGACGACTTCCAGCGGCGCGAGCGCAGGTTCGGCAAGACCAGCGCCCAGCTCCGGACCACCCCGGCATGAAGAAAAGCAACCTCGCCGTGCGGCTCGTCACCGCGTTCGTGCTCTTGCCGGTCGTGCTCTGGCTGATCTGGCAGGGCGGGCTGTACCTGGCGGTGCTGCTCGCCATTGCCGCCGCGGGGTGCTCCTTCGAGCTGAACCTCTTGCCGCTGCACCTGCCCAGGCAGCCCACCGAATTGCAGGAGATCGAAGCCGACAGCGCGGTGCTCTCCGGCAGCGCCATCGTTTCGATGGCGGCGGCGTTCGTGCTCGCGCTCTTGCCCGAAGTGCGCTGGGTGCCCATCGAGCTCGTCCTCTCCGTGCTGGTCATCGCCGTCTTCGCCGACACCCTGGTCTTCGAGGAGCGCGTCGATCGCGCGCCCAGGCGTGTCGGGCTCGCGGTCTTGGGCGCGCTCTATCCGGGCCTTCTCATCTCTGCGCTGGTCCCGCTCCGGCAGCTTCAGCACGGGTTCTGGTGGGTCTTTCTCGCTCTCACCGTCACCTGGGCCAACGACACCGGCGCCTACTTCGCCGGCCGGGCGCTCGGCCGCCACAAGCTCTACCCGCGCATCTCGCCCAGCAAGACGTGGGAGGGAGCGGCAGGTGGTACGCTCGCTTCCATCGTCGGCGCCTGCATCGTCCAGCACTTCGCCCTGCCGACCATCACCTGGCAGACCGCCGCGCTGATCGGGGCCGGTGCGGCGGTCCTGGGCCCGCTCGGCGACCTGTCGGAATCGATGCTCAAGCGCGCCTTCGGAGCAAAAGACTCCGGCCGGTTGTTGCCTGGACATGGGGGACTCCTCGACCGCATCGATGCGCTCCTCTTCAACGCCCCATTCGTCCTCTTCTGCGCAAAGCTCGTCCTCTGAGGGTGCTGGCGCCTCCTGCTGGGCGCATTTAGACTGAGAGATCCATGGGCGCTACCCTCCAGTCCGCCGGTCTGACCATCCTCTCGTTCGCGCTGGTCATCAGCGTGGTGGTCTTCTTCCACGAGCTCGGCCACCTCATCGTCGGCAAGCTCGTCGGCGTCAAAGCGGTCCGCTTTTCGATCGGCTTCGGCCCCAAGCTGTGCAGCTTCCAGAAGGGCGAGACGGAATATCGCGTCGCTGCCTTGCCGCTCGGCGGCTACGTCAAGTTCGCCGGCGACAACCCGTACGAGGAGCTCGCCGCCGAAGACCGCGGCCGCGGGTTCTTGGAGCAGCCGGCCTGGAAGAAGGGCGTCATCGCCGCCGCCGGCCCTGTGGCCAACTTCGTCCTCGCGGTGGTGCTCTTCTTCTTCGTCTTCGCGGCGCCCCGGCCGGACATGCGCGCCCGGGTCGGCTACGTGAAGCCCGGTTCTCCGGCCGACAAGGCGGGCCTGCAGTACGCGGACGAAGTGACTTCCATCGACGGCACGCCCATCGACGGCTGGACCGCGATGCAACAGGAGATCCGCGCCCATGGCGGCGAGACCCTGTGGATGCACGTCTTGCGTCACGGCCAACCGCTCGATCTGCAGATCGTCCCCGTCATGCACGAGGAGACGAACCCGATCGAGACCGTCAAGCACGGCCGCATCGGAGTGGCCGCGGTCCCCCGCGCCGCCGAAGTCACGGTGGTCTCGCCGGACTCCCCCGCCGGCCGCGCCGGCATGCGCACCTTCGACAAGGTCGTCCGCATGAACGGCCGGCCGGTGCCGAACTGGGAAGACCTCTCGGAGAAACTGGCGGCTTCCGACGGCGCGGTCACGCTGGAGCTGCTGCGGCCGCGCGAAGTGCCCGCTCCGGGCGTCACGCTGTGGGCCGAGGATCCGCTCACCCTGCAGCTTCCGGCGCCGGCGAAGAAGGGCGACTACGGCCTCGAGCCGAGCGATCTCACCCTCTTCACCGTCCAGCCCGGTTCGGCGGCTGCGGAGGCGGGGCTGCGGCGCGGCGACAAGATCCTCAGCGTGGCCGGCAAGCCCGCCCGGATGTGGACTGACGAAGTGGACGCCGCGTTGAAGGCGGCGGGAACGCAGCCGGTGCCGTTCGTCATCCGCCGCGACGGCAAAGAGATCTCGCTCTCGGTCGTGCAGCACCTCCGCAAGGACCATGACGAGACCGGCGTCCTGGTGGACGTGCCCGACTTCGGCGCCTCGCCGGACCTGAACGGCTACGTCGAGCCCGACCGCATCTCGGTGCGCTACTCGATTCCCGAAGCCGCCTCGCACGCCGTCCTCGGCCTCAAGGATTCGCTGCGCACCCAGACCTTGATGATCGCGCGCATGTTCACCGGCCGCGTCTCGAGCCGCAGCATCGGCGGCCCGCTGATGCTCGCCGACGTGGCCCGCCGGGCGGTGGAGCAGGGCTGGCGCGACCTGCTCTTGAACCTGAGCCTGATCAGCATCGCGCTCGGCTTCATGAACCTCTTGCCGGTGCCCGTGTTGGACGGTTTCCACGTGCTCTCGGCCTTGATCGAAGGCATCCGCCGCCGGCCGCTCTCGCTGCGCTTCCGCGAAGTGGCCAACGTGGTCGGTCTCGCGCTTCTCTTCACGTTGATGCTCTACGCGTTCCGCAACGACGCGATGCGGAAGTGGTTCGAGTGAGGGTCGTCGCCCTCGACACCTCGACCACCGTCACCTCCTGCGCGCTCGTCGAAGACGACGCGGTCGTCTGGGAAAAAGAGCTGACCGAAAAAGCGGGAGACGTCCTCCCGGCTGCCTTGGGCGATCTGACTGCAGTTGATGCGGTGGCGGTGGGGCTCGGCCCCGGGTCGTTCACGGGCTTGCGGGTCGGGCTTGCGGCCGCCAAGGCGCTCGCCTATGCGAAGAAGCTCCCCATCGCCGGCGTCTCCAGCTTGCTCGCGCTCGCTCACCAAGAGCCGGGCCTCGTCTGCGCCGCGACCGACGCGCGCAAGGGCGAATTGTTCGCGCAGTTCTTCCGCGACGGAGCCCCGCAGAGTGAGGTGCGGGTGGTCTTCAGCGCGCAATTGCAGCTCGGCGAAGCGCGCCTGTTGCGCGCAACTCCGAAGGCCTCGGTGATCGCCCGGCTGTGCCTTCCCGAATTGCGCAGCACAGGCTACGACGCCGCCAGGTGCTTCGCGCTCGCGCCCGACTACCGCCAGGGCTTTGCCAACTTGACTTGACGAAGGGCGGCTGCGCGCGGCAGTAGACCGTCCATGAACGGATTCAAGGTGGCCATCGCCGGCGCTACCGGCGCGGTTGGCCGCGAGATGATCAAGGTGCTGGAAGAGCGCGACTTTCCCGTCGCGGAGCTGGTCCCGCTCGCCTCCGAGCGCAGCGAAGGCCAGACGCTCACGTTCCGCGACCGCGAAGTGACCGTGAAGCGCCTCAAGCCGGACTCCTTCGCGGGAGTGCAGATCGCGCTTTTCTCA
>DASXHM010000308.1:0-5107 GCA_036488495.1 Myxococcales bacterium | reverse complement strand
TCACGTCGATGCCCGGGCTCGATCCGTACGAGCGCCTCAACATCGGCCTCTTGCCGCAGGGCCTCCAGGTCTTGCTCGGCCTCTCGCCGCGGGCGCGTTCGCAGTTCGTGGTGGGCACTTCCGACAGCGGCGCGCAGGCCTTCGCGGAAGCCGTCCGCACCGCCCGCACCGCAGAGCGGCCGTCGACCATCCTCGTCCTCGCCGGGCAGGTCATCCCCGCGGGGTACGCCTCCCAGTATCAAATCCGCACCGTCCTCGGCGAAGACGACCAGGCGCGCGGCCTGGACATGCTCGCAGTGGGCGACCTGCTCATGGATGCGCTCCGGCGCTCGTTCGGGCTCTCGCCTGCGGAGGTGGAGGCGTTCCTCGCGCGGGTGTCGAGCCGCAAGGCGCAGACGGGGGTCAATTATCCGGCCGGCATCCACGCCGGCCTGCCGCACAAGCGCGACTTGCGCCGCACTCCTTGGTTCGACGCGAGCGACATCGCGGTGCCCTGCTGCGGCGCTGCGGCCACCATCGTCACCTCCGACGAGGAGCTGATCGAAGCCATCGCCGCCTCCAAGCACCCGCGCTTCCGCACCGCGCCGTTGACCGAGGTGCTGGCGGTCGGCGACGGCTCCACCAATCCCGATCTGCTCCACCGCAAGTCGCCGCTCCTCTTTGCCCAGGCCATCTACACCGCGCTCGCCGCCACCGCCGACGACGCGCGGATGCCGGTCTCGACCTTCACCTCTTCCGCGTTCGGCATCGTCCACGACGCGTTTCCCAGCATCGAGCTGTCCTTCTTGCTCGCGCTCGGCCTCGGCTGGGAGCGCGCAGCGGAGCGGATGGCGGAAGGGTGGTCGAACCCGGTCGGCGGGCTCCTCACCTTCGGCCACGCCCTGGGCGCTTCCGGCCTCGTCCAGGTGAACAAGGCGCACCACGTCTTCTGCGTCGACCAGCGCCACCTCTTGGAGGCGGAGGCGCGCCAGGGCTTCCGCGACGACGGCGCGCTTGCCTTCACCACTTCGGTGGGCGGCCCGCTCTCGCACATCGTCTGCAGTCTCTTGCGCGGCGGCCGCCACGACCATCGGCCCCCGCGGCAGCGCCAGGTGGAGGTGGAGCGGCCGGAGCATTCGCCGGTGAGCGTCGATTGGGACCTGAAGGCGCGCATGCTCAGCCTGCTGTTGCCGGCGCAGCTTTCAGAGGCGCAGGGCGCCTGGCTCGTGGAGGCCACCACCATGGTGAGCATTCGCAGTTGCCTGCTCGCGCTCTCGCAGGAGGACGTGGCGCAGATCCAGTTCCACGGCTTGGAAGATCTGATTGCCGCGCCTCATCTCGAAGAGCTGCGCCGGAGGCTCCGCACGGTCGTGCGGGTGATCCGCCAGGAGAGCGAACGGGTCGGCTCGATGTTCGACGCCTTCCGCCTCCTCACCGACGAAATCCTGGAGATCGCCGCGGAGAGCCGCGCCGCCGGCCGGGTGCGTCCGGAAGCGTCCGGGCTTTCCAATGAGAAGCTGGCCAGCCGGATGAAGGAATGCCTGCGCATGCCGCTCGCGCTCGTCACCCGGCCGGAAGGGAACGGGTCGCACCGGTCGGTGCGTTTCTTGCGCGATGCGGGCCCGCTCTTCGCGGTGGGGTTCGTCGACGGAAGCGACCTTTCTCCGGTGGACGTGCCCAACGATGCGCTGCCCTTCTGGGACGCGAAGGCGACGCGGCCGGCGGTGCCGCAACCGGATCCGCCTCGCGAGCAAGGCCCGAGGCTGCTCGAGATCGCGACCCAAGGGCCCAAGACCGACGCCGAGCTGGATCTGCTCCGCAACTGGTTCTCGCTCGACCCCTCGCCGCCCTTGCTCAAGCGGGCATTGCGGGCCGCGGGAATCGCCTCGCCGGAACGGACGCAGGTGCGCGCCGTCTATTACCTGGGCGAGATCGCCGACCACGGAAAGCGCCTCTCACCCCCGGCGGCGCGCGAGCTGCTCGGGTATTGCGCGCAGCGCGCCCGCGCCTTCCTCGAGGCATACGAGTCGTCCGTCTCGCAGCTCGGCGCCGGGCTCTCCGCGATGGCGTTCGCCCGCCCGCCGTACGGCACCGCCCAGGATGCGGCGCTCTTCAGCGCTGCCCGTTTTGCCCAGGAGATCGCCCGCACCGCGCTCGAGCATGCAGTGCGGGTCCGGGCGGCAGTCAGCGCCGGCGAAGGCGTGCTCTTCGACGACGCCAACGGCCGCGCCACGGTGGATTCGCCGAGCGCCGCCCGGGCTGCCGAGCTGCTCGATCTGATCCGCCCGATCGGTCCCGAGCGCCCGGCCTTTGCCTTCGAGGGCGCCTCGTTCGTGGTGATCGCTTTGTTGCAGCAGCGGCTCGCCGGATGGCAGCGCGTAGAAGGCCCGCGCGGCGTCGCCCTCTGGCTCGGGCCAGTCGACGACGCCGCAGCGGTCTGAGCTACTGACTGCCGACGGTCGCCGTGAAGGTCGCGTCGCTGCCGATGCGTATCCTGCCGCCGCTGCAGAGGTCCGGCACTTGCACGCTGCCCTGGAAGGTCGCCGCGCTGTTCGGGTCCGCGCTCGGGAGCCAGGCCGAGCTGTTCGCCGCCACCGCGATGGTGGCTGCGGGCAGGTCGACGAGGAGCGGTCCGCTGTTTCGCGAGCCGCGTCCCTTGCCCGAAGAGTCGCAGGACAATTGAACCACCACTTCCGGGCGGGTGAGGGTGATGGTGGTCGCCGGATGCTTTCCGGGCAGGCTGAGCGTGTAGCCGACGTCGAGCGTATCGCCCGGGTTGACGGTCAGCTCGTCCACGCCTCCGCCTTCGCCACTTGTGCCGATGTCGATCTCGCCGAACGCCGGCACATTGCTGCCGGTGGTCGTGACCAGCACGTCGCTCGCCTGCGCCTGCGCGATCAGCGCCGCGGCGTCCTCCGGCAAGAGGTACCCCTGCGCCTGCGCGTTGTTCGCCGCCGCCGTCACCGCCGTGACGTAGCCCGCGTGGGTGCCGTAGCGCTCCTGCAAGGATGGACGGGGATCCTTCGCCACCGCGGTCGACTTGCTGAACTTGCCGCCCTTGCCGTTGGCCGAGATGTGGAAGCGCACGTTGGTATCCGGACCCGTCCTCTGCGCCTGCGTGATCGCGAAGGGAATGAACCCGCCGACGTAGTCGCAGACCTGCCCTTCATGGAAGCCGGTCGGAGTCAGGTTCCAGCCGAGGTACGTGCCGAGCGGCGCGTCGCGCAACACCGTGGGAACGCCGCCGAATTCGTTTCCGTCGCCGTCCACCCGGGGCACTTTCATCTGGATGGTCGTGCGAATGGCCGGGGGCTCGTCGGTGGGAACGCCCACCGCGTCGACCCGGTCGAAGAAGGGCCCGAAGTCGTAGTCGAAGACCGGGTTCACGAAGTTCGCCGCCGAGAAGATGGTCTCCGGAATCGAGGGAATGCCGTGCGGGTGGTGCATGGCCTTCATGGTCGGATCGACCAGCACTCCCGAGGCGAGCGTCGGCCAGATGCTCGCGGGCGGCGGCGTGCCGTTCATCACCCAGGCGCGGAGCGCGAGCCGGAGCACGTTCTGGAGCTGCGTCTCCGGCATCGGATTGGCGCGGTAGGCGCCGCTTCCCCAGTTGTTGCCGGGGCACCCCGGGCCGGTGGTGGCGCTGTTCTGGGTCATGGCGCCGTTGCCGCCGCCGTGCGTGCTGGAGGAGACGTAATAGCGGCGGACGTTGTCGGGCAGGGGAATGTCGGCGTCGGCCGCGGTGCCCACCCATTCGGTGGTCATCTTGAGCGCGAACACCTCTGCTCCGCCGAAGTGCTCGATCACCTTCGGGCAGGTGCCGCTCGCGGTGCAGCGATCGAGGATGCCGACGCTGGGGTTGTTTCGCACTTCGTCCGGCCAGTCGCCCCACCACTGCGGGCCTTCGCTGCCCATCTGGTACAGCTCCAAGACTCCGTCCGGCTGCGCCCAGCGCGAGTCGAGCGACACCCGCCGCCCGGCGATGATTGGCCAGGCGCCCTCATGGACGATGCGGCCCGCTTCGTCCTGGTTGAAGCCCAATTGGATGAACGCGCGGGTGAAGTTGCCCGACTGCGAGACCCCGCGGATGGCCGTCCATTTCACCGTGCTCGCGACGGGGTTCGCGGTGCCGAAGTCGTCCTGCGCCGCGGTCTTGAAGAACTGGTTCAGATCGCGAAAGGCCGCAAAGCCAACGCCCTCGACGTACGGGTCCTTCACCGGATAGGTGAGCTCGTACAAAAGGCCGCCGTCGAAGCCGTTCTTCAGGCACACGTGCACCGGCAGGCTCGCGGGCAGATCGGCGTGGTTCAAATCCTGCGGAATGCCCGGGAAGGGATGGGTGGCATCGCAGTGCGCGAACGCCCAGTCGCTCGAAGGAATGACGCTGCCTTCGGTGACGTGCCCGTCGATGGTCTCGTGAAAGCGCGTCCGCAAGACCGCCTGCGTGGTGTCGAGCGTCGCGGGCAAGAACGGCACCGGGTTGTTCTGCACGTTGAGCGGCGCGGAGCTCGGTCCGCTCCGATTGATGATGCGCGCCTGGATGATGCCTGTGATCGACGAGCCGTCGGCGTTTCGAGCCACGGGCGCGAGCACCCAGTCGTTGCTGGCGAGGCCCGGCTGAGGAGTGAGCGCCGTGGCGTTGGCGGGGACGGAAGTTGCGCCGGCGTTGTCCGGCTGCCAGCCGCTGGAAAGGCCGATGTCTCCCAGGTTCCGCTCGGCGGCGACGATGGTGATGCGCCCGCCGCGGTTCGGCACGTCGTGCCAGAGAAAGCCGCTCGCGTTCGCCAGATCGACCGGCTTGACCAGGAGGAAGCTCGTGACGTAGCGGACCTTGCCGTCCGGATCCTTGGCGAGGTTGATGTCGGTGATGATGGCGTCGTGCGGATCGGCCGGGTCGAGCTCGCCGAAGGCGCGGCCGGCCAGGGTTTCGTAGGGCACCGTCTGCCCCGCGAGCGGCGTCGTGCGGTCGATGACGATGCGGGTGATGCGGGCGTGGGAAGGCGCTGCGGCGAGCGCGAAAACAAGACCTGCGAGCGCAGGCCCTGAATGCTTCAGGGTCATGTGGGTCCCTCGTGTGGGTCCGGCTGGAAGGGGGAAGCTGCAAAAGGCCGGGATTGAAAGCCGCGCC
>DASXHM010000302.1:0-3931 GCA_036488495.1 Myxococcales bacterium | reverse complement strand
GCCGCGGCAAGAGAAAGCGTTCGCTGAAGAACAAGTCGTCGGCGCCGGCGATCCGGTCCGCGGCCTGCGTGAGCGTCTGCGCGCCTGCGATGGTCTCGGCGATCTTGTCCTTCAAGAGCTGCGTGTAGAGGAGCTGTTTCGCGTACTCCCATTCGTAGAGCGCCTTCGACTCGTCGAGGCCTTCGTAGCACTGGAGCCGCAAGAGGGTGCGGCCGGTGGCTGTGGCGAGCGCCCGCGCGAGCTCGGTCTTGCCCACGCCGGCGGGGCCTTCCACGAGGATCGGCTTCTCCAGGCGGTCGCAGAGAAAAACCGACGACGCGATTTCCGCCGACGGCAGGTACCCAACTGACCGCAGCCGGGCATCTGCGTCCTGCACGCTCGTCAGCGTGTGAGCCATGTACGGCCTCTAACACGAGCCTACGACGAGGGGATCGTATTACTGGCATTGGTCCTGCAAACGTTACCGGTCGTGAACCGGAAACTGGGCGTGATGGTGGCGGCGATTCTTCTTCCGGGCGGGCTGATCGCGCTCGTCGGGGCATTCGTGCTCAAGCGGCTCTCGCAAACCTCGCGCGGGCAGAAAGTTCTTCAGTTCGCCCGCGACAAGGCGCCGGGCTGGGCGGCCAATCTCAAGGTCCCCGCGCTGGTTGGACGTCAGGCGGCATAGGGAACGGTTTTACGCAGCCGGGGAACCGGCGCTCCAATGCACGGCTTTTGTGTCAGTGCTCCATCTCACAGTCCGCGACTTCAGCCTTCGGCGGCTTCGCGGTGCGCGCCCATCTCCAGCCGGATCGAGAGCGGCTCCCCCACCATCTCCCGCACCGCTGCGGAGGTCCCTTCCCCACCGTGCGTGAAGTGCAGCGTCAGCCTGGTCGCTCCGACGCGCATTCCCTGGATGGTCAGCTCGGGGAGCCACTTGGGTAGCTGCGGATTCACGATCCGGAGCCCCTTGCGCGGCGCGTCCGGATAGAGCCCGAGGCAGGCGCGCAAGAGCAGGAACAGCGAGCCCGACGCCCAGGCCTGCGGCGAGCACGACACGGGATAGCTCACCACCAGCTCGCTCTCGCCGCGCGAAAGGCCGCAGAACAATTCCGGCAGCCGCAGGTGACGGAACTGCCGGCTCGCGTCGTACAGCCCGGTCAGGACCTGGGCGGCGCTCTTCTGCAAGCCATAGTTCGCAAACCCCATCGCAATGATGGAGTTGTCGTGCGGCCAGATGGTGCCGTTGTGGTAGCTGAGCGGATTGAAGGCGCGCTGGCCGGTCGAGAGCGTGCGGATGCCGAAGCCGGAGAAGCTGGAAGGCTCCATCAACGTGCGCGCAACCCGCCGCGCCCGCGGCTCGCTCAGCACCCGCGAGAAGAGCAGATGTCCCGCGTTGGAAGTGGCGCTCTCGACCTTTCGCTTGTCGCGGTCGAGGGCAATTGCATACGTGCCGGAGCGCTCGATCCAGAAGGCCTCGTCGAGGCGCTTGGTCAGCTTCTGCGCCGCCGAGGTGCAACGCGCGGCGTCCTCGCGGCGGCCGAGCTGCCGGTAGAGCCGCGCCATGCGGCGGCGCGCGTCGATGCAGTAGCCCTGCACTTCCACGAGGGCGATCGGCGTCTGCGCCGGGGTTCCGTCGAGGTGCGGGACGCCGTCCCAGGAATCCTTCCAGCCCTGGTTGCGCAGGCCGCGCTCGGTCTTGCGCTCGTACTCGACGAAGCCATCGCCGTCCTTGTCGCCGTACTCTTCAATCCACCTGAGCGCGGCCTCCGCCGCCGGCAGGAGCTGCTCGCCGGTGGCGCGGTCGTCGGTCCACTGTAAATATTCTGTGTATAATACAATGAAGAGCGGCGTGGAATCGACGCTGCCGTAGTACGGCGTGTGCGGGACTTCGCCTGCGCGCGCGAGCTCGCCGCGGCGGATCTCGTGCAGGATTTTCCCCGGCTCCTCCTCGCGAAAGTCGTCGACGCGCTTCCCTTGGTGGGCGGCGAGGAACAAGAGCGCGTCGCGGGCGATGTCCGGATTCACGAGCAGCGCCTGGAAGCCGGTGATCAGCGCATCGCGCCCGAACGGCGACGCGTACCAGGGCACGCCCGCGCTGATGACCCGGCGCCCGTCCCAATGGATGCCGAGCGCCTTCAGATCCGCGACCGACTGCGAGAGCGCCCAGTTGAACGCCTCTTCACTGCCGCGGATGGTCGCCGAAGCCTCGCGGAAGGCGGCGTAGTCGGCGCGACCGCGGGCGATGCGCTCTTCGAATCGGCGGTGCGCCGGCGGATGGGTGGGCGGATGCGACCCGGGATAGAGCCAGCCGCTGTCGGGAAGCTCGGTCGCGAGCGGCGGCGGTTTGTATCCTTCGCTTCGGGCCGCATCTGCCGCCTCGCGCACCGACGCTCCCGAGCGCACTGCGTGGAGTGACGGCAGCGCGTGCAACTCCAACGACGCGCTCTCGTTCGGGCCCAGGTGGAAGTCGAAGCGCGCGGTCCCCGCCGAAAGCCCGTCGGGCGGCCGGCCTGGAAAGAACACGTCGCAGCGGTAGAGGACGCCGTCCTTGCCCTGGTAGGCGAAGACGATCCGGTTCTCTTCGACGACCGGTTCGAAGTAGGTGCCGCGCGATCTGCGCTTCGCGCCCCGCACCTCGAACTGATCGGCGAAGTCGCAGGCGAACTCGTATTCGACCCAGTAGTCGATGTCGCGAACGAGGTAATTGGTGAGCGTCAGCCGCTCGATGAAATGCTCGTCGATGAGCTGCTCGCGGCGCAGGTGGAGAAAGTTCACCGGATCCTGGAAGACGCCGCCGAAGTGGCTGCTCGTCACCGTCAGATCGACTTGCGAGGTGTACTCGGCGCTGGTCTGGGTGGAGAGCACCACCGGCGGGCCGCCCGCGACCGTGAGCCGCAGCTTGCTCAAGAAGCGGGTGTCCTCGAAGTACGCACCCTGATCGCGCGCTCCGGCGGGGAAGATGTCTCCGAGCCGCCCCGCCACCGCGAAGAGGTTCCCCCGCTTGAGCACCAGCTTGTCGGTGCCGGTCGACTCCGGAAGCGCGCCGAGGTCGTCGTAGCCGAGCAGCTTCGCCGGCTCGATGGCGGTGAGCCGCGGCGTCTTCATCAGCCTTCCGCGGCGGCTTCTTGCGCGTCGTCGGCGGCGCGGTCCTCGATGGCGCTGCGGTAGATGCGCAAGTAATCGCGCGCCATCCGGTCGGAAGACCAGCGCTCTTCGGCGATGCGGCGGATGGCCTTGCGGTCGAAGAAGGTCTCGGCGATGCGCGCAGCGGCCACCATCTCGGTCGGGTCGTCGCAGAGCACGCCGGTGCGCCCGTCCTCGATGACTTCGGGCACCGCTCCGCGGGCGAGCGCCAGGACCGGCACGCCGCTCAGCATCGCCTCGATCATCACCAGCCCGAACGGCTCGTCCCACTCCACCGGGAACAGAAGCGCGCGCGCGCGGGCGAGCAGCATCGCCTTGCGCTCTCCTCCGATGGGGCCCACCTCGAGGACGCCGTGCTTCTGGATGAGCGGCACGACCTGGCGATCGTAGTACTCCTGATCGTGCGGCCGCCCCGCCATCACGAGCGGCAGGTTGGCGCGCTCCGCCACCTCGATGGCGTGAGTGACGCCTTTCACCCGTTCGTAGCGGCCGAGATAGAGCAGATACCCCTGGTCGTCCTTGGGGTGGAACCGCGCAGGGTCCAGGCCGTGGTGCACGACGTGCGAAACCTTGGCCTTCTCCCGCCGCGCCTGCGAGCGGCTGATGGCGACGAGGCGCACGCGGGGGGCGCGCTGGTACAGGTCGGTCAGCTCTTTGTCTGCATCGTGGTGCATGGTGCAGACGACGGGGTACGGGCAGAGCCTCGCCATCTCGACCGCGCAAGGAGTGTGGACGTGGACGACGTCGAAGCCGAGCGGATCCTTGCCGATGTCGCGCAGGGCCCAGGTCGCGTGGGTGCGCTCGA
>DASXHM010000192.1:0-6662 GCA_036488495.1 Myxococcales bacterium | reverse complement strand
CCGAGCGCGTACGGCACCGCCGCCAGAAGCATCTCCGCGACATAAGGCGAGTATCCCTGCGGCAGCGAATCGCGCACGAGATCGTGCAACAGATCCGCGCCGAAGATCGCGCCACGCACGAGCGCGAGCTGCACGAGCAGAAGGCCCGCCAGCAAGAGGACGTCGCGGCTTCGGCCGCGGAAGCGCCGGACGTTGCGGCGACCGAACTCGAACAACGCCGCGCAGACCAGGGCCGCGAACAAACCGCCGCCCCAGCGGATCTGCTCGTCCTCGGAAGCGCGGCCGGCGGCGCGGAGCGCGTGGAAGATGAGCAGGTGCGTCTTCGTGATCTGCTCGCCGTCGGCGATGATCTTCTCGCCCTTCTTGATCTGCAGAAGGACGTCCTTCACCTGGGCGCGTTTCTCCGCCTCGCGCCTGCGCGTCTCGGCTTCGTCGTAGGCGAGGTTCGGCCGCAGCGCTCGCCGCACCAGCGTCGCCGCGGCATGCGCCGAGCGCGGCGGCAACTCACCGAGCTGCTCGGCGGCGATCCGATCTACTTCCGCCCGCGCTCGCGCCAGATCGCGGATGCGCTCGAAGTCGCGCACCGGCGTCTCCGGCTTCGGCGCGCCCGCGACCGTCCGCACCACGATGCCGCGTTCGCGGTCGGCGGCGAGGAGCCCGCTCTGCTCCACCACGAAACCTGCCTGCGCGAGCCCGGCCAGTCTCTGCGCCGCGCGCTCGACCAACGGATCGAATCCGCCGCGGGCGATCTCCATGTAGTCGTCCTCGTCGACGACCGCCTGCATGGCCTTCCAGAACGCGTCGCGCTGCGAGAGCAAAAAGTCGAGGGTGTCCTTGTCCGGCTTTCCGGACGACAGCCGCTGCGCCTTGGCAGGCGACTTTTGCTTCAGCTCGGCGATGGCCTCGCGGCCTTGCGCGAACGCGTCGGCGATGCGGCGCTGCAACGTCTCCGCGGAGGCCCCGTCGTAGTCGTAGACCGGCCACACCTGGCGCGCGGCTTCCTCGCGCTTCGCCGCAGTGGTCTCCGGATCGACGATGTCGTATTCGCGGTTCGCCTTGAGGGTTCCGCCGGTGAAGGTGGAACCCAGCGCTTCGTCGCCGGGGATCTGCGGCGTGAAGCGCGACGGCGGCAAGAGGAACGCAGCCGACACCGAGACGACGCCGAGCAAGAGGAGCGCGAGGAACTGGCGCACGCGCCGGATGCGCAACAGGCGCGAGGTCAGGGTTGCTTCCGCCATGAGCTTTCGATTGTCGCGCGGGGAATGCGCCGCGGCAAGGACGCTACCGCGAAGCAGTCTTGAGCTGAGCTTCGAGCTCGGCTTCGCGCTGCGGCTGCCGTTGCGTGTTTGGGAGCGTCCGCAACACGTCCAGCTCTTCGCGCAGCACGTCCGACACCGGTTTCTGCTCTGCCTTCAAGATGTCGCGCTTGAGCTCGAGGATGCCGACCCGCCGTTGGCCGCGATCCATCTTCGCAAGCGCGCGATCGACCGCGTTCTCCGCCTGCGGCAGTTTGTTCTCCTTGAGCAGCACCCGCGCGAGCCGCGCGGCCGGGTTGTAGTCGGCAGGCATCTCCTTCTCGCGCTTGACCAGGAGCTCCTCCGCGCGGGGCAGCTCGCCCAGGTAGACGTAGGTCTCCACCCGGTGCGGATCGAAGGTCGAGGCCATGGTGGCGTCCGGCGCGGCAGCGGCGGCCTTCTCCAACACCTGCGCGCGCTCGCGCATGGCGGCGAGGGCCTCGTCGTGGCGGCCACTGTCGTCCAGCGCCTCGGAGAGAGTGGCGAGCGCGTCGCTGCGGTCATCGGCCGCGAGCGGCGCGTCCGGTTTCGACAAGATCTCGCGCAGCCGAGCGATGGCGGCCTGCCGCATCTTCGGCACCTCCGGATCATTCTTCGGCAACCGCCCCGCGCAGTTCATCGCGAAGCTGACGAAGTCCGAACCCACCGCCGTCTCCGGCTGGCTCTTCGCCTCTTTGAGGCCGAGCTGCACGCACTGCTTCATCGCCGCCGGCGTGCGCTGCTTCAAGAGCGAGCCGATGTAGAGGTTCAACCGCTCGGGGCGCTGCGGATCGTCGGGCTTCGAAACCTGCACGGCCCGGCCGTACGCGGCGGAGGCCTTGGCGAGGTCGCCGGAAATCCGCAGAGCGTCTCCTTCGCGCTGCGCTTGCGAGGGAGCGTCGGGCATCGCCTTCGCCCTGTACGTCTTGATCCCGTCCTGCACGAACGCGCGCAGCTCCTGCACGCTCGAGGAGCCGATCCAGCGCCCCAGCACCTTTTCGCTCTCGGGATCGACGACCAGGAAGGTGGGCCAGGAATCGACCGGGTACTTGTCGACCACCGGCTTGTTCTTCTCGGTCTCCGTTTCCACCGACGCCCAGACCACTTGATCGGCGAGCGGCTTCATCCCCGGATCGCTGAGGACGAACCGCTGCATCGAGAGACAGCTGTGGCACCAGGTGGCCCAGAAATCGATGAAGAGCGGCTTGTGCTGGGCCCGCGCCATCGCGACGGCTTTCGGATAATCGTCGTCGACGAAGTCGAGCGAGCCGTGCAGCGCGGCAATCAGGGCGAGGGCAGCAACCATGCCGCTCTTTTAACCCGTCTCGGCCTTTTTCGCAGCCGCGAAGGCAGCCGCTGCCTCGTACGCCCGCACCACCTCCTGAACCAGCGGATGGCGGACGACGTCCCGGTCGGTGAACTCGCAGAAGCGGATGCCTTCGACGTCGCGCAGGATCAACCGCGCCTCGTTCATCCCGGACGCCTTCCCGGACGGTAGATCGATCTGGGTCGCGTCGCCGGTGATGACCGCCTTCGAGCCGAAGCCCAGGCGGGTCAGGAACATCTTCATCTGCTCGGTGGTGGTGTTCTGCGCTTCATCCAGGATGACGAAGGCGTCGTTCAAGGTGCGGCCGCGCATGAAGGCGAGCGGCGCCACTTCCACCGTCCCGCGCTCGATCAGATCGTTCGCGCGGTCCATGTCCATCAGGTCGTGGAGCGCGTCGTACAGAGGGCGCAGATAGGGCGAAACCTTCTCCGCCAGATCGCCGGGGAGAAAGCCCAGCTTCTCGCCAGCCTCGACCGCCGGCCGGCAGAGCACGATGCGCTTCACCCGGCGCTCGACCAGGGCCGCGACCGCCATGGCCATGGCGAGGTACGTCTTGCCGGTGCCGGCGGGGCCGATCCCGAAGACGATGTCGAACTTGCGAATCGCGTCGATGTACGCCTTCTGGTTGAAGCCTTTCGGCGTCACCGGGCGGTTGCGATTGGTGACGTAGACGGTGTCGAGGAAGATGTCCTTGATGTCCGCGTTGGGGTCGGCGAGCAGCACCTTGCTTGCCTGCTCCACGTCTTCGAGGCCCAGGGGATACTTGCGCTGGATCAGCTCGTGGAGCTGCCCGAGCAGCCTCTCGGCTCCCGCTACTTTCGCGGGCTCGCCCGAGATCAAGAAGACATTGCCACGCTGTCCGATGTGGACCCCGAACCGATGCTCGATGAGCTTCAGGTTCTCCGATCGCCCGCCGGCGAGGGTCCGTGCTCCGTCGTTGTCCAGCAGCTCCAACCGCCCCGAAGGTTCAGCCATTCACTCTCTGTAGCCGGACGGCGCCGGCCGTGGTTGGCCGGAAGAACGCCGGCCGTTCGAACATGATCTAATCAAGCGGGGGCAGCAAGACAAACCCTTGCGGGGTCCGACGGTAGAAGTAGCCGTTCCGATAGGGGTAACGCAGGTCCTGCGCTGTGACGAGCTGGCCTTCGACGAGCTGTTCGAGCGCGGGCGGATACTCGCCGTGCTCGACGTTGTACAGCTCGAGCGCGGATTCGAGCCGCAGGAGCTGATCGTGCGCGAGCAGCTTGCGAACCTCCCCGCGCCCGGCGATGGTTTCGCTGCGCACCGCCCCAAGGCCAGGCACGAAGAGCCTGGTCAAGAGCAGGATTCCCGCGAAGCACGCGAGTCCCACCAAGAAGCGGGTGAAGATTCCGCTCTGCGCGAGCTCCTGGCCGCGGGTCTTGATGCCGTGGCTGACGGCGGCGGCGCCGGAGGGCGGCGCGACCAGCTTGAGATAGCCCCACTCGATGAGGTCGTTCGCCGCCTTCAGCGCCTCGAACTCGCCGAGCCGGCTCGCGTCCACCACCTGTTGCACGTTCTTGCCGCCGGCAGCGAGCCGGTAGACGAGCTTGTGCCGTTCGGCCGGCTTCCCTCCGTCGTCCGAGTCGGCGTCGACCTTGGCCTCGTCGAGTGGCGGCAAATCGTGGGTGTCGAGCTCGCGCGACTTCTCGAAGGTGGCGTCGAGCCAGGGCACCTTCTTCTTCAAGGCCGGCCACTCGTCCATCCGGCGGAAGCCTTCGAGGAGGATGCTCTCTGCCCGCACCGGCTCGAAGGTGCTGCGCGAAGGGTCGACGTCCTCCTGCGAAAATTCGTAGGAGCCTTTCTTCCAGGAGAAGAGCTTGTAGAGCGTCTCGGTGGTCTGGAGGCGCATCATCTGCCCGAGCTGCAGGTGGGTGACCGCGCCCATCTCCACGAGCACGTCGCCAAGCCGCTTCAAGGTGCGCTTCTGGCTCTCCAGCGCCTCGTCGAGCTGGTCCGGCGAAAGCATCTCGGCGCGCAGGAGCAGGTTGCCGAGCAGGTTCTTGGAGGTGCGCTCTTTCTCGCTGGCGAAGACGACGTTGCCGTCGACGAAGAAGACCTCCACCGCGGCGTCGCCCGAAGTGAGGGTCAACCTGCCCGTCTTCGTCTGGTGGCCGATGAGCTGGAGGATGTCGGCGATGCCGAAGTCCTTCAGCGTTCCGGAGAGGGCCATCTACGCGCTCTCCCCGGCGCTCTCGCGCCGCAACAGATCGCGCAGGCACACCGCGTACACCGCGAGGAACGCCGCGGCGGTCAGTCCGATGCGAAACAGGGACAGTCCGCTGCGCACCGCGACCGGGCCGTGGGCGAGGCCGTGCCAGAGGACGACCGAGACCACGAGCGAGCTGGTCAGCGAAAGATAGATGAACCCGCGCAGCGGATGGCCGGCCAGGACGTGGCCGGCGCCGGAGAGGAGGTTGAAGAGCCGCGCCAGCACCTGCCGGCGCCGCTGGTATCGCTGCGCGGCCAGCTCCTTGCGGACGCGCTCCTGCGGCTCGACTCCGGTGCGGCGGATGAAGACGTTCACGCATTGCGCGCAGAGGTGCTCGCTCGGGCGCGCGTCCGGATCGCAGCGGCGGCACACCTCGCGGCCGCAGCGCTCGCAAGCGCCGCTCGGCTTCAGCTTCTTGCGCGAGGAGAAGAGGACCAGAATGAGCACCGCGAAGAAGACCGGCACCGCCACCGCGGCGTCCTGGGGCAACCCGTACGAAAGCCGCGCGCGCACTTCGTCGCCGGCCGGGCCGACCGTGCGCTCATCGGTGAGAAAGAGCGGCGCCAGGAGCTCGTCGTCGAGCGGCATGTCGAGGACGAACTTGTTCGACTTGTGGTTTGCCGAGAGGCCGTCGCCGACGAAGTCGTGGATGGCCGAGCGGTCGAGATCGTTCGCGCGGGCCTGCTCCGCTTGCACCTTCTCCAGCGCCTCGACGCCATTGAGGCCGAGCGCGCGGCTGAGGTTGAAGTGTGGGGCCGCCGCGCCCTCGCGCAGATCGATGGCTTGTTGGTACTGCGCCTGCGCGCGCGCGCCGTCGCCCTGGAGCAAGAAGACGTTGCCGAGGTTGTTGTGCGCAGCGGCGAGGCCGGCGCTGTTCGACCCCGCCTCGATGGCGCGCTGGTACAGCCTTTCGCCAGAGGCGAGGTCGCCGTCGCGCTTCGCTTTGTGGGCGAGCGCGAAATCGACCGCGAAGTCGTTGCCGGTCTCGAGCCGCTTCTGGAGCCGCGCCATCTGCGCCCGCGAGCCTTCGCCGTGCTCGATCAACCACACGTCGGTGCCGGCGCCGGAGAACGACGCCACTTTGGCAATGCTCTCCGCCGCGAACGGCGCCGCTGCCACGGCACCGAGCAGAAGCACGGCGAGGAACAGCTCGGCGAAGTTGAGATAGAGCGCCACCGCCACGAGCGCGGTGAAGACGAGCGGCAACGGTCCCTCGAGCAAGAAGAGCGGGCAGAGCACGAAGAGCACGCCGAGCAGCACCGTCTGCCACCTTCGCGCGCCCTCGGGGAAGAGATGCTGCACGTCGTGCGCATAGAGCTTCATGTAGCGCGCGAACAGCATCACGACGAACGCCGCTGCGGCGGCGAGCAGCCCGAGGAACAAGACCGCCAGCACGTTGGCGAGAAGCGCCCGCGACAAGCGCGGATCGCGCAGGCCCGTCTGCACCGCCGCCGACAGCTCGGACAACGCCGGCTGCAGCGCCGCCGGATTCTCCGCCAGGATGGCGCGGACGAGACAGAGATGGGCCTGCTCCATCGCCGGAGCGAGCTCGACGGCGAGCTTGCAGCGCGAAATGGCCAAGGACGGCGAGCCGGCTGCGAGCGCATCGTGGCTTTCGCGCACCAGCGCGCCCGAGACCGCGAAGAGGTTCTCGATGGCGAGCTCGTCCTTGAGCTGCCGCACCCGCTGCTCTTCGTCGTCGGCGCGGCGCTCGTCGCGCTCGCGCAGGTATTCGCGGCGCTGGCGGAAGTGGGCGGCGATGTCCGCCGTCTTCTCGGCGGGAAGCGTGAACGACGGCGGTTTGGGAGCGGCCGGCGTCCCCTCGTCCGCG
>DASXHM010000176.1:0-10961 GCA_036488495.1 Myxococcales bacterium | reverse complement strand
TGCCTCTTCGGCGTTTCTCGCCGACCGCCTGGAGAAGCCCATCCTGGTGGAAGGTCCCGCGGGGGTGGGCAAGACCGAGCTGGCGCGAGCATTCGCCGCCGCCACCGGCCGCACGCTGCTCCGGCTCCAATGCTACGAAGGCCTCGACGAATCCAAGGCGCTCTACGAGTGGGAGTACGCGAAGCAGCTCCTTTATACCCAGCTCTTGAAAGACAAGATCGCGGAGACCATCGCCGGCGCGCAGACGCTTGCAGAGGCCGCGGACCGCATCGCCGGCGCAGACGATTTGTTTTTCAGCGAACGCTTTCTTCTGCCCAGGCCCATCCTCGCGACCGTCCGCAGCGCCACGCCCGCTTTGCTGCTCGTCGACGAGATCGACAAGGCCGACCCGGAGTTCGAGGCGTTCTTGCTCGAGGTGCTCGCCGACAACGCGGTGACGGTTCCGGAGTTGGGGACGGTGCGGGCCGTTCACACGCCGCGGGTGGTTTTGACCTCGAACGCGGCGCGCGAGCTGTCCGATGCCCTGAAGCGGCGCTGCCTGCACCTCTACATCGACTTTCCTTCGGCGGAGCGGGAGCTGGAGATTGTCCGCAGGAAGGTGCCGGAAGCCAAGGACGAGCTGGCGCGCAAGGTGGTGGCGGCCATCCAGGCCATCCGCAAGCTGGATCTGAAGAAGGGGCCGTCCATCAGCGAGACGCTCGATTGGGTGCGGGCGCTGACGCTCTTGAACGCCGCGACCCTGGATGCGCAGATCGTCTCGGACACGCTCTCGACGGTGCTCAAGTACGAGGCGGACATCGCCAAGGCGAAGGAGCACTTGAGTTACATCGCGGGCGCGGAGCTCAAGGCGACGTGATCACCGGTGGTGTCCGTCGTGGAGGCCGGAGTCGCGCCGGGCCTGCGCCTGGACCTGCGCGTCTACGTAGCTCGGATAGGTGTGACGAACCGTCTCGCTGGTCACTTCCTCGAGCTCTGCGCTCGGGCGCTTGTCGCCGACCAGGAACGACCCGCGCGACTTGAAGAGCAGATACACCCCGTCGTCGGCCGCGAGGCGGCCTTGATCGCGATGGGCCCTGTCCTCGCCCACCTCGATGGCGACGACGCCGGGCGCGATCTGCCGCGCGGCCACGAAGCGGAATGTCTTGAGCTGAGCATCGTTGTCCGACCACGGCGCGAGGCCTTCGGTCCCGGTCCGGTGCCGGACGATGGCCTGCAAGGTCTTCGGGTGCGTCAGCCGCTTCGCGCCGTCCCAATCCCTGCGCACGACCCGCGACAGGTACTGCTGCAGCGTGGCCTTGGCGAGGAAGACGTCCGGGGATTCTTCTTCGAGCTGGAAGGCGGACTCGGCGGGCCGGTCTGCGTGGACCTGCGCGACGGCCATCGAGATGGCGAGCAAGGCTGACAACATCTGGCACCCCCGTATGCGACTTCGCGCGGAAGGTGTGCAGGATCGCGGCCAGGAGCAACCGGCCGCCCCCTTGCTGTCGAGAAGGAAACGTCAGGCCGTGACTCGCGGGACGAGCTGTGTCACGCGGTGACGCGCGGGACGAGCTGTGTCACGCGGTGGCGCGCGGGACGGGCATCCCGGAAACCACCCGGTCGCGGCCGAGGCGCTTTGCCTCGTACAGCGCGGCGTCGGCTTTTTCCACCAGGCCCTTCGCGTCCAGGGCGTCGATGCCGAGCGCGGACACCCCCACCGAGACCGTCACCGACAGCGTGGTGTTCTGCGGTCCGGGCAGCGCCGCCCCCGCCACCGCCCGCCGGAGCTTTTCGGCCACCTCGATGGCCTCGGGCTTCGCCACCCGCGGCAAGAGGATGCAGAACTCTTCGCCCCCGTAGCGCGCGACCAGATCGATCTTGCGCAGGTTTCGCTTCAGCACTGTGGCGACCGCGCGCAGCACCGCATCGCCGACGGTGTGGCCGTGGCGATCATTGACCTGCTTGAAGAGGTCGAGGTCGAGCATCAACACCGACAGCGAATCGCCGAACCGCACCGACCGCGAAAGCTCCTGGTCGAGCCGCAGGAAGAGGTGGCGGCGGTTGGCGACGCCGGTCAGCGGATCGGTGAAGGAGAGCTCGAGCGTCTCCTGGTACAGCCGCGCGTTGGCGATGGAGAGCGCGGCCTGGCTGGCGACCGCCTCGGCGAGGCGGATCTCCTGCGGCGTGAATCCATTCGCGACGGGCCGGGTCAGGTTGAGGACGCCGAGCACGTGGCCGCGCGCGAGCAAAGGCAAGCACAAGAGCGATCCGCGCTCGCTGAACAGCCCGGTGTGCGGCTCTTGCTGCAGGTCCGGAACGTAAACTCCCTGGCCGGATTTCGCCGCGCCGCCGGCGATGCCCTCGCCGAGCGCAACCCGAGTCCCACGCACCGCTTGCGGCACTTCCCCGGCCACCGCCTCCACCACCAACTGCCCGCTCTGCTCGTCGATCAACATCAAGCTGAACTGGCTGACGCGGAACCGTTCACAGAGCTGCTCGCCCAGGATCTCGAGCTGCTCAGGCAAGTCCATGGTGCCGCCCAGGTCCTTCGAGATCTGCAGCAGGAGCTCCATCTCCGCGACATGCCCCGCAAGCTTGTCGTTCGCCGCCCGCAGCTCCTCCTGCAGGCTGAGCTCGCGCTGCATCTGCTCCATCGAGTCGCGCGTCTCGATGTCCGCAATCGCCATGTCCGTCACCCGCGACAGCATGGTGTTGAAGCTGCGCGAGAGCGATCCGAGCTCGTCGGAGGTGGCGACCTTGGCGCGCACCAGGAACTCGCCCATCTCCGCGCGGGCCATCACCTGCTGCAGCGCCTGGATGGGTTTGACGAGAAAGTGCCGGGCAGCGAGCGCGATGGCGATGCCCGCAAAGGTCAAGGCGAGGAGCGTGCCCAGGACGACGCCGGTGCGCAGCTCCTCGAAGGCAAGCCCGGGATCGATGCGCGCGAGCTTCTGCGAATGGGCGACCAGCACCGATTCGCCCGCCAGAAGGACCACCGCCGACGGGATTGCCGAGGCGAGGATCAGCTTCAAGGCGAGCGAGCGGCGGATGCGGGTCAGCACGGAACCGCAGATTGTAGCGACCTTTGTGTAGACTTGCAGCGGCCTTCTCGTCGCGGGGCGTTTCCGCGCGGCTGCAAAGGCGGGTGCGGTCTTCGGCGTGGTGTCCCGGAAGTTGCCGAGTCGTTCCCGGTGGTGCAGCGTCCGGAGCTGCCATGCGGCTTGCGCTTTTTGTCCTCTTTTGCGCCCATCCGCTCCTCGCCGAGGAGATCCGGATTGAAATCGCCCATGGCCGCCAATCGCTCAAAGTGAACGGCAGGGTGCTCAGCGCTGCGGACGTGCCCGCGCACTTCCGCCAGCCGCTCGCGGTGGACGGTCAGGAGCTGCCGGGGACGCTCGACGTCTTCGCCGGCGCGAATGGGGCGCTGGAAGCCGTCAATGCGCTCGATCTCGAGGACTACGTCGCCGCCGTGGTGGCGAGCGAAGTGCCGGCTTCCTGGCCTTTGGACGCGCTCCGGGCGCAGGCGGTTGCTGCGAGGACGTTCGCGGTGGCGCAGAAGATCGCCCAAGGGCCGGCGGCCCGGGCGCACCTCGGCGCCTCTGTGCTCGACCAGGTCTACAAGGCCACCGCACACCCGGCCGCCGCAGCGGCGCGCGCCGCCCACGACACGGCGGGAGAAGTCCTCACCTTCGGCGCCGCGCCCATCGCAGCGTATTTCAGCGCGAGCTGCGGCGGTGTGAGCGAGACCGCCGAGGCCGCCTTCCACGTAGCTTCGGGCACGACGCCGTATCTCCACGGCAGCGACCACGATGAAGACGAGCACGGATGGACGGTGAAGATCCCGGTCGCCGAGCTCGACCACGCATTGCGAAAGCGCATCGGCGCCGAAGCTCGCGGCCTTGCCGTCCTGCGCAGGACCGCGAGTGGCCGCGCCGACGCGCTCTCGGTCGCAACCGCCCGCGGCAATCGACCGTTGCCCGCCGTCGAGCTGCGCCAGCTCCTCGGCTACCAGCGTCTGCCGTCCTTGCTCTTCGAAGTGGAGATGTCCGACGGCGCGGCGGTGTTTCGCGGCCGGGGCAGCGGCCACGGCGTCGGCCTCTGCCAATGGGGCGCTCGCGGCAGGGCGATGGAGGGCGAGGGGTATCGCGAAATTCTCGCGCATTACTATCCGGGCGCGGAAATCCGCCGGATGTATTAACGCCGATACAACGTCACCGTCGTATGCAGCTTCCGGCGCGGACGCTCGTCGAGCCGGCACCTGCCGAGCGCCTCCAGCTCGTCGCAGAATTCATGCTCGAAACGCCAGGCGCGGATGTCGCCGGTGATGCCGCTGCCGGCGCCGATCTCCAGCACCTGCGGCGCGGCGCGGACGATGCGCAAGAGCAGCGGCCCGGGCGGAAGCCACGAGCACAACACCAGATCCGGCCGCAGCTCCTCGATGGCGCGCACGGCCGTCAGACGCAGCACCCCCGGCCCGGGTACGAGTCCCGCCACCTCGACCGAGCGCAGCGCGCGCTTCTCTCTCGCGTTCATCCGTGCTGACGGCCGCTCCCAGGCAAAGGAGTCGGTCGCCGTCACCCGCAGGTCCGGCGCAACCGCCGCGAGCGAGCGCGAAAGATGTCCGTCGCCCGCAGCCACTTCGACGACCTTGCGCGCCCCGCAAGCGCGGATGCGCCGCGCCAGCGCGGACAGGAACGGCTTCGTGGGAATCAAATACATCGGGGCGATCGGATTGAATTCGCACAACTCTTCGAGCTGGCCGGGCCGCATCCGCGCCGCCGCCCGATCGAACGCCGCCAAAGAGGGCAGCTTGCGCTCACCGCGCGCCGTCCAGAGAAGCCGCGCCATTGCGGCCCGCGCCGAAGCCCGCCCGCGCTGGTCCGGCGAGCCGCGACGCAGATCGCGCAACCTCTCGTTCACCGCGCGATCGGCCCGACCTTCGCCTTGCTCGCCCGCAGATACTCCGAAGGATGGAGAAGGAGCTGCGTGCCCCGCGCGCCGGAGCTGACCGAAATCACCTCGAACAGCTCGATGGTCTCGTCCGCGTAGGCGGGATACTCCTTCTTGGCGCCCAGCACGGTCACGCCGCCGCGGATGTAGCCAGTCAACGGCTGCACCTCCTTGAGCGGAACGGTGTCGATGCTCTTGTCGCCCGAGAGCCGCGCCAGCGCCTTCAAATCCAACGTCGACCCTGCGGGGACCACCGCGAAACAGACGCCATGCGGAACACCGCGGCACACCAGCGTCTTGAACACCTGCTCCTGCGGCAGCCCGACTTTGCGCGCCACCGTTTCGGCGGAGAGGTCCTCCTCGTCCACTTCGTACTCGCGCAGCTCGTAGCGGACGCCGAGCGAGTCGAGGATGCGCGCGGCGTTCGTCTTCATCGCGGTCCGCTGGATCCCGTCACGAAGCCATCCACCGAGAGAGGAGCCGCGCCGATGCGCCGCGCAGCCCTCCCGCGCTGCCCGCCGACGAGAACGCTTGCAGCGCCGATTCCAAGAGCGCCGCCTGCGGATGCTCGTCGAGCTGCACGTCTCCTTCTCGCACGGCCGCCCCGAGCGCCCGCTTTCCAGAGAGCAGGTCGAAGAGCGTGTCCGCCTTCATCCGCGCAGTCGCATCCGGCGGCCGCGGAGCTGCGAGCCGTACCCGCAGCCGCCCGCTCTCCGAAGCGATGGTCACGTCGCCGCCGTTCGGCCCGGACAGCTCGAGGTGCAGCGTCTGACGCTCATTCGATCCTTCCGCCCTGGCCCGGTTCACGACCCGCGCGAACACCGCCACCCGGCGGTCGAGCTTGCGCGGCACCGTCTGGACGAAGCGCTCCACCACGTCCCGCGCCTTGGGACACTTCGGTTTCCAACCGAGCTCGCGTTTCGCCTTCTCGCTCGAGTAGACGAGCTTCTTGTCCATCCGCAGGCTCCAACCCGGATCGGCGGGCGGAACCATGCGCACAGCGGTCAGCAATTTCTCTCCCGCGCGCACCGCCCGCATCAGGCCCGGGCCCACCGTCGACAGCCCGGTCAGCCGCGCGAGATCTCGGCCCGATAGCTGCTCGTCCGCGGCCAGGTTGTACGCGCCCCGCGCGCCGGTGCGGAGCGCGAGGATGAACGCGTCCGCCGCATCCTCGTCCCACACGACCGGCAGGTTGGTCACGTCCGGCAAGAGCCCCTTCCGCAAGAGCGACCCGAGCTGGTGCTCCATCCGATTGCCGATCAAGATCGCGGGACGAAACCGCGCGATGCGCACCTCCGGATTCACGCGCTCCAGCTCGTCGAGGCGCCGCTCCACGTCGTGCTTGGCGCAGGCGTACCAGAACTCCGGCTGCCTCACCCGCAGCGTGTCCTCGGTGACCGGGACGGGCAGGGTGGGAACCACCCCGTACTGCGCGACCGAAGAGGCATAGAGCATGCGCCGGATTCCAGCCGCCAGCGCGGAGCGAAACACATTCTCGCTGCCGCCCACGTTGACCGAGTCTTGCACCGAGCGCGGCGCGCGCTTCGCCACCATGAAGGCGAGGTGGACGAGCACATCGCACCCCTTCAGCGCATCGCCCACCGACTTGTCGCGGATGTCCAACCGGACGTCCTCGATCTTGCTGGAAGCGACCAACGGCGGCCGCAGATCGATGGCGACGATGCTACTGATCGATCGCTCGTCCGCGAGCCTGCGCAGGACGAGGCTGCCGAGCTGCCCTGACCCTCCGGTGACGGCGACGCGCATGGGACGACACTACAGCGCATTTTGCGAACCGTGTGGAAGGCCGCGGCGCGCGCAAACCCAGCTCGCTCACGCGGTCGGCAGCTCCTTGCGCACGCGCAACGGATAAGCCTTCTCCAGCCGCGCCACCTGCGCAGCGGTCAACGTCAGCCGAACCGCATTCTCCCGCACGTGCGCAACCTGCTCCGCCTTGGGAATCGCGAACGTCCCGTCCAGGCGGGTCAAGAACGCGAGCGCGACCTGCCGCGGCGTCGCCCCATGCTCGCGGGCGACCTCCGCCACGACTCCGTCCTCCGTCGCGCCATCGAACGGGGAATAGCCGACCAGCGCCACGCCCAGCTCCCGGCACACGGGCAACACCTTCGCTTCGATGTGCCGCTCTTCGAGGTTGTAGAGCACCTGGTTGCAGGCGATCTTGCCCTTGCCCGCGATGCCGGCTGCCTCGCGCAACAGATCCTCGTCGAAGTTGGAGACGCCGTAGGCGCGGATCTTTCCCGCTTCGCGCAGTTCCTCGAAGCCCGCGATGGTGTCTTCCAGCGGGTGCGAGCCGGGCCAGTGCAAGAGATAGCAGTCGAGGCGGTCGGTCGAGAGCTTGCGCAGCGACGTCTCGCACGCCTTGACCGTCCCTTTGCGCGACGCGTTCTGCGGCATCACCTTGGAGACGAGGAACACTTCCTCGCGGCGGCCCTCGATGGCCTTCCCCACGATCTCCTCCGCGCCCGAGTACAGCTCGGCGGTGTCGATGTGCGTGAGTCCCAGATCGATGCCCGCCCGCAACGCCTCAGGCCCGCCGCGGAACTTCCAGGTGCCTTGCCCGTAGACGGGAACCGGAACGCCGGCGAAGTCGCGCTTGTCCATGCGCGAGAAGGTAGGTCGCCAGGAGCGCGCCCGGGAACTACCGTTCTTTCTTTCCAAGCATCGGAGCTCGAATGGCGGCGAAGTCGCCGTGGACCATCGCAACCTCTCTCTCGGTCATCTTCCTGCTCAGCAACCTGCCGACGCCGCTCTACGTCGTCTACCAGGAGCAATTCGGCTTCTCGCAGATCACGCTGACGCTCGTCTATTCGGCGTACGTCGCGGGAACGCTGTTGACCATGTTCTTCCTCGGCCGCCTCTCCGACCAGATCGGACGGCGGCCGGTCATGCTCGCCTCGCTCGGGCTTGCGGCGGCTTCCGCGGTGCTATTCTTGCTCGCGCGCAGCACCCCGTGGCTCTACGCGGCGAGGATCGTCAGCGGCATCGCCATCGCGCTCGCATCCGGGGCGAGCACGGCCTGGGTGGTCGAGCTGGAGCCGCACGGCGATCAAGGGCGAGGCACCCGCATCGCCATCGGCGCCAACGACATCGGCCTCGCGCTCGGTCCGCTGCTCGCCGGGGTCCTGGCGGACTTCGCGCCCGCGCCGCTGCGGCTCAGTTATTGGCTGTTTCTCGCCGTCTTGATCCCGGCGGCGTTTCTCGCGCTGCGCACCAAGGAGACCGGTGCCGGCAAGCCCATCGAAGAGGCCTCGTTCGAGCCGCAGCTCGGGGTGAAGAAGGAGAAGCGCGGCGGATTCGTAGCACCAGCGGTGGGAGCGTTCGCGGCCTTCGCGGTGCTCGGTTTCTACAGCGCCTTGATCCCGACGCTGCTCGGCAAGGAGCTGCATCTGAAGAGCCACACGCTCGCCGGCGGCATCGTCGCTTTGTTGTTCGGGTGCGGCACCGTAGCCATCGCCTGGAAACCGTCGCTGCCGGATCCGCGCGGGCTACGGGGTTCGCTGGTGGCGCTCTTGCCCGGCACGGTGCTCTTGGTCGTCGCCGAAGCGCTCCGGTCGCTGCCCTGCCTGATCGCCGCCACCATCATCGGCGGATTTGCGACCGGCCTCGCCTATCGATCGAGCCTGCGCGCCGTCAACGCGCTCGTCCCCGACGAAGAGCGATCGGGCATGGTCTCCGCGTACCTGATCGTCTGCTACGCCGGCATCTCGCTGCCCGTCATCGGCATCGGGCTTCTCGGAACGGCGCTGTCGCCGCTCGCCACCAACGCCATCTTCGCGGGCGTCGTCTGCGTGGCGGCCATCGTCGCGCTGGTGGTCTCGAAAACGAAAACGAGGACCAACACGAAGCCGACTCCCAGCCCGAAAACGCGGACCAGCGCCACCACGGCTTGATCTTCTACGCGTCCACTTCCGACGCCACTTCCCAGGTGTCGCCGGAGTGGAGGAGCGCCTCCATCGTGGCGGGCCCCTTGGTGGCCTTCTCCGCCTCCAACTCCTGCTCACGCGCGAGCGCATCCACGGTCGGCCGCGACACCGCCCGCAGAACGCCCATCACCTGCGGCCAGGGCGGCTCCAGCGCGGCCAGCGCGGTGGACAGCGCCACGTCGTCGCGCGATTCGTCGTGCACCACCGCGCCTTCCGCCGCGCCTTCTTCGAGCGTGAAGCCGCCGCCGATGCGGAGCCCCTTGTCCTTCGCCTTGCCGTAGGTGAGCGGCTTTCCGTGTTCGAGCTTCAAGAGCCGCTCGTCGCGCACGTCCTTCTCGCTCCACTCGTCGAAGGCGCCGTCGTTGAAGACGACGCAGTTCTGCCAGATCTCCACGAACGCAGCGCCCTTGTGCTGGGAAGCCCGCTTGAGCACCGAGAGCATGTGCGGCATGTCGTTGGCGGTGGTTCGGGCCACGAACGTCGCGCCCGCGCCGAGCGCGAGCGAGAGCGGATTGAAAGGGCGGTCGACGGTGCCGAACGGCGACGACTTGGTCTTCTTGCCCAGCTCGCTGGTGGGAGAGGCCTGGCCCTTGGTCAAGCCATAGATGCGGTTGTCGAAGAGCAGGATCTTGATGTCGACGTTGCGGCGGAGCGCGTGGATGAGGTGGTTGCCGCCGATGGAGAGCGCATCGCCGTCGCCGGTCACCATCCAGACGTTCAAATCCGGATTCGACATCTTCAGGCCGGTCGCAATCGCGGGGGCCCGGCCGTGGATGGTGTGGAACCCGTAGGTGTTCATGTAATAGGGAAATCGCGACGAGCAGCCGATGCCGCTGACGAAGACGATCTTCTCGCGCGCAATTCCCAACTCCGGCATCAGCTTCTGCACCCCGGCGAGGATGGCGAAGTCGGCGCAACCCGGGCACCAGCGCACCTCCTGATCGGAGGTGAAGTCCTTCTTGGTCAATTTCACCAGCGGGGCGGTCATCAGGCGATCTCCTGCGCTGCGGTGCCGCGCGAAAGCGATTGGATGGCGGAGAGCACTTCGGCGACGTGGAACGGCTTGCCTTGGACCTTGTTCAATCCCACCGACTCGATTCCGAGCTGCCCGCGCAGGTGCAAGCGAAGCTGGCCAAGATTCAATTCCGGGATCAGCACCTTTTGAAAGCGCGCCGCCACCTCGGAAAGGTCGTGCGGCAGCGGGAAGATGTGCCGCAGGTGCACGTGCCCGACCCGCATGCCGAGGGCGCGCGCTTCCAACACCGCTTGGGTGATGGACCCGTAGGTGCCGCCCCAGCCGATCACCAGCACCTGGCCTTCCTGATCGAAGGCGGGCTCGGTCTTGGGGAAGCCGTCGGCCACCCGCCGCACCTTCTCGGCGCGGGTCCGCACCATCTTCTCGTGGTTCTGCGGATCGTAGCTGACGTTGCCGGTCAGGGCGTCCTTCTCCAAGCCGCCGATGCGGTGCTCGAGCCCGGGCGTTCCCGGGACCGCCCACGGCCGCGCCAGCTTTGCGTCGCGCTTGTACGGCATGAACCCGGCGGGGTCGGTGAGCTGATCCGGTTCGATGCCGGGAAGCCGCGTCAGCTCGGGGAGCAGCCACGGCTCGCTGCCGTTGGCGATGGAGCCGTCCGAGAGCAGCAAGACGGGGGTGCGGTAGTCGATGGCGATCTTGCACGCCTCGTACGCCGCATCGAAGCAGTCTGCCGGAGAGCGCGCTGCGATGACCGGCAGCGGGCATTCGCCGTTGCGCCCGTAGACCGCTTGGAACAAGTCCGACTGCTCCGTCTTGGTGGGAAGTCCGGTGGAGGGACCGCCCCGCTGCACGTTCACCACCACGAGCGGCAACTCGGTCATCACCGCAAGTCCCAGCGCCTCGCCCTTGAGCGCGATGCCCGGGCCGCTCGAGGCAGTCATGCCGAGCGCGCCGCCGAACGACGCGCCCACCGCGGAGGCGATGGCCGCGATCTCGTCCTCCGCCTGGAAGGTCGTCACCTTGAAGCGGCGGTACTTGGACAGCTCGTGGAGGATGTCGCTCGCCGGGGTAATCGGGTAGCTGCCGAAGAAGAGCCGCAAGCCCGAACGCTG
>DASXHM010000117.1:0-12511 GCA_036488495.1 Myxococcales bacterium | reverse complement strand
GGCATCGGCGCGCAGATCCTCCGCGACGTGGGCGTGCGCAAGATGCGGCTCATGACCAACAACCCGAAGAAGATCGACGGGCTCAAGCGCCTGTACGATCTGGAAGTGGTCGAGCGGGTGCCGGTCGAGGCGGGGCTCTCGCAGGAGAACGAGAGCTACCTGCAGGTCAAGCGGGACAAGATGGGGCACCTGCTTTCGCTCTCGAAGAAGTAGGATGCGGACCGCGTGAGCCAGCATTCGCCTTCGGAGAAGAAGTTCGATGCGCGCGGCAAGGCGTTCGCGGTGGTGGCGGCGCAGTGGAACCCGCACATCGTCGACGCGCTTCTCGCGGGGGCAGTCGCGACGCTGCGCGAGAACGGCGCATCGGTCGCGGGCATTCATCGCTGCGCAGGCGTGTTCGAGCTTGCGCCGTTGTGCGCGCGCGTCGGACGGACGGGCGGCATCGACGGGGTCGTCGCGCTTGGCTGCGTCATTCGCGGTGGAACGGACCACTATGCGCTCTTGTCCGCGGAGACGACCCGGGCTTTGGGAGCACTGGCGGTCGAGCTGTCCAGCTTGCAGCGGCCGGTCGCGGTGGCGTTCGGCGTGCTCACTTGCGACAACGAGGCGCAGGCCGTCGAACGGAAGGACAAAGGGCGCGAGGCGGCGTTGGCGTGTCTCGAGCAGGCGCTGGCGTTTGCCGCAGCCGACTCGGGTGCCGGCCGCGATGCGAACGAGGTCGGCTTCCGGGCGGGCCGCGATCCGGGCGAGGGCAAGGCCTAGTGGGCACGCGAACCCGGGCGCGGGAGTGCGCGTTGCAGGCGCTCTACCAGCTCGACGTTTCCGGCGGCGATCCGCGCGACACCTTGCGCGGCATCCTCGCGCACTTCGAAGAGGCCGATAAAGAAACCGCCCAGTTCGCCGACGAGCTCGTGCGGGGCGTGCAGTCGGAGCGGCGGGCCATCGACGACATCATCCAGAAGAGCAGCACCAACTGGAAGCTCGACAGGATGGCGCGCGTGGACCGCAATATTCTGCGGCTCGCGGTGTACGAGATGCTCCGCCGGGCGGACGTGCCGGTGCGCGTGACTTTGAACGAGGCCGTCGAGCTGGGAAAGAAGTTCGGTTCCGAGGAATCGTCGGCGTTCGTCAACGGCGTGCTCGATCGCATCGCCCACCAGCCGCTGCCGTCGGCGACGCCCAAGCTGGACAAGAAGGCATGATGGATTTGACCTTCTTCCCGCTGACGCTCGAGGCGGTGGACCAGGCCGCGGCGGAGTCCTTGTGCCTCTTTATCGGCGAGGACGAGCGGCCCTTGACGGGCCTCGCGGGACTGGCCGACTGGCGGCTGTCGGGCCGGCTTTCGCGGCTCTTGCGCAGCGGTGCTTTGACCGGCGAGGACGGCGAGGCGGTGTTGACGCCGCCGGGCTCCCGGCTTCGGTTCACGAAGCTGTTTCTCTTCGGGCTGGGCAAGTCGCAGGACGAGGCATCCTTGATGCGGCGGGTGGCGGAAGGCATGCGCAAGGTGGCGCAGGCTGGTGTGCAGGAGGCCGCGCTGCAGTTGCCCGCGAGGCTCACGCCCGACGCCGGCATCCGCGCGTTGGTGGACGAGCCGGAAGCGCCGTCGCGGACCATGGTCTTTACGCCCGAGCCGCAGAAGATGATGGCCGCGCTCTCGCACGCGGCGTCGAGAGGGAAGGCGCACCTCGAGCGGCGGGTGGTCAAGGTCGCGGCGCCGGTGGCGAAGCCGATGTCGCCGCCGCATCGGGTGCTTCCGGCAGTGTCGAAGCAGACTCCGCACGACGTCCCAGTCGCACCTGCCGTGCCCGACTCGGTGCCAGCCCCGGCGGCGGTGGCGCACCCGACTCCTCGAGAAACCCCGCCCGCCGGATCGCCAGCCGCGGCGGTCAACCAGCCCGAAGTCTCGGAGGCGAAGCTAGGGGAATCCGCGCCGGTTGGGCCGCCAGACGTCATGACGGCCAAGCTGCCCGATGCACCCGCAATGCCGCCGGAATCCGCGCCACAGCCGCCAAACGCTTCACAGCTTGCGCACCACAAGCGCCCAGCGCCACCGCCTCCCCCTCCGCCGCCGGTGAAGCGCCCCGCGCCAACCCCGCCGCAGCGCTACGTTCCGCAGGAGCCGTCGCAAAACGTCTTCGACAAGAAACGCAAGAAGTAACCCGCGTCCGCCGGTGGTAATTTCATCGCATGCACCAAAAGCTAGCCTCGCGGCTGCTGTGGGCGTTCGCGGCGATAGAAATCTTTACCTTCGCTGCCGGAGTGTACCTTGTGTACATCGGAATCAAACGCGGGTTTATCAGCGAGCAGCTCTGGCGCAACGGCCAGCGATTGACTGGGATCGACAGCAAAGTAGGCGGCGTCGCTCTCATATGTATCGGTATCGCGTCGATCGTCGCTGGCCTTCTCGTGATGCATAGATGGATGCAAGGCAGGGTCGTCATGTGACGACATCGTCTGATAGCTTAAACGTCCTCCATCGCGCTCAAACGCATCAAAACTGCTGCACGACTACGCGGATGTTGCGCCAGGAGCTTTCGACCACCACGGGGCGCGCCGCCGACGAAACGCGCAGCGCTCCGTCCGACCACTGAATCGAAACCTTTGGGCTGCCTTCGGCGACGAAGACGTCGGACCGCGCGGGCTCCGGCGCATTCGCAGCGCGCAGTGAGACGTGCGTCGTGACCGAGCCTTCGCAGCGGCTGTCGAAAGTCTCCGCCTGGGTGCGTCCGTCCGGCGAGAGCAGCGTCTGCAGCACCTGCACCGCGCACGGCTGCGCGTCCGGCGACGAGCGATAGACCCAGTATCCGACTGCGCCGATGGCGACCATCAGCGCGGTCAGGCCCCACACGAGCTTCACGGCGTGAGCCGCTCCATCATGCGCGGGAACGGAATGGTTTCGCGCACGTGGTGGAGGCCGCAGATCCAGGCGACGGTCCGCTCGACGCCCATGCCGAAGCCGGCGTGCGGCACCGAGCCGAACTTGCGCAGATCGAGATACCAGCCAAAGGCTTCGAGCGGCAGCTTGTGGTGCTCGATGGCGGCTTTCAAAGTGGCATAATCGTCCTCGCGCTGGCCGCCGCCGATGATCTCGCCGTAGCCTTCCGGCGCGAGCACGTCCACGCCCAGCGCTACCTTCGGGTCCTTTGGATCGCGTTTGAAATAGAAGGCCTTCATATCGGACGGATACCTGTGCACCAGCACCGGCCGGTCGAATTGCTTGCAGAGGATGGTCTCCTCGTCGCCGCCCAGATCGTCACCCCATTTGATCGGGTGGCCGGTCTTCTGGATGTACTCGACGGCCTCGGTATAGGTGATGCGCGGAAACGGCTTTTGCACCGTGCGCAAAGCGTCGACGTTTCGCTCGAGCACCTTCAATTCGGCCTGGTTGCGCTCGAGCACGGTCTTGACGATCTCGACGATGAAATCTTCCGCCAGCGCCATGTCGCCGTCGAGGTCCATGTACGCGACCTCCGGCTCGACCATCCAGAACTCGGTCAGGTGCCGGCGCGTCTTGCTCTTCTCCGCGCGGAAGGTCGGCCCGAAAACGTAGGCCTTGCCCACCGCCATCGCCGCCGCCTCGCCGTACAACTGCCCGCTCTGGGTGAGATAGGCCTTCCCGAGATCGAAGTAGGGCACTTCGAACAGCGTCGACGTTCCCTCGCAGGCGGCCGGCGTCAGAATGGGCGAGTCGACCAGCGTGAACCCGCGATTGTCGAAGTAGTCGCGGATGGCTTTGATGATGGTGTGGCGCACCGCCAGAATGGCGCGCTGCCGCGACGAGCGCAGCCAGAGGTGGCGCTGCTCCTGCAAGAAGCCAACGCCGTGCTCCTTGGGCTGGATGGGATAGCCGCCCTCGCCCTGCAGCACTTTCAAATCGCTGACCTGCAATTCGAAGCCGAGCGCGCTGCGCGCGTCCTTCGTCACCTTGCCGCGCACCTCGACCGAAGCTTCCTGGTGAGCGTGCGTGCCGGCGTCGAAGACGGGCTCGGGCACGTCCTTCTTGGAGACCACGCACTGGATGACGCCGCTGCCGTCGCGGACCTGCAGGAAGTGCAGCTTGCCGCTCGAGCGCTTTGCATAGAGCCACCCGCGGATGGTGACTTCCTGGCCTTCGTGCTTCGAGATGTCCTGGATGTAGACCTGTTCCATAGGGGCGCGGAATCTATTGCGCAAAAGGTCGCGCGTCGAGTACGACCGCGAGGATGCTCGCAACCGCGGCCGTGCTCCTCCTCGCGCAAGGGCTCGCGGCCGCGCAGGGCTCGCCGCCTTCCGCGCAGGGCTCGCCGGCTTCCGCACAGGATATCGCCTTCGCCGGCCGGGATGCCGGCGCGGTGCGCACGCCGAGCTCGCCAGAAGCGTGGGGCGGAGTGCGCGACGGCAAACCGCCGCTGCACGTCGCCGACTACGATCTGGAGGCGACGCTCGATCCCACGGCCCACACGGTCGACGGCCGCGAGACGCTGGTCTGGCGCAACCGCAGCGACCGCCCGGTGCGCTCGCTGTACTTCCACCTCTACCTGAACGCCTTCGAAGGGCCGGGCTCGACCTTCGACCACGAGCGCACGGTCTTCGGCGGCTTTCGCAGCGACGTCGAGACCAAGAAGGGCGAGTGGGGTTTCACCGAAATCCGCAGCGCCACCCAAGCCGGAAAGCCGATTGTCGTCTCCTTCGTGCATCCGGACGGCGGGCCTGAAACGGACCGGACGGTGGCGCGCCTCGATTTGCCTGAGCCGGTTCCAGCGGGCGGCTCGACGACGCTGCAGGTCGCGTTCTTCGATCAGCTTCCGCGGGTGGTGGCGCGGACCGGCTGGTTCCAGAGCTTCCACCTGGTCGCGCAGTGGTTTCCGAAGATCGGCGTGCTCGAATTGCCGGGCGAGCGGGGTGCGCAAGAGCCGCGCTGGAATTGCCACGAGATGCACCTCTTCAGCGAGTTCTACGCGGACTTCGGGAAGTACACCGCGCGCATCACGGTCCCGCGCGGATTCACCTTCGGCTCGGTCGGCGTCGAGACGAAAGCGCCCGAGGAGCACGACGGACAAGTCACCCACTTCGTCGAGCAGGACGACGTGCACGACTTCGCCTTCACCGCCTGGGACGGCTACGCGAAGCCGCTGCAAAGCGGCAAGGTCAAAGTCCTCTATCCGCCCGAATACGAAACGTCGGCACGCATCGCGCTGCAGTCGACGTTGAGCAGCATCGACGCGTTCTCGCGCACCCTCGGCGAATATCCGTATCCGCAAGTCACGGTGGTGGTGCCGCCCTTCAACGCCGAAGAAGCGGGCGGAATGGAATACGAGACCTTCTTCACCACGGTCGGCGGCGATTGGCCGGCGACGCTCGCGGTGGATTACGTGACCGTGCACGAGTTCGGTCACGGCTATTTCATGGGCCTCCTCGCTTCCAACGAATTCGAGGAGCCGTTCCTGGACGAAGGATTGAACGAATTCTGGGATGCGCGAGTGCTGCAGGACCGGCCGCTCCAGACAGGCCTTCTGCCGCCCATTTCGTATTGGGAGGTGGAACGATCGGGAACGCGGCGTTTCCAGGCGGATCCCATCGCCGGCAACTCCTGGGACCGCGCGTCCGAAGGCAGCTATGGTCTCGTCTACAGCCGCACCGCGCTCGTCTTCCACGACCTGGCCACGCTGGAGGGCGAAGACGTCATCGCCCGCGGGTTTCGCGAATACTACCGGCGCTGGCATTTCCGGCATCCGTCGACGGCCGATCTCGAGGAAACCCTGGCCGACGTGGCCGGCGAGAAGGCGCCGCTCGTGCGGCATTGGTTCGAGACGCAGGTGTATGGGCGCGCGCCCATCGACGATCGGGTGGAGCGGGTGGAGTCGGTCGAGGACGCGCCGCGCGCCGGCTTCACCTTGCGCAAAGGAATGCGCGTCGAATTGGGCGAGGACGAAGCGCTGCGGCTCGCCAAGGAAGAGCGCGCGGCTTTCAAGAAGGCGCATCCGAAGGGGCCCGGGCCGTATGGCTTTCGCAGCCTGGTTCAGGTGCGCAGGTTCGGCGCGCACGTGCCGCAAGACGTGCTGGTCACTTTCGAGGATGGAACTTCCGAGACGCTGCAGTGGCCGGAAGAAGAACGCTGGCACCGATGGGAATTCGTCCGGCCGGCGAAAGTCGCAAAGGTCGAAATCGATCCAGGCCGCAAGTGGCTGCTCGACGTGGATAAGCTCGACGACGGCCGCACCCGCGAGCGCACGCCGGGCACGCCGCGGCGATGGACGCTTGAAGCGCAAGCGTGGATGAGCTGGGCGATGGCGTTCTTGGGGTCTTTGTGATCACCCCGCGCCTTCTGCGGAAGTCGCTCGTGCGGGCAGGGCAATGGCGGCTGTTGTTCGTCTTCTGGGCGGCGGTCTTCCTTCCTTCGGTTCTTGTGGCGCTGCCGGTTCTGGCGTTCTTCGAAAAGCACCTTGGCCATTCACCCGCGGCGTTGTTTACGCGGATGGACAGCGCGACCGCGCTCGACCTGTTTCGCCAGCTCTCGGAAGACGGAAGCGACGCGAACATTCGCCAAGGTGTCGTCGCTGCGCTGTTGGTGCTCTTGGTCAGCGCGCCCTTTGCCGCCGCAGCCGCCGTCGCCGCCGCGCAGACTGACGAGCGGCTTCGTTTCCGCGCGCTCCTGGCTGGTGCGGGCGGCCTCTATGGCCGGATGGTGCGGACCTTCGTCGCCGCGCTGATTCCGTTCGCGATTGCCGCGGCGCTGACGTCGGCCGCCTTCTTTGCCGCAAATCGAGCCAACGACAAAGCCATTCGCGAGACCCTGGCGCTCGGACGATGGGCGCTTGCCTCTGCCGCAGCCGCTGTCTTGATCTTCCTCGCGCACCTGGTGGTCGATGCAGCCCGGGCGCAGTTCGCGGCCGCGCCGCAGCGGAGGTCGGCCTTGTTCGCGCTGGGCAAGAGCTTGCGGCTCTTCGTGCGCCGGCCGCTGCGGGTGCTCGGCATTGGCCTCGTCGGCGGGTTGTGCGCGGCGGTTCCGTCGGCGCTGCTCATGCTCGCGCGCGTGCGCTTGCCACAGCGGAATCCGGCCCTGGTGGCGCTCGCCTGGCTTCTCGCGCAGCTTGCAATCGTCTGCGTCGGTTGGGGACGGAATGTGCGCATCTTCGCGCTGGCCGAGCTTTCCCGGGCGGACGCCGCCGAGCGCCTGCGCGTGCCGGCCGTGCAGGCGCCGGTAGGGGACGCGGCCTTGTCGGCCGGGCAGCGTCCTGCTATCTGACCGCGCCTCATGCAGGATCGTTACGACGCAAAATCGATCGAACCGCGCTGGCAGGACCATTGGGCGAAGAACGACCTGTTCCGCGCCGGCAATCGTCCGGGCTCGCCGAAGAAGTACGTGCTGGCCATGCTGCCGTACCCCTCCGGCGAGATGCACATGGGGCACGCGCGGGTCTACTCCATCACCGACGTGCTCGCCCGCTACATGCGCAAGCGCGGGTTCGACGTGCTGCATCCGTTCGGCTGGGACTCGTTCGGGCTGCCGGCGGAGAACGCG
Organism: Myxococcales bacterium; assembly: GCA_036488495.1. Taxonomy (GTDB): domain Bacteria; phylum Myxococcota; class Myxococcia; order Myxococcales; family 40CM-4-68-19; genus 40CM-4-68-19. The sequence continues at coordinate 5,010 of DASXHM010000117.1, read as the reverse complement.
GCCATCAAGGAAGGCGTCCACCCGGCGGTGCGCACGCCGAAGAACGTCAAGAGCTTCAAACAGGACGTGGTCTCGCTCGGCATCTCGATCGACTGGAGCACCGAGATCTCGACCAGCGACCCGTCGTACTACCGCTGGAATCAATGGTTCTTTTTGCGCATGCTCGAGCGCGGGCTCGTCTATCGCCGCCGCTCCAAGGTGAACTTCTGCCCGTCCTGCAACACCGTGCTCGCCAATGAGCAGGTGGAAGAGGGCAAGTGCTGGCGCTGCGGCTCGACGGTGGAAGAGCGCGAGATTCCGGAGTGGGCATTTCGCATCACGGCCTATGCCGACAAGCTGCTCGAAGGGCTGAACAAGCTCGACTGGCCCGAGCGCGTGGTCGCGATGCAGCGCAACTGGATCGGGCGTTCGGACGGCTTGGAGATCGACTTCGCAGTGGCGGGTTCGCCCTCGAAAGCATTTCGCGTCTTCACCACCCGCGCCGACACCATCTTCGGCGCAACCTACGTGGCGGCGGCCCCGGATCATCCGCTGGTGCAGGAGCTGGCGCCAGCCTCGAAGCGCGCAGAGCTGAGCGCGTTCGCGGAAAAGGTTCGCAGGGCGGCGAAGGAAGTGGGAGCTGGCGCGGCCGCCGCGGAGAAGGAAGGCGTCGACACCGGCATCCGGGTGAAGAACCCGTTCACACACCGCGAGGTCCCCGTCTGGGTGGCGAACTTCGTCCTCGCCGGCTACGGAACGGGCGCGGTGATGGCGGTGCCCGCGCACGACCAGCGCGACTACGAATTCGCGGTCAAGTACGGCCTCGACTTGCGCTGGGTGGTGCGGCCAGCCGACTCGACCGACGACGACGCGGCGGTGGCGCAGAAGCTTGCCGAAAAGAAGCAGGCCTTTACGGAGTACGGGACGGTCTTCGATTCCGGCGACTTCAGCGGCATGCCCTCGCAGCAGGCGCGGCTCGCCATCGCGGCCGAGGCGCAGCGGCGCAAGATCGGCCAGCCGGCGGTGAACTTCCACCTGCGCGACTGGGGTGTCTCGCGGCAGCGCTATTGGGGCACGCCCATCCCCATCGTCTACTGCGAGCACTGCGATCCGGAAGGGAAGGGCATTCCGGTGCCGGACAACCAGCTTCCGGTTCTGCTCCCCGACATTGACGTCAAGGAAGTGCTGACCGGCAAGGGCGAGCCGCCGCTCGCGAAGGTCTCGTCGTGGGTCAACATCGCCTGCCCGAAATGCGGCGGGCCTGCGCGCCGTGAGGCGGAGACGATGGACACCTTCGTCGACTCCACCTGGTACTGGGCGCGCTACATCGACCCGAAGAACGACAAGGCGCCATTCTCGCGGGCGCAGGCCGACAAGTGGCTGCCCATCGATGTCTACGTGGGCGGGCCCGAGCACGCCGTGCTGCACCTGCTCTACTTCCGCTTCTGGACTATGGTCATGCACGAGCTCGGGCTCTGCGCCATGACCGAGCCCGCGCAGAAGCTCGTCACCCAAGGCATCGTCAAAGGCCGCGACGGCGAGAAGATGTCGAAGTCGAAGGGCAACGTGGTTTCGCCGCGCGAGATCATCCGCGACTTCGGCGCCGACACCGCGCGCATGTTCATGCTCTTCGCCGCTCCGGCCGAGAAGGACATGGACTGGAGCGACGAGCAGGTCCAGGGGCAGCACCGCTTCTTGGGGCGCGTCTGGCGGCTCGTGCACGCCTCGTTGCCGAAGCTCGCGGGCGATGGCGCCGGGAAGGCTGAAGCCGGAGCCGACGACCTGCGCCGCCGCACCCACAAGACGATCCTGCGCGTCACCCAGCAGCTCGAACGGCTGCAGTTCAACACCGCCATCTCCTCCTTGATGGAGCTGTCCAACGCCTGCGCCGACTGGCAGGGCGCGAGCGCATCGCTGCGCGAGGCCATTGAAGCGTTGGTGCAGCTCCTCTCGCCGTTCGCCCCGCATGTCGCCGAAGAGCTGTGGCGCGAGCTCGGCCACGACGACGATCTGGTGACCCACGCGTGGCCGCAGGCAGACCCGCAGCTCGTGGTGGACGACGCCTACCAGATCGCGGTGCAGGTGAATGGCAAGCTGCGCGGCGAAGTGCAGGTGCTGGCCAGCGCGGGCGAGTCGGAAATCCGCGAGACGGCGGCGCGCGATCCGAAGGTCGCGGGGTGGCTCACGGGCAAGACGGTGAAGTAGGTGGTCGTCATCCCCAAGCGGCTGGTCAACTTTGTCGTCGCCTAGGGGCGCGGCGCTTGCGCTTGCGCTGGCAGCTTGCGGTTATGCGCCGGTCCGCCGCGGCGACACGCACGCGCTCCGTGTGGCGGCGGTCAAGAACGACACCGCCCAAGCCCAGGCCGGCGGACTCCTCGCGGCGGAGCTGCGCTCGGAGCTGGCGGGCCGCGGTTGGCTTTCCAGCGACTCGTCAGGCGCGCCGGAGCTGCAGGCGCGCATCGTCACGCTCCTGTCGGTACCCACCACCGCCGGCACCGAAGGCGCTGCGGCGTACCGGCTCAATGCCGACCTGCGGGTGAAGATCGACGGCTACGAGGACGTGGTCCAAGGCGGCGAGGACTATCTCGCGGGCATCGACGTGCTCGGAACGGAGGCCAACCGGCGCGCGGCGCTGCGGCGGCTCTTCCATGCGCTCGCGCGCGAGGCAGTGGAGCGGTACGACGTCGCGCAGCGCCTGCAGTGAAGCGCCGCGCGAGAACGGTATCGTCTGAATGCGCGGGACGTGCGCGCTACGCCGAACGACTACTGCTGCTTCGGATTGACCGACTTCATCAGGCGCGAGATGCGCCGCGAAGCCTGGCCCTTGTGGATGACGCCCTTCGACGCGGCCTTGGAGATCTGCCGGATGGCGTCGGTCAGCTCTTCCTTGGCCTTGCCTGCATCGCCTCCCACCGCGGCCTCGCGGACCTTGCGCACGCTGGTACGCAGCGTGGAGAGCACGTGCGCGTTGCGGGCGCGGTGCTTCTGGGACTGCCGGTTGGCCTTCTCTGCGGAACGCGTATTCGCCACGAAAACTCCTGGAAAGGGCTGGGGCAAATAGCACTCGGCAACCAGGGAGTCAACGGCGGCCGTCCCACAGCTTGTCCACTCCCTGCGAGCCTCTGAAAAATTGCACCCGCCTCCGACGCCCGTTTCGCGAGCGCGCAGATGCGCGACTCCAAATACACGGAATCAGGTGCATTTAGGAGTGAGCAAAAGATTCGCATGGCGCAGGAAATCGTCCGAACCGCCCGCAGCCCGTTTTCCGGGCATTGTTTCCCACAAGCTGTCCACAGGTCTTTCAAACCCTGTGGAACCGGCGACGCCGGAGGTCATTCTCGCGCGCTGGAGTCGAACCTCATTGCGGACGCGCTTTTGCCTCATTCCACAGCGCGTCCATCTCGGCCAGCGTCGACTCCCGCGGAGACTTGCCTCGCGTTTTGAGCTGCGCCTCGATGTAGTGGAAGCGGTCCTCGAACCGCCGCAGCGTCCCGCGCAGCGCCTCTTCCGGATGCACCTTGAGAAAGCGCCCGAGGTTGGCGGTGGCGAAGAGCAAATCGCCCAGCTCGCTCTCGACGCGGCCGCGGTCGCCCCCGTCCATCGCCTCGACCAGTTCGCGCAATTCCTCCTGCACTTTGGCGAGAACGCTCTTCGCGTCCGGCCAATCGAAGCCGACCGCCGCCGCCTTTTCGGTGAGCCGCTCGCCGCGAACCAGCGCCGGCAGCGCAACCGGAACGCCGCCGATGGCGGAGCGCTCTTCACCCTTTTCCTTCCGCTCCTCGGCCTTGATCCGCTCCCAGTTCTTCACCACTTCGCCCGACCCCGAGACCGTCACTTCGCCAAAGACGTGCGGATGGCGCCGGGTGAGCTTCTCGGAGATGGCGTCGCACACCTGGGCGAAGTCGAACTTGCCTTCCTCGCGGGCGATGCGCGCCTGGAACACCACCTGGAAGAGCAGGTCGCCCAGCTCCTCGCGGTGGTGCTGCACATCGCCGCTCTCGATGGCCTCGATCACCTCGTGCGCTTCTTCGAGGAGGTATGGGGTCAGCGTGCGCAGCGTCTGTTCGCGGTCCCAGGGACATCCGCCCGGGTCGCGCAGCTTGTCCATGATGCCCAAAAGTCGATCGATGGCCTTCGCGGCGTCTGACATGCGGGGCCCCATACCACATGGAAACCACGCGCAGTTTCTTGCTGGGGCGAAACGCCATCCCTTAGGATGCGGGAGTGATCCAAGGCCGTTTTCCTCTCTGCGCCGCAGCGCTCTGCGCGATGCTCGCTGCGCTTGCGGCGCGCGCGGACGAGGGGACGCCGGCCGCTCCCAAACCGCCGTCGTTCACGCTTCCGGCCGAGAAGACGGCCGACATCGCCGCGCACTTCCGCCAGCGCCGCGAATACCTGCGCGAGCGCGACGAGCGCCGCGCCGACGACGAAGAGCAGCGCGTGGGGCAGCTCAAGGACGACCTCGCCATCGAGAACCTCTTCGCCATCGGCGGGGCGCTCGTGCGCGAAAGCCACGACGCGCTCGCCGCAGGCTCGCCTTCTCTCGCCGTCTCGCGCTGCAAGCTCGCGGTCGAGCGCGCCCCGGCGATGGCGGAGGCGCACCTCTGCCTCGTCCGCGCCATCCTGGCGGAGAACCCGGCCGCCGTGCAGCCCGCCTTGTCCGAGCTCTCGGCGGCGGTGCAGACGGCGTCCCGCGATCCGCGCTTGTCGCGCGCGCTCCTCGCCAACGTGCTCGCGGTGTTGTTCCTCGGGCTCCTCGCGGCCGGGGCGGTGTTCGCGGTGGTGCTGTTCGCGCGCTACCTGAAGCTCTACGCGCACGACGTGCAGCATCTCTTCCCGGAGGGAGCGCGGCGCTGGCAGGCCGTGCTGCTCGGGGCGGCCTTCGTGCTCTCGCCCCTCTTGTTGCACCGGGGACCGTTGCCGCTCCTGTTCACCGCGCTGGTCGCGGTGGCGCTCTACTTCACCTTCGCCGAGCTCTTCCTCGCGGTGCTGCTCCTCGGCGTGCTCGCTCTTGCCCCGTTCGCGGCGGAG
>DASXHM010000091.1:0-10462 GCA_036488495.1 Myxococcales bacterium | reverse complement strand
TGGTCATCGGCACCCCCAGCTTTTCGCTCTACAAGCTGCAAGCGGAGGCGATGGGCGCCCGCGTCGTCGAGGTACGGCTGCGCGGCGCCGACGGCTCCTTCCGCTTTCCCATCGGGGAAATGTCGCGGGCAGCGCGCAACGCCAAGCTTGTCTTGCTCGGTTCGCCGAACAACCCGACCGGCACCCAGCTCGCGCAAGGCGAAGTGGAAGAGCTGATCGCGCAGACCGCCTGCCTCGTCGGCGTGGACGAGGCGTACCGCGATTTCTGCGGCCAGGATTTCGCGCCGCTCCTCGCAAAGCATCCGCGGCTGGTGCTCTTCCGCACCTTTTCCAAAGCGATGGCGGCGGCGAGCCTGCGGGTGGGATGCATGATCGCCGCCAGCGCCTTGTGCGCGGAGTTGCGCAAGGTGCAGCTCCCCTACAATCTGAGCGCGCCTTCCTGCCTGGTTGCGCGCGAATTGATCAGGCGGCCCGAGTTGGTCCGGGAGCGCACCGCGCTGGTGGTGGAAGAGCGGGAGCGGGTGGCAGAGGGGCTGCGCGAGCTCGGCCTCGTCGTCCATCCCTCGGGGGCGAACTTCCTGCTCTTCGAGCAGGAGCGAAGGCCCGCCTCCGAATTGCACGCCGCCCTGTTCAAGCGCGGCGTCCTCATCCGCAACGTGGCGAGCGGCGAGGACCTGCGCCATGCGCTCCGGGTCAGCATCGGCTCCAAGGACAAGAACGATGCCTTTCTCGCAGCGATGCGGGCCGAGCTTTGACCTTCTCGCTGCAAAAGGTCCGCGCGGTCATCTTCGACGTGGACGGAGTGCTTTTGGACGCGCGCCCGAGCTACCACGCGGTCGCCGAAGAAGCGGCGCGCAGGGCGATTGCGCCCGTCGTCGGGGAGGAGGCTGCGCGGGCGGTTCCGTTCGATCGCGCCGCCGAGATCCCGCAGTTCAAGGCCGCGGGCGGGTTCAACGACGACTGGGAGATGTCGCGCGCCATCGCCCTCTTGCTCTATCTGCGGGTGCGCGGCGAAGCGCCGGAGCTGTCGCAGTTCCTCGAGAGCGCGCAGGGCCGGGGTGTGGACGCGCTGTACGCCCGCCATCCGAAGCTCGAGATCGACGCCGCCCGGTTGACCCGCACTTGCGGCGCGCTCTACGGCGGCTCGAAGTGCAAGGACCTGTTCGGCTTCGAGGCGCGCGAGGCGCTGCCGGACGCGCCCGAACGCGGTCTCTGGGAGAACGAAGAGCTGCTCGCGGATGCAGGGCTGCTCGAAGCCGTGCAGGCGCGCTTTCCCTTGGCGCTCTTCACCGGCAGAAATCCGGGCGAGGCGCGGCTCGCGCTCTTGCGCTGCGCGCTGCACGTGCCGGCCGGCCTGGCTTGGGTTGCCGACGGTCGTCCGCGCAAGCCCGACCCGGCGGGCCTGCTCTGGCTCACGCACGAGCTCCTCAAGGGCCGCAAAGCCGCGCAGGCGCTGTTTGTCGGCGACACGGCCGACGACCAGGCGGCCGCGCATTCGGCACAAGACCGCGGCGCGCCGATCGTCTACGCTCACGTGGAACAGCCCGGCGACACGAACCGCGTCCTTTCGCGGCTGCTCGCCGAAACGGGAGACGCCCGCGCATGAGCCGCACCGGTCGAGTGGCGCGCAAGACGAAGGAGACCGACCTGTCGGTGGAGGTCGACCTGGACGGCAAGGGCCACGCCGAAGTCTCGACCGGCATCCCCTTCTTCGACCACATGCTGGAGACGCTCGCGAAGCACGGCGCGTTCGACGCGAAGATCTCCTGCAAGGGCGACCTGCACATCGATCAGCACCACACCGTCGAGGACACCGGCATCGCCTTGGGCAGCGCCATCGACCAGGCCTTGGCAGACCGCAAGGGCATCGCCCGCGCCGGCTGCTTCTACTTTCCCCTCGACGAGGCGCTGGCGCGGAGCGTGATCGATCTCTCCGGCCGCAGCTTCTTGCACTGGAACGTCGTCCTCGATCAGGGGCCTCGCAGCGCGATGGATCTCTCGGTGCTCGAGGGCTTCTTCAAGGCGTTCGCCGACAACGCGCGGGCGAACGTGCACATCGATCTGTTGACCGGGCGAGACTTCCACCACGGCGCGGAGGCGGTCTTCAAGTCGTTCGCGCGGGCGCTTCGCCAGGCCGCTTCCGTCGACGAGCGCACCGCCGGCACGGTGCCGAGCACGAAGGGTGTCTTGTGAAGGTGACGGTGGTCGATCTCGGGCTCGGCAACCTGGGGTCGGTGCTGCAGGCGTTGAAACGCGCCGGCGGCGAGCCTGCGCTGAGCGACGATCCGGCTGCGGTCGAGCGGGCGCCGCGGATCGTGCTGCCGGGCGTGGCTGCGTTCGGCCTGGGGATGCAGCGGGCGGAGCGGTTCGTGGGCGCGCTGCGCGGAGCGGCGAGGCGGGGCACGCCGCTCCTCGGCGTCTGCCTGGGAATGCAAATCCTTTTCGAGCGCGGCGAGGAAGACGGCGAGCGCGCAGGCATAGGGCTTCTCCCTGGCAGCGTCCGCAAGCTTCCCGAAACCGTGCAGACCCCGCACATCGGCTGGCAGAAGCTACTCCCGCTGCAACCGAGCGCGCTCTCTCCGCGCGGCTGGGCGTACTTCGCCCACTCGTACGCCGCGCAGGCCCCGGACGACATCGTCCAGGCAACCGTCGAACATGGCGGCGCGCGCATCGCGGCGGTGGTCGGACGGGGCAGCGTCTTCGGCGTGCAATACCACCCGGAGAAGAGCGCCAAGGACGGCGAGGAGCTGCTGCAGAGGTTCCTCGCCTTGCCGGAGGCCGCCTGACGTTGTTTCCCGCCATCGACCTTCTCCAGGGCCGGGCCGTCCGGCTGCACAAGGGCGAGCGCGCGTCGGCCAAGGTCTACGCCGAAGATCCGGCCGCGCAGGCGCGCGCGTTCGCCGAAGACGGCGCAACCGCGCTGCACGTCGTCGATCTGGATGCGGCCTTCGGGGAGCCGCGGCAGTTGGAAACGATTGCGCGGATCTGCGCCTGCGGAGTGCCGGTGCAGGTGGGTGGAGGCATCCGCGATCTGCGCTCGGCCGAACAGGCGTTCGCGGCGGGCGCTGCGCGGGTGATCTTCGGCAGCGCGGTGGTGGAAGAGCCGTCGCTCGCGGGCGAGGCGGTGCGCAAGTTCGGGGCAGATCGCGTCGCCTGCGGCATCGACGTCAAGGACGGGCGCGCGGCCGTCAGAGGGTGGACCGCGCAGGGTTCCCGCACCGCCGCAGCCCTCGCCGAAGAATTGGCGCGGCAAGAGGTGGAGTGGCTGGTCGTCACCGCCGTTTCCCGCGACGGCACCCAAGCCGGGTTCGATCTGTCGCTCTTGCGCGAGGTGGCGGAGGCTGCTCCGAAGGCGCGCATCGTAGCTTCCGGCGGGGCGGGGACGCTCGATCACCTGCGCGCCTTGCGGGGTCTGCGGGGCATCGCCGGGGCCATCGCCGGCACCGCCCTTTACGAGCGCTCGTTCACGCTCCGCGAGGCGCAGGAGGCGTTGTGCTGACGCGGCGGATCATCCCCTGCCTCGACGTGAAGGACGGCCGAGTGGTCAAGGGCGTCAACTTCGCCGAGCTGCGCGACGCGGGCGATCCGGTGGAGCAGGCGCGCGCCTACGGGGTGGCGGGCGCGGACGAGGTCTGCTTCCTCGACATCGCAGCTTCCTTGGAGTCGCGCGGGACGCTGCTCAAGCTGGTCGAGCGAGTGGCGGTGACGCTGCAGATCCCTTTCGCGGTGGGAGGCGGCGTGCGCAGCGAACAAGACGCAGAGGGGCTTCTCCGCGCGGGGGCGGACAAGGTGTCGATGAACAGCGCGGCGCTCGCCGATCCGTCGCTGATCACGCGGGTGGCAAAGCTCGCCGGCAGCCAGAGCGCGGTGGTCGCCATCGACGCCAAGGCGCGCGGGCCGGGATGGGAAGTGCGCTCGCACGGCGCCACCCGCCCGACTGGCCGCGACCTCTTGGAATGGGCGCGCGAGGCGGTGGACCGCGGCGCCGGCGAGTTGCTCCTGACCAGCATCGACCACGACGGGGTCAAGCACGGCTTCGCGCTGGAGATGATCGGCGCGGTGACCGCGGCGGTGAAGGTGCCGGTGATCGCGAGCGGCGGCGCCGGCAAGGTGGAGCACTTCGCCGAGGCGTTCGAAGCCGGAGCGGCCGCAGCTCTGGCGGCGTCGGTCTTCCACTTCGGCGCCTTCAGCGTCGCCCAGGTAAAAGAGGCATGCGTTGTGCGCGGAATTCCGATGCGGTGGCCGGCATGAACGAGCCGGTCTTCGACGAAAAGGGCCTCGCCCCCGCCATCGTGCAGGACGCTCGCAGCGGCGAAGTGCTGATGCTCGCCTGGATGGACCGCGAGGCGTGGGAAGCAACGCTGCGCACGGGCCTCGCCACCTTCTACTCGCGGAGCCGCAAAGAGCAGTGGGTGAAGGGCGCGACGAGCGGCAACACCCAAGCCGTCCGCGCCGTCAGCCTCGACTGCGACGGCGACGCCATCCTCCTGCGGGTCGATCCGCGCGGCCCCGCCTGCCATACCGGATCGCGCTCCTGCTTCTTCGAAGAGCTGCGCGCCGCGCCCGAACCGCCGGGCCGGACCTTGGCTGCGCTCGAGACGGTGCTGCGGGAGCGCGCGGTGAATCCGCCGGAGGGCTCGTACACGGCCAAGCTCTTCCGGGACGAGACGCTCCGCCACAAGAAGATCGGCGAAGAGGCGACCGAGCTCGTCATCGCTTCCCTCAAGGGAACGCGAGAGGAGATCGCCAACGAGGCGGCCGATCTCGTCTTCCACGCGCTGGCCGTCCTGGTCTCGCACGGGATGGGGCTGGAAGAGATCGCGGCGGTGCTCAAGGCCCGCGAGGGAAAGCGCCGCGCAGCTTCACCCTGAGCGCGCCTGCAGCTCCGCCACCCCGAACGTGCTCGGACACCGGCCACGGCGAGCTACTTGCGCAGCTCCTTCACCATCACGATCGCGTCCTCGCCCTCGTCGACGTAGTAGTTCGGCCGCACCCCGACCGCGCGGTAGTCGAACTGCCGGTACAGGTCGAGCGCGCCCAGGTTGCCGCGCCGGACCTCCAAGGTCATCAAGGCCGCGTTCGCCTCGTGCGCGCGCCGCTCCGCTTCCTGCATCAGCATCCGCGCGATGCCGCGGCGGCGCTGCTCCGGCGCCACCGCCACGTTGAGGATGTGCACCTCGTCGTGGACGAGCCAGAAGATCAAGAAGCCGAGGACGCGCTGCGAAAGCCCCTTGCCCGCAGCCGGCAGGGGCGCGAGCGGCTCCACCGCCACGAGGATGGTGCTCCAGTCGTGCTCGAGCTCGCGCCGGAACAGCTCGAGCGACCAGGGGTGCTTGAACGCCGCGCGCTCGATCACCATCACGTCGTCGAGATCGTCCGGCCGCATCCGGCGGATCTCGAGCTTCGTGCGCGCGCGCACCGCCATCAGCCACCCTTCAAGGCCGCGACTCCCGGCTCGGAATCCAGCGGGTCCAGCACCCGCACGGTGACGCGCTTCCGCAGATCGTCGAGCAGATCCGCGAGCAGCCGCTGGTACTTCTCCTGCGCCAGCTTCTCCCTCTCGGGACCGGCAGGCAGGTCGCTGTCGCGGATCTGGGCGGACAGCTTGAGCCGGTTCTCGAGATAGCGCGCGACCCGCAGCTCACGAGCGAGGATTTTCGCGATCTCCTCGTCGGTCAGCTCGATCTTGCGGGTGAACGCCTCCCACTCGGCCTGGTTGGCGAAGCGGTTGCGCAGCCGCGAGAGCAAGGAGTCCACTTCGGCGCGGTCCAGATCGTAGAGCTTGAGCCGCTCGATCTCGGCCAGGATGATCCGCTCGTCGATGGTCTTGCGGAGCGAGGCGGCGAGGAGCGGGCCATCCAACGGCAGGGCGGCGGCGACCGGGCCTTGCGCTTCCACGAGGCGCACCCGCGTCTCGGCCTGCAGCTCGGAGAGCGTGATGGTATGCGCGTCCACCACCGCCACCACCTCGTCGACGAGCTTTCGGGCGGCGAGAGCGGGGAGCGGTGCGGCGACGCAGGCGATGAGGAGGAGTGCGCGCAACTTGCGCGGGATGGTAACGACCCTTCGTCGCGAGGGTCAATCGCGCTAGCCGCGGTGTTGACCACCCCCCATGGCGTGGTTACGGTCGCCCGGCAATGAAAGATCCGTACGCAGTGCTCGGCGTCGCGAAGACGGCCACCGCCGACGAGGTGAAGAAGGCCTATCGCAAGCTGGCGAAGAAGCTGCATCCCGACCACAACCCGGGCGACAAGAAGGCCGAAGAGCGCTTCAAGGAGGTGTCGAGCGCCTTCGAGATTTTGGGCGACCCGAAGAAGCGCGCGCTCTTCGACGAGTTCGGCGAGATCTCGACCCGCCAGGGCTTCGACGAGGCGAAGGCGCGGCAGTACGAACAGGCGCGCGCCGCAGGCTTCGGGCGCGGCCGGGGAGCATCGCCCGGATTCGAGGGGTTCCAAGGGGACACGTCGGACTTCGCGTCGATGTTCGGCGACCTCTTCAGCCGCGGCGGTGGCGCCGCCACCCGTACGCGTACACGACGCACGGCGGAGGCGGTGCCGGGCGACGACATCGAGGCGTCCTTGGAGGTTGATCTGCGCGACGCGGTCCTCGGCGCAGAGCGCGAGCTGTCACTCAACCGGCCGTCCACCTGCCCGCAGTGCAAGGGCAGCGGCGCGAAGCCGGGCAGCAAGGAGACCACCTGCCCCGAATGCGACGGCTCGGGCGAGCTGCGGATGGGCGGCATGTTCACCACCACCTGCCCGCGCTGCGACGGCCGCGGCACGGTCCGCGAACCCTGCCCGCGCTGCGACGGGGCGGGAATCATCGCCGAGACGGCGCGCCTGAAGGTGAAGATCCCCCCGGGCGTCGAGACCGGCTCGCGGGTGCGCCTTCCGGGCCAGGGCGCACCTGGCCAGCGCGGCGGAGAAGCCGGCGATCTCTACCTGCGCATCACCGTGCGCGAGCACCCGACGGTGCGGGTGCAGGGCCGCGATCTGCTGCTCGATCTTCCCATCACGCCCGCGGAGGCGTTGGCGGGCGCGGAGGTGACCGCTCCGACGTTCGAGGGACCCGTGACGCTGAAGATTCCGGCCGGTTCGCAGAGCGGGCGCAAGCTGCGCTTGCGGGGGCGCGGGCTGCCCGCGCTCAAGGGTGGCTCGACGGGTGCGCCGCGCGGCGACCTGTACGCCGTCCTGCAGATCGTGCTCCCGCCAGACGGAGAGGCCGCGCGTGAGGCGGCCCAGGCGCTGCAGCGGCTGTACAAAACCGACGTACGGACGGGCCTCGTGCTGTAGAAGGGCTGCCATGGGACTGATGGACCTGATCGGCATGGGCGGGCCGGAAGGAAAGATCCGGCGCTTGACCAAGAGAACGATGGAGAAGTTCGGCCCTCCGGAAAACCGGCAGGGCGCCATCGAAGAGCTGGGCGAGTTGAAGACCGAGCCCGCGGTGGACGCACTCCTCTTGCGCTACACCTTCCGCGTCGACCCGGGCATCACCGACGACGAGGAGAAGGCCCGCGTGCTCGCGCTGGTGCTTGCCGCGGGCGATGCGGCGCTGCCGTCGGTGAAGCGGTTCATCTTGACCCGCGACGAGATCAGCTGGCCCTTGCGCGCGCTCTCCGACCTCTTGCCCGAAGAGGCGGTGGTCCAGTTCCTGGTCGAGGTGGTGAACAAGGTCGCGGGCGAGTACAGCCGCGTCCCGGAGAAGAAGGTGCTCTTGCTGCACGCGCTCTCCGGCCACAAAGCGCCCTCCATCACCCAGGCGATCCTGCCCTTCTTGGAGGACATGGACGACGAGGTGCAGATCGCCGCCGCGGAAGTCATCGCCAAGCAGCACGACGAGGCCGGGCGGACCCCCTTGATCGAGCACTTCCTGAAAGCGCACGAGGCGTCGAACGCGCGGGTCCGGGAGGCGCTGGCGGGGATCCTGGCCGACTCGACCTGGGACGTGAAGGGCTACACGCCGAAGGTCGAGGCCGCGCTGCCGCAGGGGTACAAGCTCGACTCGAAGGGCAAGGTCCAGCGCAAGACGTAGCGCTGCAGGCGGCGAAGGCGTACCGCGGTTCGCGCTTGCGTGAGAAGATCTCGCTCTGCGAGGATGCGCGCGAGCTCATGGCCCAAGACGCAGCCGACCTGACGCAGATCACCTCCGAGGCCCGGGACATCGCCGAGAAGGTTTCGAAAGAGCCTTCCACCGCGCATCTCTTGCTGGCGATGTTCACGCTGCCGAACGCGGCCGAGGAGCTCTTGCGCGAGCGCGGCTGCGACGAGGACAAGCTCCTCGCGGAAATGGCCGCGCTCGGCGCCGCGCCGCCCGAACCCCGCGATCTGTTCGCGCAGGCCCTCGATCGCGCAAGGCAGCTCGCCGACGACTGCGCAAGCCCGCAGGCCTCGGCGCTGCACCTCCTGGTTGCGCTGACGCGGCTGTCGAAGAGCTCCGCGGCGATGCTGCTCGAGAAGACCGCCGCGCCGCTGGCGTCGCTGCGAACGGCTGGCTTGAGCGTCCTCACCGGCCCGTCGCTGCGGCGCAGGCCCGTCCCGCAGGACAAGGCAGGAGAGCCGCGCGGCGCGGCGGTCCCGACGGCACGCGTCGCCGGCCGGCAAGAGCGCGAGCCCCTCCGGCCAGAACCGCGTCCACGCGATGCACGTCCAGCCGAGCCACCGCCACCCGAAGCACGGCCAGCCGAAGCACCGCTGCGCGACACGCGTCCTGTGGACCGCGAAAGCCCCTCCGAATTGCACGCGCACGCCTCGGTGCCGGACAGCCGCCCGCGCGAGACGCGCCCGCCCGAGCGCGTCGTCACCCTGCCCCCCGAGCCGGGCGTCGAGCTGCGCCCGACTCCGCCGCCGCCGGTGCAGCTCTCGCCGCAAGCGCTCGATCCGCAGAAGTATCCCTGGCTCGCCTCTCACGCGCGGAACCTCACCCAGCTCGCCGCGAGCGGACGCCTGGATCCGGCCGTCGGCCGCGAGCGCGAGACCGAACAACTGCTCGACATCCTGGGGAAGCGGCGCGCCAACAATCCGGTGCTGGTGGGCGAGCCGGGCGTGGGCAAGACCGCCATCGTCGAAGGGCTGGCTCAGCGGCTGTTGTCGGTGAGCGATCGGACATTGGTGGAGTTGGACGTGGCCGGGCTCGTCGCCGGAACCCAGCTTCGCGGGTCGTTCAGCGAGCGGCTCCTCGGCATCAAGGAGGAGGTCAAGCGCGCCGACGGCAAGATCGTCGTCTTCATCGACGAGCTGCACATGCTGATCGGCGCGGGCGCTGCGGGGGAAGGCCCGCAGGACGCCGCCAACGAGCTCAAGGCTGCGCTGGCGCGCGGCGAGTTCCCTTGCGTCGGCGCCACCACCCACGAGGAATACCGCAAGTACATCCAGGGCGACGCGGCGCTGGAGCGGCGCTTCGTGCCGGTCCTGGTGCGCGAGCCGTCGGTCGCCGAGACGAGCGCGATCTTGCGCGGTGCGAAGAGTCACTATGAAGCGCACCACCAGGTGGTCTTCACGAATGACGCGCTCGACGCCGCCGCTTCCCTGACTGCGCGCTACGTGCGCGACCGCTTCCTGCCCGACAAGGCCTTTGCCGCCATCGATTTGGCCGGCTCGCGCGTGCGCCGCGAGGGCCGGGCACAGGTCGCCCAAGGCGGCGCGCAGGTCGCCCAAGGGCGCGCATCCGGCGCCTGGGAAACCCGCGCATCGGTCACCCGCGACGACGTGGCCCGCGCAGTCGCCCGCATGGCCGGGCTCCCCGAGGAGCGGCTTCTGCAGCCCGACGGCGAGCGCTTTCTCCAGCTCGAAACGCGGCTGGCGGCGCGGATCGTCGGCCACCAGCAAAGCCTCTCGCTCATCTCCCGCGCCATCCGCCGCAACTACGCCGGTTTCTCCGCGCAGCGCCCGCTCGCGTCGTTCCTCTTCTGCGGCCCCTCCGGTGTCGGGAAGACCGAAACCGCGCGCGCACTCGCCGACGAGCTGTTCGACGGAGCGCTGGTTCGCATCGACTTGAGCGAGTACGCGGAAGCGCACACCGCTGCGCGCCTGGTCGGTGCGCCGCCGGGATATGTCGGCTACGGCGAAGGTGGACAGCTCACCGAGGCAGTGCGGCGCAAGCCCGCGAGCGTGGTGCTGCTCGACGAAGTGGAGAAGGCGCACCTCTCGGTCTTGCAGCTCCTGCTCCAAGTGCTGGACGAAGGCCAGCTTACCGACGGCCGCGGACGGCGCATCGACTTCAGCGCCGCGGTGGTGATCCTCACCAGCAACCTGGGCGCGCAGGCGTTCGACGGCGGCGGCGCCCGGGCGATGGGATTTGCCGCCTCGCCGTTGACGATGCCGCCCGGCCCTTCCGAGCACCCACAGGCGCGCCGCGCCCTCGAGATGGCGCGGGCCGCGTTTCCGCCCGAGCTGTGGGGGCGGCTCGACGAGCGGCTCGTCTTCGCCCCGCTCGCCCGCGAAGAGGTGGCGCGGATCGCGCA
>DASXHM010000079.1:0-6147 GCA_036488495.1 Myxococcales bacterium | reverse complement strand
CTCACCATCGAGTCCGGCGACACCGTCTCCATCGAGACGCTGATGCACTCGATGGATCAGATCCAGAAGGGCACCTCGATGGACAAGATCGTGGAATTGCGCAAGGCGAATCCGGGCGGCGGCCCGCACTCGCTGACCGGCCCCATCTACGTCAACGGCGCCGAGCCGGGCGACGTGCTCGAGATCCGCATCCTGAAGATCATCCCCAAGAAGACGGCGACCAACTTCAACCTGCCCGGCAAGGACTTCCCCACCATCGGCGTGCTCGCCAAGGAGTTCCCCGAAGGCTACGTCAAATACTTCGACATCGACCCGTCGAGGCCCACCGTCACCTTCAAGCCCGGCATCGAAATTCCCTTGCGGCCTTTTCCGGGCACGCTGGCGGTGGGCATCGATCCGGACGATCCCTCGCCGCGCAAGGGCGGCGTCAAAGACGACAAGATGGCACCGGTGAGCACGCTGCGGCCGTGGAAGAACGGCTCCAACATGGACATCAACGAGCTCGTCGCCGGCACCACCATCTTCATTCCGGTGTTCTTGCCGGGCGGCCTGATCTGGACCGGGGACTCGCACTGCGCGCAGGGCAACGGAGAGGTCAATCTCACCGCGCTCGAGTGCTCATACGAGGAGATCGAGCTGCAGCCCATCGTCCGCAAGGACCTGAAGCTGACCTGGCCGCGCATCGAGACGCCCACCTATTACATCGAGGCCGGGTTCGACGAGGACCTGCACAAGGCCTTTGCCATCGCGCTCGAGAACACCATCAACTTCCTGGTCACCCAGAAGGGCCTCGATCGCTACGAGGCGTATTCGCTCGCCGCCATGGCCGCCGATTGCCGGGTGAGCCAGATGGTGGACGTGCGCAAGGGCATTCACTGCATGATCCCGAAGAGCCTCTGGGTGAAATGAGCGGTCCGCGCCGCAGCGCGCCCGCTGCGGCGCGCCGCTGCGCCGCCCTTGAAATGGTATGAAGCCCGGCGATGCCGCCAAAGGTCGCCGGGCGCTGCGCGTGGGCCGAGAACGACGCGCAGATGCGCGCCTATCACGACGATGAATGGGGCGTCCCCGAGCACGACTCGCGGGCGCTCTGGGAGAAGCTCATCCTCGACGGCTTTCAGGCGGGCCTGTCGTGGAGCACCATCCTGCACAAGCGCGCGGCCTTCCGCGAGGCGTTCAAGGGGTTCGAGCCATCGCTGGTGGCGAAGTTCGGCGCGCGCGAGGTGGAGCGGCTGTTGAAGAACGAAGGCATCGTTCGCTCCCGCGCCAAGATCGGGTCGGCCGTCGGTAATGCCCGCGCGTTCCTGGCGATGGAGAAAGCGGGCGAGGACTTCTCGCGCTTCTGTTGGGGCTTCGTCGGCGGCCGGCCGCTGCAGAATGAAGGGCCGGTGCCGGTGAAGACCGCGCTGTCAGACGAGATCGCCACGGCGTTGAAGAAGCGCGGCTTCAAGTTCGTGGGGCCGGTAGCGGTCTACGCCTGGATGCAGGCGGTCGGTCTCGTCAACGACCACGCCCCTTCCTGCTTCCGCCGAAAACCGGTCTCGCGGATGAAGTGACGCGCCGGCGGCTCGACCCTGAACTGAACGCCGCCACGCAATCGTCACGCCGCTGATGCAAAACATCGATACCGTGCGCGGATGATCCGCATCTACCTCGTTCGCCACGGCATCGCGGTCGACCACGCCGACAAGGCGGACCTGCCCGACGATTCGCGGCCGCTCACGGAGAAGGGCCGCCGCCGGTTCCGCAGGCTCGCCCGGACTTTCGCGCGCTTGGGCGAGCCGATCGACCGCATCTTCACCAGCCCCTTGCCGCGGGCCGTGCAGACCGCGGAGATCCTCGCGTCCGCGTTGCGACAGGGTGACGTGGGCATCCTCGAATCGCTGCGGCCGAGCGCGCCGCCGGAGGCGCTTCTGCAGGAGGTGGCCAAGAAGGCAAAGGGCGCGCAATCGGTGGCGCTGGTCGGCCACAACCCGCAGATGACGCTGCTCGTGGAGCTTCTCGGCGACGTCCCGCGCGGCGCGACCATCGACTTCAAGAAAGGCTCCATCGTCCGCATCGACGTCTCCGAGCTGACCGCTCCCAAGGAGACCGAGGCGGTCTTCTGGCTCAAGCCGAAGTCGCGCGTCCTTGCGAAGGGCCTGCCGCTGGCGAAGCCGCATGAGCCGCGCATGCCCGCGAAGCCGCACGAGCTGCGCGCCGCCGCGAAGCCGGCGGATGCGCGGCCGGCCGCGAAAAAGGCGCCGGAGAAGTAGTCGTCAGGCCCGCCCGCCTCACTGCGGCGGCACCGTCCAGGCGCCGCCGAGCGGATTGCCATTCGCATCCCGCCGCACGAAGG
Source organism: Myxococcales bacterium (assembly GCA_036488495.1). Lineage (GTDB taxonomy): Bacteria > Myxococcota > Myxococcia > Myxococcales > 40CM-4-68-19 > 40CM-4-68-19. Next base: position 3,812 of record DASXHM010000079.1, on the reverse strand, counting down.
TGAGCGAACCGTCGAGGTTCTGCAGCACCGTCCCAAACCCCCACCGTCCGCCCGCGCCGCCCAGGCCGACGACCGCCGAGCGCGCCCCCCAACTGGCCGTGTCGTGCTCGTAGTCGTGATTGTGGGCGGTCAGAATCATCGAATATTTGTGCGCGCGGATGAGATCCAGGATCTGCGCATTGCCGGTCCGCGACCCCTGCACCGGATGATGCCGGACGATGAAGGTGTACCGAAAGGCGTCCGCCTCGGTCAGCGCCGCCGAAAGCCAGGAAGCTTGCGCGTCGTTCCACGAGTCGTCGGCGATGAAGACGAAGCGCGCCTTCCCGCGCGAAGTGGCAACGTCGGTGAAGTAATATGGCTGCGGCCGCTTCAAGGCGGACAGATAAGCGGCGAAGTTCGCGTCGTGCGGGCCGGTCGTGAAGCACGAATAGGGCGCGGTGTCGTTGCCGCATTCGTGGTTGCCCATCGTCATCCACCACGTCGGAGGCCCCGCGGAAACCGCGGTCACATAGAAGCCCATCTGCTGCCGCGCCTCCGCGTCCGAGCCGTTGCAGACGTACATGTGATCGCCCAGATCGACCGTGAATTGCGTCCGCAACGACTTCATCGAAGCCGCGATCTGCGCGATGGCCGCGCGCGGATACGCGTCCGTCTCGTCGCAGTTGGCGGGCCTCGTGTCTCCGGTGGTGGCGAACCAGAGGCGATCGACGGTGCCGCCGTCGAAGCCCACCGTACCCGACGGCACCGCGCCCGGATCGGGCGTCCCGGGAAACGCGATCACTCCCGCGTCGACACCGCCGCAGGGATCGACCACGTCCGGATCGCCGCCGGGAGCGCAGACGCCGGGATGGCCGCTGGCGCAGGCCGCGGCAAGCATCAACCAAGAAACGCGCATGTCGTTACTCGAGCACCCGCACGGGGAGAATGACCATCGCCAGCCCCGCGAACTGGAGCCGCCGTTGGATCTGGTAGGCGGTCTCGTTGTGCAAGAGTCGATCCCACCACCGCTCGCGCTCGAAAATCAGCTTGCCCGCGAAGAAGATGGAGCGCTCGTACTCCTTCGCCACCTCGGTCGCGAGCCTCTCACATTCGGACACCGCCTCGGTGCCGATGGACCATTTCGAGTCAGCCGGAATGCCCATGCCGCGGGCGAGATCGACGTACCTCTGCAGCGCTCCTTCGGTCTCTTCGCGGACCCGGTCCACTTCCTCGACGCCTTGGAAGGTGGCGCTGTCGACGACCCCGACCGACATGAAGACGACATTGGTGAAGTAGCGCGGGAACAGCTTCATCACGGTGAGCAGCGAATGGATGCCGAGCCCGGAGAACCCGCCCACCAGCATCACCGCGGTGGGCTTCTTGCGCTGGACGTCGAGCGGCTTCGCGTCGTGCGAGACCGGGAGCGCGCTCAAGATGGCGTCCAGTCGCTTCAGCCGCGCGAAGACGCCGTTGTAATGCCGCTTGATCAAAAGGCAGATCGAAACGAGCGCCCCGGTGACGACCACCGTCAGCCAGGCGCCTTCGGTGAACTTCTCAAGCACGTTCACCACCAGGATGCCCACGCAGAGGACGAAGCCGATGATGTGGATGCCGATGTGCCGCGTCCAATCGCGATGCTTCTGCCTCGTCTCCTTCATCAGCCAATAGCGGATCATGCCGAGCTGGCTGAGCGAGAAGGTGACGAAGACGTTGATTGAATACATCACCACCAGCGCATCCACCGAGCCGCGCGTGTAGAGCAGCATCGCGAGCGAGGTGGCCCCCATCAGGATCACGCCGTTCTGCATGGTGAGCCGGTCGGAGAGGGCGCTGAAGCGGTGCGGCAGCCAGGAGTCGTGGGCCATGTTGGCCATGACCCGCGGTCCGTCGATGAAGCCGGCCTGCGCCGCCACGAACAAGAGCAGCGCTTCCGACGCCAGGGTGACGATGACGAAGCCCTTGCCGAAAGGAATGCCGAAGATGCTCCAGGTCCCGGCGAGCTCGGTCGCGAGCACCGCGTTCATGGTCTGGCCTTCGACCGGACGCACGTGCATGAGCAGATAGCCGAGAATGATTCCGGACGCGGTCAACGCCAGCGACACCGCCATGTACAGCATGGTCCGCTTGGCGGTGGCCACCCGCGGCGCGCGCATGATCTGCAGGCCGTTCGAGACCGCCTCGATGCCGGTATACGTGCCCGCGCCGAGGGAGTACGCGCGCAAGAACAGTCCGGCGAGCGCGATGAAGCCGATGGTCTTGAGATCGTGCGACAGCCCGGTCGAGACCGAACGCGCCACCTCGCCGGCGTTGCCGAGGTGGAAGAAGACCGAGCCGATGATGATGACGAGGTGGGTGAGGCAGAAGATGAGGAACACCGGCACGAGAGATCGAACGGATTCCTTGACCCCGCGCAGGTTCAAGACGGTCAACAGCACGATCACCGCCACCTCGATGGACAGCTTCAACCAGTGCAGCGCCGGCGGCAGGCTGGAAAAGACCGCGTCGCCGCCGGAGGCGATGGAGGTGGTGATGGTGAGCACGTAGTCGACGAGGAGCGCCGAGCCGCTGACGAGGCCGGCTCTCGGCCCGAGCAGCCTGGTCGCGACCACGTAGCCGCCGCCCCCGAAGGGGAAGTGCTCGATGATCTTCGAGTACGCGGCCGCGATGATGATGACGGTGAACGCGGTGAGAAGCGCCAGGAAGACCGCGAGATACTGGTGCTCGCCGAGGTTCTTGAACGCTTCTTCGGGGCCGTACGAGCTGGACGAGAGCCCGTCCGCGCCAAGCCCGACCCAGGCCAGAAACGCAGCCAGAGACAGCGCGTGGAAGAGGTCCGGATCGGCGATGTCCTTGGGCCCGCCAAGCACCGCGCGCTTGAACTTTTGCCAGCCGGTTGGCGGCAGCGGCGGTTCTTGGTCTGGGTCTTCGGGAGGCCCCTCTGGCGGGGCGGATTGTCCCATGACGGTTGGCTTGCTAACACAAAACGGGCAAGCGCGCGGTCGCTGCGGAGTGCGAGGGTCCTGCAGCTCTCAGGAGGCGACGCGCGACTCGACCTCTCTCACGAGCCGCCCGAGAGCGCGCGCGAACAACCGGCAGTCGTTGAGGGCGTTCGCCACCTCGTACTTCTCGATCCCGGCTTTGACCGCGATGTCGCGCAAGAGGATGCGCTGCTCGTGCAGCGTTTCGATGTGATCGCTGACGAACGCGACCGGGACCACCAGCACTTCCTTGACGCCCTTCGCGGCGAGCGCGGGGAGATGATTGGCGGTTGCCGGCTCGAGCCATTTCACCGGCCCCACCTTGCTCTGGAAGCTGAGGGACCACTCCTGGCCCTTCGGCAGCCGCTCGACGACGCCTTGGACCGTCTCGTGGATCTCGCGCTCGTAGGGATCGCCTTTCTTGATGATCGACACCGGCACACCGTGGGCGGAGAAGAGCACGTGCACTTTCGCGGGGTCTTCGAACCGTCGCAAACCTTCCAAGACCGTGCTGGTGAGAGCGTCGAGGTACTGCGGATCCTTGGGATACCGATCGACTTCGCGGAGCGGCAGTCCCGCGGCGAGAGCGGCCTTGCGCAAGTCGTGAAACACCGATGCGGTGGTCGCCGAACACCACTGCGGGAAGAGCGAGACCCCGACTAGCTCGCGCACGCCGTCCGCCTTGGCCTGCGCCACGGCTTCGCGGATGTACGGGTTCCAGGCGGCGAACGCGACGTAGCAGCGGTGGTCGTGCGGCAGCTCCGCTTCCAGCGCGCGCGCCTGTTTTTCGGTCAAGGGATGGATGGGCGAACGGCCGCCGATCTCGCGGTACAGCTCGCGGACATGCGGTGCCCG